>QKEH01000058.1 GCA_003252385.1 Bacteroidota bacterium | reverse complement strand
TTAATTTGTACAATAAGTGAGCTCTTATTACGGAAATTTTGTGCTCAAAAATTAAAAATGAGGCATTATCCAGCTGTTTACATGCCTGATTCCGTTGTCGGATATAAGTATAAGCCAGATTCATATGATACTATTGTTAACCCGGCATACACATCATATATGTGGGGAAACGAGTACGGGAATTTTGATGAATTTCATGTGGATCTGAATGAGAATAAAGATTACTACCGCATTGTTTTCATAGGGGCATCCGATGATATTGGGCCTTACAGTTATATTGGATTAATTCGAGAAAAATTTAGAAAGTTGAATTGCCGTATTCAAATAATTAATGCTTCCGTTGATGGAGCACTCAGGGAAGTAGAAAGGCTAAAGTTTATCAAAGAATATTTACTGGCGTATGAACCAGATATGATCGTTTTTACGGGTTGGGTACCATTGCACTCTAATTTAGTGTATCGTACGCAGTATAAAAAATTCTTACTAGATTACAGCGATTGGGATGCTCGTTCTCAAATTGAAGAATACATCGAAAATACTCATTATCAGTTTTCCTGGTTCAAACTGTTCTTTGATTATTCATATTCTTTTAGATTAATATGTAAATATTATTGTGAAAATGATAATACTGTAACAAAAATAATGGGCCATATGCCATTATTACGAAATAGGATGCGGGCGAGCGAATATTTGGAACAGGTCATTCGGATTGATGAATTTAAAAATTTAAAGAGATTAAGTATGAAAGAAAGCTATGCAGCATTACGTGATATTGGCATGTTCTTAAAAGAACGAAATATTACGCTGGTATATTCTCAAAAAACAGTAAATGATCAAAAACTTAAAGACTTTATTTTGAGTACGGGTAATAAGTATTTTGGATCTGATCTTGAAACAAAGGGCGATTTGTCCTATGGAGAAGCTGATGGACATACTTCTCATGAAGGGCATAAAATTATTGCTGAGAGCTATTTTCATAACCTGGTTTGTAGCGGGTTAATTCCATTGCAGTATTTTAGTGATAGCATAAAAACTGTTGCACAATTGAATCAATAAAATGTACTTTCGACATGTTGTGAAATAGCCTTTTGAATGCAAAAATTAAAGATCGCATATGTTGTAGAAAAATTCCCTTCTCCCACGGAATATTTTATCCTCAATGAAATCCTGCAGTTCGAGAATAATGGGATGGATATTGAGTTATGTGTATTAAAGAGACAAAAAAGATTTATTAAGAACCTGCCGGAGATAAATCAACTAAAGGCCGTTATTCATTACCTGCCCGGCCTGTATTTTTACCTTCCCATTATTCCATTTCTTCGTTCTCCGATTTCCTTTTTCCGTATTCCACTAACCAATCTGTTTTCTTTTACGCATTTCCTGAATACCTTTCGATATTATGGGATCAGTCTGTATTTTGCGCAAAGGAAATTACAATGTAATCACATTCACGCCCATTTTGCCTTTATATCTGTGGATATTGCCCGGTATTTATCGAGCATGTTAAAGGTGGATTATAGCTGTACGGTTCATGCCCAGGATATTTATACCAACCAGTTGAAGATCCTCCAACATCTACCAACCTTGAAATTTTTAGTGACCTGCACCGATTACAACAAGAATTACTTAAATGAACTTACCCACGGAGCCTATAAAAACAAACTATTTCGGGTCTACCATGGAATTCGTCTGGAAAAATGGCCTCCGATAGATTCCCGAAGCAATACGGGTGGTGAGGTACATCTAGTTTCCGTTGCCAGGTTAGTTGAAAAAAAGGGGTTGATATATGTAATTAAGGCTGTTGAAGCACTATTATTGCAGGGAATGAAAGTTCATTGCACCATTATCGGTGAAGGGCCACTTAAATCGACCTTGGAAAAGTACATTAACGCCAGGGACCTTCTTCATGCTATTGATATCATACCCTTCGTACCCCAGCAAGAACTACGTGCGTATTTTGCGCAAGCTGATGTATTTGTAATGCCATCTGTCGTTTGCACCAATGGGGACAGGGATGGACTGCCCAACGTTATTGTTGAAGCCATGTTGAGTGAAGTTCCGGTTATTGCTACCCCGGTTTCGGCTATACCTGAAGTTATAAAAGATAGGATAACCGGAATACTGGTGGACGAACGGAATGAGCTGGGCATTGCGAATGCTATTAAAGTGCTTATAACCGACCATTCTCTGCGACAACTGATAATTGGTAACGCTAAAAGATTAGCTGAGGACAAGTTGGACATTCGATCAAGTACAAAAACACTACTGGAGATCTTTGACAAATACTGTTCACAACCATTCTTGGCGGCAGATACCATGGTCAGGGATGTAACTCAATCAGAAACAAACATTTTATCTTGAAAAGGATTAAAATCTTATACGGACTGGAGGCTGTGGGTGGAGGGGCACTGAAGCATCTTGCCTATTTGGTGGATCATATCGATAAAGAGCTTTTTGATATAACGGTTATTTTATCCAGCAATAGAGACGAAGATGCCTGCGCCGATATTGAAAAAATAAGGAATGCAGGCGTCAATCTAATATATCATTCCATCCGAAAAGAAATCCATATTGTAAGTGATTTTTACAATACCGCCAAGTTGATAGCAATCTTCAAGGAAGGAAAGTTCGATATTATTCATCCTCACAGCTCAAAAGCAGGTGGTTTGTTTAGGATTGCTGCTTTTATGGTGGGCTGTAAACATGTTTTATACACCCCTCATTGCTTCTATTTTCAAGGATTGTCAGGTGTTAAACGGAACGTATATATTGGATTGGAAAAAATACTGGCTAAGATAACCTCCTACATTGTGGTTTCTGAAGGCGAGAGAAAGGAAATTATTAAAAATAAGATTATTTCTGAAAGGCAGATTCTTAATATCAACAACGCTATCGATTTTAACGAATATATCCATACATCTGAGATTAAAGATATACGGAGCACTTATGATATACCGGAAGGTAAATTCATTGTTGGATCTGTAGGCAGATTAGCCCCGCAAAAGGACTGGGAAACATTTATTTTTGCCGCCAGCGAAGTGCTGAAATCACACCCGGAAACTATTTTTCTCATTACTGGTGACGGCGAATTAAGAAATGAGTTACTCAAACTGATTTTTGCACTGGGTTTAGAAAAAAACGTGATACTTACCGGATTATGTCCAGGATATTTACAAAATATTTGGCATTATAGATGTATTTGTTAGTACCTCATTATGGGAAGGACTGCCCTATGTTATTTTGGAGGCTATGAAATATAAGAAGCCCATAATAACCACGGATACTGGCAATCAGGAAGTCATTGCGCATGATCGCAGTGGTTTTATTATTCCGGTGAAAAATTATCGGGCCGTAGCCAATAAAATTTCAGAACTGATTCAGAACAAGCAGAAAGCCATTCAGATGGGGGAGGAGGCTTACGAAATCCTTACCCGTAAATATTCATTTGAGGCTTTTATAGCTTCGCATGAGGAGGCATATAAAAGGATGGTTGCTAACTCCGAAAGGTAAGAACGGATTCATAACAAAATGAACGATCCCACAAGCTAATTTCCTCAGGAAACCTGCTTGTGGGATCGTTTTTTTACTAACTGAGTGATGGTCTACAAATTCTTAATTTCAGCCACCAGCTTCTGCAGGGTTTCTTTGGCGTTGCCAAACAGCATGCGTGTTTTATCGTTGTAGAACAGGTAATTTTCGATAGCCGCATAGCCTTTACCCATTCCCCGTTTCATCACAATAATATTTTTAGCCTCGTGTGCATTGATAATGGGCATGCCGTAGATGGGGCTCGAAGGATCGTCGTGCGCAGCCGGGTTCACCACATCGTTGGCACCAATTACGATCACCACATCGGTGTTGGGCAATTCCGGGTTGATGTCATCCATTTCCACCAGTTTCTCATAGGGTACATCGGCTTCTGCCAGGAGTACATTCATATGTCCCGGCATACGTCCGGCCACCGGGTGTATGGCATACTTAACTTCCACGCCCCGCTCGGTGAGCAACTTATCGAGCTCGCTGCAAGTGTGTTGTGCCTGTGCAGCAGCCAACCCATAACCGGGTACAATAACTACCTTGGAAGTATAATTCAACAGTACCGAGGCATCGCTCAGCGAAATTTCCTTAATAATCCCAATCTCCTGATTGACAGCGGCGGCTGCACCACCTCCTCCAAAGGCACCAATAATCACGTTAAGGAGAGAACGGTTCATGGCTCGGCACATCAAAATGGTGAGAATGGTTCCGGCAGCACCCACAAAGATACCACCCAGAATCATCGCCTGGTTGTTGTAAATAAAACCAGCCATGGCTGCTGCAATACCGGTGAAGGAATTCAATAGCGAAATTACTACAGGCATATCGGCGCCTCCAATGGGCATTACAAAGAATACCCCGTACACCAGCGAGATGGTGAACAACAGGTAGAGAATGGCCATAGCACCGAAAACGGGTTCCGGAACCACTAGCAGGTATACAGTGATGCCTGCCACCAATGCCAGCATTGCCAGGTTGATGTATTTCATCAGGGGCGAACGCCAGTCTTTGATCCAGCCATCGAGCTTGCCATAGGCTACCATACTGCCACTGAAGGCCACATTGCCAATAATCAGCCCCAGCAGGGTTACCAGAGCCGAGCTATTGTCCGGATTGCCAAATTCCATAAGAGCCACCAAACCCGATGCCGCTCCTCCCGTGGCATTGTAAAAGGATACCAATTGAGGCATGGCGGTCATCTTTACCCGACGGGCTATTACCGAACCAATTACGGTTCCAATGGCAATTACCAGTATAATTAAAATGGCATTGGACAGCGGAATGCTCTGGCCGTGCACGTTCTTATGCAGGACGAGGGTGGTAATCATAGCCAACAGCATACCGACACCTGCGTACAGGTTTCCGCGCTTGGCGGTTTCGGGGTGGCTGAGGCGTTTTAGTCCGATAACAAATAGAATGGCAGCTACGAGGTAGCTAAGTTCCAAAATGGTTTGTCCGGTTTCCAAGGTATATTCTGACATGATATTCTTTCTGGTTAAAGTCAATACTTGATAAGTGGATGTGAAATGACGGGTGGATTATTTTCGTTTCTTTTTGAACATATCCAGCATGCGGTCGGTAACCACAAAACCTCCTGCCACATTGAGGGTGCCAAAAAGAACAGCCAGTATGCCCAGGATCATCTCCAGCGAGAGGCGCGAAATGTCCGCATGTCCCAGCAGAATGATTCCTCCAATGATGATGACACCACTAATGGCATTGGCTCCCGACATCAGCGGGGTGTGTAAAACCGAGGGAACATGCGAGATCACCTCAATACCTAAAAAGATGGAAAGCACAATGATAAACAGGGCTTCCTTGTATTCGTTAAAATAAAGCAGCAGTTGTTCCATAGTAATCTAGTTCAAAGCGTTTTTAACACGTTCATTAACAATTTCTCCGGCATGGGTCAGGCAGGTTCCTTTAATAATTTCATCCTCGAAATTCAGAATCAGGTTGCCGTTTTCATCTATGAGGAGCTTCAGAAAGTTCAGCATGTTTTTACCGTACATCGAGCTGGCATCGAAAGCCATATCCGAAGGATAATCCGACTTTCCAATCAGTTGTACACCATGCTCAACCACGGTTTTGCCATTCTGGGTAAGTTCGCAGTTTCCTCCCGTGGAGGCGGCTAGGTCGATTAACACCGAGCCGTGTTTCATGCCGGCAACCGTTTCCTTCCGAATCAGCAGAGGGGCTTTACGTCCGGGTATCTGAGCCGTACAGATCACCACATCGGCTGCACGGGCATGTTGGTCAATCAGGTCTGCCTGTTTTTTCTTGAACTCTTCGGTTTGTTCAACAGCATAGCCACCGGCTGAAGCGTCTTCGGTTGCACCCGCCACTTCCACAAATTTACCTCCCAGGCTCATTACCTCTTCTTTTACGGCCGAGCGTACATCGAACACCTCCACCACAGCTCCCAGTTTGCGGGCAATGGCAATGGCCTGCAGTCCGGCAACACCAGCTCCCAGTATGAGTACTTTGGCGGGTTTGATTGTGCCTGCCGCCGACATAAACATGGGAAAGAATTTGGGCAGGTGCATGGCTGCATCCAGTACGGCTTTGTATCCGGCAACAGTAGCCTGCGACGACAGGATATCCATGGACTGGGCTCGCGATATACGGGGAACCATTTCCATGCTGAAACAGGTGAGCTTCTTTTCGGTCAGTTTTTTCACCAGCTCCTGGTTGAAGAAAGGGTTCATGGCAGCCAGTACCACCTGGTTGTCCTTCAGTTTTTCAAGTTCGGCTTCCGTAAGCGGATGAATTTTAAGGCATACATCCGACTGGGTTAGCACCTCGTCGCGGGTGCCTAGCCGGGCTCCTGCCTGGGTATAGTGATCGTTGGAAATAGTAGCGGCAATTCCCGCATCGGTTTCTACAAACACCTGTGTTTTAAGCTTAACAAGTGCTTGAACAGTATCGGGGGTAATAACAACCCGGTGTTCGTAATCGGGCTCACGAAGTACTCCAATTATCATAGGTCCTATTAGTTTTAAAAAGCGTTTAAAGATATGTATTCGCTTCGAAATACAAATAGTAAAAATGACTATAATAACAAACATGCAACTATTTTCCAATTTACCTGTTGATAGGAGGACATTAAGCGCCGTTTTGGCGGATGCTTTTAAAAGTTTATTAATTTTAAAGAATCGAACCGTTTACACTAGTTGTATGGATGAACTCTCCTTTCTTGGAAATGGTGATGTAGAAGCTATTGAAAAGTTGTATCAACAGTACTTGCAGGATCCGAACCGGGTGGACACCTCGTGGCGGATGTTTTTTAAAGGCTTTGAATTTGCTCGTGCCAATTTTCCCGAAACCGGTACTCAACACCACGTGCATGTCGATAAGGAATTTAAGGTGATTAACCTGATTAATGGGTATCGCCGGCGCGGACACTTGTTTACCAAAACCAATCCGGTGCGTCAGCGGCGCTCTTATACCCCTACCCTTGAAATTGAAAATTACGGTTTAACCCGTACCGATTTACCTACCGTATTTCAGGCAGGAACCGACATTGGCCTGGGACCGTCAACCCTGAAGGACATTGTGGCCTTTCTTGAAGAAACCTACTGTAAGTCCATTGGTTCCGAATACCTGTTCATCCGGTCTCCCGAAAAAATACAATGGATTCAGGATCGAATCGAAAAAACGAGGAACCAGTCCCGGTATACAGTGGAGGAGAAGAAAAAGATGTTCGGTCTGTTAAATCGAGCCGTGGGTTTTGAACAATTTATTCATCGCAAGTTTGTAGGGCAGAAGCGCTTTTCGCTGGAAGGCACCGAAAACCTTATACCGGCGCTTCATTATATTATTGAAACTGGTTCGAAACTGGGAATCTCCGAGTTTGCCATTGGCATGGCGCACCGGGGCAGGCTCAATGTTTTGGCGAATATTCTGAAGAAGCCCTACGAGAATATCTTTCAGGAATTTATTGCCGAAGCCTACGATGATGATATTGCCCTGGGCGATGTGAAGTATCACCTGGGCTACGGGAACCGTTACGAGTTGGAGAGCGGTGCCATTATCGATTTGAATATGGCTCCCAACCCCTCACATTTGGAGGCGGTTTCGCCCGTTATTCAGGGAATTGCACGTGGGCAGATTGAGAAGAAGTACAAAGGCGATTTTACCAAACTGGCACCTATC
Organism: Bacteroidota bacterium; assembly: GCA_003252385.1. GTDB lineage: Bacteria > Bacteroidota > Bacteroidia > Bacteroidales > UBA10428 > UBA10428. The sequence continues at coordinate 48,153 of QKEH01000058.1, read as the reverse complement.
CTCATTCATGGCGATGCTGCTATTGCCGGCCAGGGGGTGGTGTACGAAGTAATCCAAATGATGGATCTCAATGGTTACCGTACCGGAGGAACCATACATATTGTGATCAACAATCAGGTAGGTTTTACCACCAACTATCTCGATGCCCGCAGCAGTACCTATTGCACGGATATCGGGAAAGTGACCAAATGTCCCATCTTCCATGTTAATGGCGACGATGTGGAGGCACTGGTGCATACCGTGCAACTGGCCATGGAATACCGGCAGCGCTTCTATACCGATGTATTCATCGATATTCTTTCGTACCGGAAATACGGACATAACGAAGGCGATGAGCCCCGCTATACTCAGCCCACCCTGTACAAAGCCATAGCGGCGCATCCCAACCCACGCGAGATTTATGCCAAACGGCTTTTGGAAGAAGGCGTTTACACCCTGGAGGATATTCAAAAAATTGAACACGAGTTTGATGAATTTCTCGATCAAAAACTGGACATCTCCCGAACTTTGGGTAAGGTGAAAATTCAGCGTTTTTTACATAGCGATTGGAAGGACTTTAAATTTGCCGAGCCCGACGACTTCGAGAAGCATTTTCCCAATGGAGTGGATAAGCAGTTGTTGTTGGAACTGGGCGAAAAGATTTGTTCCCTTCCTTCGGACGAAAAATTTATCAATAAAACCTACAAGCTGGTGGCCGACCGCCGGCAAATGCTGCAAGACAACCGACTCGACTGGGCCATGGGCGAACTTCTGGCCTATGCCACGTTGGTATACGAAGACTTTCCGGTCCGCCTGAGCGGGCAGGACAGTGTACGGGGTACCTTTGCTCACCGGCATGCATCACATATTATTGAGAAGACCGACAAAACTTACACCCCGATCAAATATCTGAAAGAGCATCAGGCACCCTTTCACGTATATAATTCTCCGCTGAATGAGTATGGGGTGTTAGGTTTCGAATATGGTTATGCCCTGGCCATGCCCCGGGCACTAACCATCTGGGAGGCTCAGTTCGGCGATTTTCATAACGTTGCCCAGGTAATCATTGACCAGTACATATCGTCGGCAGAGGAGAAATGGGGAGTTATGAATGGACTCGTGCTCTTTTTACCGCATGGTTTCGAAGGGCAGGGGCCTGAACATTCCAGTGCCCGTATTGAGCGGTTTTTATCGCTGGCCGCCAAAAACAACATGCAAATAACGGTTCCTTCCACACCGGCAAATTTATACCACTTGTTGCGCCAGCAAATGTTTCGCAATATCCGGGTGCCCCTGGTAGTATTCACCCCCAAAAGTTTGTTGCGCCACCCGCAGTGTGTATCCAGCCTCGAAGATTTGGCCGATGGACGTTTTCAGTCGGTCATTGACGATACACAGGTGGATGTGGATGAGGTACGTCGCGTGGTGTTTTGTTCCGGAAAAATTTATTACGATTTACTGGCCAGGAAACAACAATACAATGCCCGCGATATTGCCCTGATTCGTATAGAACAACTTCATCCGTTCCCGAAAGAACGGGTGGATGCCATACTCCGGAAGTACCGCAATTCGATGCTCAATTTGTGGGTTCAGGAGGAACCCTCCAATATGGGTGCCTGGAAGCAGGTGAAAAACGGGTTCGATCCACACGAGATCTATCCCATTGCCCGTACTTCCAGCGGCAGTCCTGCCACCGGTCTGGCCAAAATCCATCAGATGCAGCAGGAAGAAATTATTGGTAAAGTGTTTCGCGAGTGCGTTTGCGAGTTGCAGCGTAAGTACTGTGGATTGGCCTGCAAAGATGGCAGTGCCCGGGAACAGGTGTTAAAACAATTCAAGTATTTTGTAGAGAAATAAGCTATGGCTATGATTGTAGAAATTAGCATACCCAGTCCCGGCGAATCCATCACCGAAGTGGTACTGGCCAATTGGCTGGTAGCCGATGGGGCATTGGTTGGCAAGAACCAGGAAATAGCTGAAGTTGAATCGGATAAGGCCACCCTTCCGCTCATTGCCGAGAAGGCCGGCCGGATTAAAATTCTGGTAGCACAAGGCGAAACAGTACAAGTGGGTACTGTGGCCTGTACCATTGATACATCGGTGGTTGTAGAGGAAAGTGACAGGATCAGGGAGAACCTGACCACAGCCGAGACAGCGGTTACATCTTCTAAGAAACCGGCCATGAATAACCAGGCTGCTCCGGAGGTGGCTCGTCAGCAAAAGGACCATACAGAAGAGAAGGATAGAACGGAATCCCCTATTTCACCGGAAAATAAGGAGGTAAAAGTAACACCTTTGGCTAAAAAACTTATGGAAGAGCAAGGGGTGGATGTGGATGCCATTATTCGGGGACTTAAAAAACTGACCTCCCACGAGGTGAAACGCGTACTCGATAACCCGGACAATGCGGCTGTAGCCGAAAAACCCCAAAACGCATTTTCCCGCGAAACCCGGAGCGAACCCATCTCGCAACTAAGAAAAAAACTGAGCACCCGTTTGGTGGCAGTAAAGAACGAAACCGCCATGCTGACCACTTTCAACGAAATTGATATGAGCGCAGCCATCCATTTGCGTCAGCAGTATCAAAAAGCTTTTAGCGAAAAACACGGGGTGAAACTGGGTTACATGTCGCTGTTTAGCAAAGCGGTGGCTATTGCCCTGCAGCAATTTCCGAGGGTGAACTCCTTGATCGACGGGGATGCCATTATTTCGCACCAGTATGCCGACATTGCTATTGCGGTGCAAACCGATAAAGGGCTGATGGTGCCGGTGTTGCGCAACGTGGAGTCGAAAGGAGTGGCTCAAATTGAAAAAGAGATTGCCGAATTGGCCAGCCGCGCACGTGCTTTTCGATTAAGCATTGAAGAAATGAGCGGTGGCACGTTTACCATCACCAACGGCGGGGTATTTGGTTCCATGCTTTCCACCCCAATAATTAATCCTCCACAGTCAGGCATACTGGGTATGCACAATATTGTGGAACGTCCGGTAGCTGTTAAGGGAAAGGTAGAAATTCGGCCTGTGATGTACGTGGCCTTGTCTTACGATCACCGTGTGATTGACGGGCGCGACTCAGTAAGTTTTCTGGTTAAGGTGAAGGAACTGATTGAAGCACCCTACAGACTGTTGTCAGGCTCCCGCGGGGTGGAACAACAGTTGCTCGATTTGTAACGTGAAATCATTTTTGCACCCTTCCGGAATGATTCCGGAGTCAGACAGATTATTCGTTATTTAGACGGTACATTTCGTGTTTTCCGAGAAAGACCACATGCTCGAAACGTACGAAACTCAGGTTTTCGAGATAAAGTCCTGTGGCGTTAAGTTTCTTTTGAATTTTGGGACTGCCGTCTGCATTCCAAAGAAATACCGTGCGTCCGGTTAAGTCTCCTGTATTGTTGTACGCTCGTATTTCAGCAAGTTGACCGGTTAGCGAATCGTTTTCTATTTCAAATACTTCCACCCGGTTTCCGGACTGGTAGCCGGTGGTTTCCACCTTTTTAGACAGGGTATGGCTATCTTTGGTGCTCCAGACGGTAAACTGGCTTTTCATACCCGATGGATGCTGTTTGGAAAACTTGTCGGACTGGGTGGTGGTACCATTATTTTTCTGAAGCACCGATTTGTGAATCATTTTGCTGTTCTGGTTGAATTCGGTCAGACCGGTACGTTGAGAACCCTGATAGACATATTGTGTCGACTGAACGGGTATAAGTTGATGATCTATACGCTGGTAAGTTACTCGGGTAGCAGGTAAGTGTTGGTTGGTATAGCTATAGCGTTGAATTTCTACTATTTCGTTGTTGGGATTGTATTTTTCAACGGACAGCAGCGAGTCAAATTCGGTGTAGAAATAAAAGGTAAAGCTCGTGGCTGCCGCCGAACTGTCGGAATAATCAATGCGCTGTATCAACCGGCCTTGTGGAGTGTAGGTGTTTTGATACACTACCTGCTTGTTCCAGGTGGGTTTACCGTTTTGCAGTTCGTGCCGGTACACATTTTCGACCAATATGGTATCCTGTGCGTTCGTAGTGGAGAGGATTGACCCGCCGAGCATCAGAAGGGCAAAGATAATTCTGTTGTGCATACTTTTTCATTTTGCAGGGGATGCCCGGTTTTACCGGCAATATTGTTTTTGCATGGCAAGTGCTTTCTGATCGCCCATCTGAGCAGCTATGCTCAGTGCTTCGCAGCCTTCGGTGTAATGGGTCTGGCTGATTTTGTACACGCCCAGAGCAAAATAGACCTCGGAGGTTTTTTTACCCAAAGCCAAACAACGGTTCATGTCGGCAATGGCATCGGCATAGTGTTCCAGCATACCGTTGGCAATACCCCGGTTAAAATAGGCTTCGGTATACAGCGAATCGCAGGAAATGGCCTGGGTAAAGTAGGGGATGGAGGACGGATTGTTGTTTTGCATCATTTCCACTACTCCCAGCATGAAGTATGCTTTACCCAGGTAGAGGTTGTTGGGTATGATGGAGGTACACAGCTTCAGATGTTGATTGGCCTGTTTCAGCTGGTTCAGTTTTAAAGAGGCCAGTCCAATGTTGTAATGCGATTCGGGGATTTTATATTTTCCCGAAAGACTGGCTTCGAAATGTTGTATGGCATCGGGGTATTTTTCCTGAAAAGCATAACTTTTTCCCAGAGCGTAATGTGCCTCGTACAAATTGGGGCGCAGCTGCAGAGCGGTGGTAAAGTCGGAATCGGCACCCGAATAGTCCAGAATACGCAATTTGAAATTGCCTCTTTCATAATAAGCAGTGGCGTTGGAGGGTTCCAATGCCAGAATTTTGTTGTAGCTGGCAATGGCGGCATCGAAATTTTCGAGTTTGCCATAAATGGCAGCTCCTTCGTACAGGGCTTTTCGGTTGGTGGAATTCAGCTGTTGGGCTTTTAAATAATCGCTGGCGGCCTGTTCCAGACTGTCCAGGTTGGCATAGGCAATACCCCGGTAGAAGTAGGCATAGGCCAGCAGGGAGTCCTGGGAGAGCGCTCCGGTTAATAGGGGGAGCGCCTGTTGATATTCTTTATTCATCACCAGGAGTTGTCCTTGAAGTGCCTGGGTTTCGGCCGAATTGGGAGCCAGTTTGAGGAGTTTTTCGAGGGTGTTTGCTGCCCGTTTAAGGCTGTCCTGCGCCAGTTGGCTTTTTACCAGGTTGGTAGCTATTTCGGCAGAATGGTATTTCCATCGCAGGGCTCTTCTGAAAAGTTCTTCCGCCCGGGGATAAGCCGCACTGTCGAAGGCGGCCAGCCCTTGGGTGTTGAGGTTCGCCGAAATGGGTTTCCGCACCAGGAGATAACTTATAATAAGCAACAAAACAATTGCCGCAGCAAGAATTCCTTTCTTCATGTTCCAAACGTTTTAGCCACCAAATGAAAGTTCAATTACGAATATACTGAACTCGGGTGGATTTTTCAGGCGATTAGCAGATCAATTCGCAGTAAGAGTTGATCCAGATCCAGGGGTTTGGTCAGATAGTCGTCGCAGCCGGCCTGAATACAGAGTTCTTTTTCGTTGGCCATGGCAAAGGAGGTTTGGGCGATAACGGGAACATTCTTGTGCGATTTAATACGCTGAGTGGCTTCGTACCCGTTCATCACCGGTAGCTGAATGTCCATGAGTACCAGGTCGATGTGTTCTTTAAGGCAAAGGTCTACGGCGTGAGCTCCGTCGTTTGCCCGAAGTAACCGGGCATTGGTTTTCTTCAGGCACGAACTCAATACCCTGAAGTTTAATTCTTCGTCTTCGGCAATCAGAATGGTTTTGTTGTTCCAATCAAAGATTTTATTTCTTCTTTCTTTGGTCGATGGCTGTGTTTCATGTTTTTCAACGGCACGCAGGTTATTGGCCGGCAGGAGTACATAAAAAACACTTCCTTCGTCGGGTTTGGATTCAAACCAGATTTTACCGCCCAGCAATTCGGTCAGATTTTTACAAATAGCCAGACCCAAACCGGTACCGCCAAATTTACGGTTCAATCCGCTTTCCACCTGTTGAAAACGATCAAAAATGCTTTCCTTTTTATCGTCAGGAATACCAATTCCGGTGTCGCGTATAAAAAACAGCAAACCGTCCCCGGTGGGATTGACCCCAAATTCGATGCTTCCTTCCGGAGTGTATTTAAACGCATTATCGATCAGGTTGCTGATCACCTGTCTGATCCGGATGATGTCTGTATTGACAATATAATCTTTGGATTCGTCTTGTGCCAGTTGCAGGGAGGCGGGATACTGGTTCTTAATTTTAATTTTAGCATACATTTTATGCAACTCCCGTAGCATACGGCTGATATTAACCGGTCCTATGGCTATTTTTAACTGTTTGGCTTCCAGCTTGGCAATGTCAATGATGTCATCGATCAGACGCAGCAGGCTGTCCCCTGCCCCGGTGATGTGATCGAGGTATTCGTCGTGTTTCTCAGGGGTAAGGTCGGGGTCGCGAAGGAAATTCGAGAAGGCAATGATTGCATTCATTGGAGTGCGCAGTTCATGCGACATGTTGGCCAGAAACGCCGATTTCAACTTATCCGATTCTTCGGCTATTTTCCGTACGCTGATCTGGTCTTCCAGTTCTCTATTTTTGGCATGAAGTATGTTTTCAAGCTTCTTTTTACTGGAATGAATTTTTTGAAAGGAAGTTTGCTTTCGCTGGTAGGCCAGATATAAAAGTACAGCCATAACAGTTACCAGCAACAGCAGTATGGCAATAATCAGTTTCTGTGATTTTTGCTGTTGTACCTGCAGTTGGCTTTCGTTCAGCTGTTTTTCGCGGGTTTCTGACTGGTAAAGGCTTTCCAGTTCGTTAATTTTTTGCCGTGTTTCTACCGAATGAATCGAATCGCGGAGTTGGGTATATTCCACATAGTAAAAGTAGGCTTCTTCATAGTTTCCCGTTTGTGCATGGAGTTCCGAAAGTGCATCGAGATTGGACAGAACCCCCTCGGGGCTTTGGCAGTTTTGGGCAATTTCCATACTTTTCTGGTAGTATGCTTTTGCCTTTGTTATGTTTTGAAGGTGCAATTGGGCTGTACCCATATTGTGGTTGGCCCACATGAGTCCAAACTTCGACTCGCTTTGAGCAAAGAGTTCCTCCGATTTTTGAAACTGATGGTTGGCTTCCCGATACTTGTGCTGACCCAGGCAGATCAGGCCAATATTGCTGTAGGTGGTGGCTATGTTGGAGGTATCGCCCTGTTGGGTATAGAGTACTAACGATTTATCAAAATACTGCAGGGCAGTTTCGTACTCTTTATTGCGGTAGTAAATAAGACCTAAATTCTGATAAAGTGCTGCTGTATTGGGTTGGTTGTGTAACTTTTGGTTAATCGAAAGCGCTTGGGTGTAGTAGCGTTGGGCATTTTTAAGGTCGTTCAGCTCGTGATGCAGAATACCCAGATTTTGATACGAATTGGCAGCCATTTGTAAGTTATTCCGGCTTTCAAAAAATGATAGGGCTTTTTGAAAATAGTCTTTGGACTCTTCATAGCTGGCCAGGAACAAATTTGCCTTTGCCAGTAAAAAGAATACTTGACCCAACTGGTCTGGTGCCTCACGGGTAAGAATTTCCTCTGCCTCAAGTAATTGTTTGCGGGCATCGCAATAGGATTGGCTGGCTATTTTGGCCTCGCCCATATACCAACTGGCCAGGCCACTTTTCAGAGGCAAACGTATTTTTTCGGAAATGGCTTTGGCTTGCCAAGCTTGCTGCCAGGCGCGTTCCGGTAAACTGTCGAGATTCGAACGAGCCGTATGCAGGAGGTAGTCTACGCTGTCTTCCAAACTGGATCGATCGTACCGGGTGGTAAAACTATCGGCAGAAAAATTGATAGCGTTGCAGTGAACCGCACTGCAACCCATCAGTAAAAGCACTAGTATCCGAAGTTTTCGACCCATATTTTGTATGCCGGGGTAATAATACGAATTCTTAGGTATAAGGCATCTTAGAACGTAAGGGGAGTTATTAACATCTTGACTAACGTCAAATTTAGTTTATTTTATCCTGTATCCCTTTATTATCAACCACTATCATCTTTTTACTCTTTAACTTTTCTTAAAAATCCCCTAAAATTTTTCGTTAGCTTAGGGAATTAATCAGCTCTAAAAGATTAGATAATTTCATTCCCCATCTAATCTGTCGGTGCCTGATGTGGGGAATGCCACATAACGTATCGACGATTTGGATGTAAACCCTTAAGGTTGTTTAGAAAAAGATATACCCAGCATCCTATGGACAGCATAACGCCCGGAAAGTGGCTGGTACTACTTTCGGGTTTGTTTTTTCTTCTGCTTTTTCGGTTTGTAGGTTTTTTTCTTCTGGGCTCCCTTGTACTTATCGTTCCGGGGGAGGTCGGTTTTCTCGGGCATCATAAAATTGCGGCGGGCCTGAATGTCTTTTTCCGAACTGCAACCGTGCAGTGTGGGCATAAGAAGCATGGTGAGCACTAGCACCAAAAGGGGTATGCGTTTCATTTTATGCGGTTTTAATTAGTTCTACTTTAACAGATTTATTGTTTTGAATAACAGAAGTCTATGTCCCTCTGTCTTCTATTTTGTTGCTGTTGTAATTGTTCCTGCATTAACTCATCCTTCATATGTCGATAAAATTTAAAATACCATAAAATCCATTATATCTTTGGCCGATAGCAATGGTATTTCATCTTGATTCAAGAGTTTTTACTCTAGCATAAAGCTGCCAACCAGCATATTAAGTGCTATTTGATGATGCCAAGACTTCCATTTTCTAGTTTGAAAACGATCCATTCACAATATTTGTTTTTGTTCTTTGAAGCTAGGCTCAATAAAAAAAGCGTTGAGCTTGCATATTGGTTAATGTTTGCTCGGTATATTGGAGACAATAATACTGTTTGTGTAAACACATTTTTTATTCATCAAAAATTAGTGTGCCTGTGGTGCAATTCAATAAAAGTATTATTTACCTTTACTATCGAATTCAACCTACAGTATCTATTAACCTAAACATCAAACACTACATTTTATAGAAATACCCGACTCTTTTATATAGCAAATACATTCGTTAGGCTAGCTGAAGACGCCGTGCATCAAAACCTAAAATCAGCTGTTCTGTTACGTAGTTGCATATAATTTTCATTTATTCTATTTCATTGATCTGTACCGGCTGCCCGGCATAACTGCTGGGTCTGCATGCGGGTATGGGATGCTATTTCTATGGTCGTTCCGTGGGTTTGCGATAACTGTCGTTGTTTTCATCTAATAAAAACAAACAAACTAGATGAACATCAAAAATGAAAACACGACTTTTCTATTCCTCGCTGTTCCTTTGGGGCATGAGTTTGTGCCTGCATGCCCAGGACTACATGAACATTATCGATTCGATGGCGGCTTCAGGAGCCACCTTCGACGAGATTAACCTGGCTGTTGATCGGGCCTGGGAAGGCAAATTTCAGGGTAAACATTCGGGGCGGAAACAATACGAGCGCTGGAAGTACTACCATGCTACCCGACTGGATGCCAACGGCCGATTGACGAACTCTACAAAAGATACCTGGGATACCTACTATGCTAATCCATACACCCAAACCGAAAAAGCAGGTTACAGCTTTAAAGGTAATTGGGAATCGAAAAAGAAAATCACTTTCGATCATTTGCCTGCCGGCTATTCCGGCGGTATGGGCAGGGTAAATTGCGTTGCCATTGATCCGGAAAACCTGAACATACTGTATGTGGGCACACCCGGAGGCGGCTTATGGCGTTCCGCTGATCAGGGAAATTCCTGGAATCCGATGATTGACGGTATGCCCCGACTGGGAGTGTCCAGTGTAGTGATAGATCCCTCTTCGCCAACCAATAACCGCACCCTCTACATAATGACGGGCGATGGCGACGGATCCGATGTAGCGACATTGGGCGTGTACAAATCGACCGACAATGGAGCTACCTGGATGAGCACCGGATTGGGGCCTTCCATTAAAACCGGGTATAAACTGATTATGCACCCCGCACAAAACAATACGCTCTATGCAGCCACTGAAGCGGGAGTGTTTAAAACCACCAATGGAGCTTTGTCCTGGACCCTGCAGCCCTTGCCGGGATATCTGGAATGGGATCGGGTGACCGATCTGGAGTTTCATCCATCGAATCCCGAGATTCTTTATGCTTCCACCTTTAAGGGAGGAATTTATAAAACCACCAATGGGGGGCAAAGCTGGATAAAGCTGAGCGGTACGGTTCTACCCGCCGAAGCTGAGGTGTACAACTGCCGTGCTGCTTTGGGTGTTTCTCCGGCAAACCCCGATTATGTGTATGTACTTTATGGTGCCACTACCGGGAATTACCATTTTAGCGGGGTGTACCGTTCAATTAATCAGGGGGCATCCTTTACCCTGCAGTCCGACAATCCGAACATACTGGGAGGTAACCCATCCGGTCTCGACGATTTGGCGCAGCCCATGTACGATTTATGTATTACCGTGTCGCCCCTGGATGCGAACGAAGTACATGTTGGATCCATCAACAGCTGGAAATCGGCCGATGGCGCGGTAACCTGGCAGCTCACCTCCGATTGGGTGGAGTACCGTGCCGGTGCTGGTAATTATACTCACGCCGACTTTCATGCGCTGGAGTGGGACGCCGATCATAACTTGTATTGCGGTACCGATGGAGGTATCTCTAAGTCGGCTGATTTTGCCGAGAACTGGGCGAACCTGAGCCAGGGATTGGAAATCACACAATTCTACCGTATTGGCGGCAAGGCTGACAATCCCGATTTGATTCTGGGTGGTGCCCAGGACAATGGATCCATACTGATGGATAACACGTCTACCATGCACCAGTGGTTTGGTGCCGATGGATTTGAATGCATGTTTAGTCCCGAACTGGATAAAACGTACTACGGCTCCTACCAATATGGAGGCTTGGTAAAAACAACGAATGGAGGACTCTCCAAATTTTACATTACACCCAAGGTCAATGGGGTAGAGAAAGTGGGTAACTGGCTTACGCCCTTTGAAATGGATCCCAATAACAGCAATATTCTCTATGCGGGGTACAACGATCTTTTCAAATCGATGGACGGGGGCTTATCCTGGGAAAATATTTCCAACGGAGCGATACTCCCATCGACCAACTTTACCCACATCAGGGTATCGCGGGCCAATCCCAACTATTTGTATGCTACCAAGTCGCTTAGCCTGTATAGCAGTAAGGATGGTGGCTTTACCTGGACGGAAATTGACGGGCAGATTCCTCAAAACTACGGGGTGTTGGGCTTTACGATCGACCCTGATGATACTAACAAAATTTGGGCCTACAACAATTTTGGTGTATATAAAACTACCGATGGAGGTACTACCTGGGTACTGTTAACCAATACGGGTTTACCTGCCTATTGGAGAAATACCCTGGTATTTCAGGAAGGCAGCAACGATGGTATCTACCTGGGTACCGATGTGGGGGTATACTATATCGATAACAACTTAAGTTCCTGGGTTAATTTCAGCAATGGACTGGTGAATGTGGAAATCTTTGAACTGGAAATTAATTATGCCAGTAAAAAGATCCGGGCGGCAACTTACGGCCGTGGAGTTTGGGAGTCCGATTTGTACATCAATTGCGACGACGGGGTCACCATCCGTGTTCCTGCACCGGCTAAAAATGCCAACAAAACAGTTGGAACCTCCTATACCATTGAAGCGGAAAGCTATATCAGTACCGGAGGTGTTTTTAACGATAGTCCGTATGGTGGCTCAGGCTATGGGGCACATATCAATGGCACTACCATAAATTACGTCAACACCGGCGACTGGGTGCGTTACAACCTGCCGGTGAATTTTGAAAGCGGGGTGTACCAGGTGGACTATTATATTAGCACCCCGATGAGTCAAGCGGCTATCGCCTTAGCTATTGATAATAACAGCCCACAAATTACCGATGCGGTACCCAACAACGGTCAATGGGAAAGCTACCAGCGCCTACAGTCCGGCACTAAGATCACCCTTCGGCAAGGGGTGAACCGGACAATTGCCTTAACCGGAGCAGGGACCCAAACCTGGGAATGGAACCTGGATCGTATGGTGTTTACCAAGGTGGCTGAAATTACGGTTCCTGTGGACAGCGTTCAGCTGAACCAAAATGCCCTTACCTTGGAAAGCGATTCACAAGTGACCTTACAAGCCACAGTATATCCCTCAAATGCCACTTCAAAGGCACTTACCTGGTCGAGCAACAATACCTCCATTGCCACGGTTACCGAGGGTACTGTAGTTGCACATAGCCCGGGAACGGCTGTTGTTGTGGTGTCCAATGAGTCAGGAAGTCGAACCGACAGCTGCCTCGTTCATATTGTGGCAGCACCGTATCGTATCAACCTGGAAGCCGAGAACCGGGCATCGGTTTCCAATGCATTCACTATTTATTCATCATCGGCAGGTATGGCGGTTGAAGCAGCAATGGGGTTCCTACCAGCTTCCCACGGTATACGAAAGCGGCCGCTACCGCTTGGAATGCAGCATAGGTTCGGCGGTGGACAGCGCCCGAATGGAACTGCAAACGGATAATACCAGCTTCCCGGAAACCATTTCCCTCAATGTACCCAACCTGGGTGCGTGGGATACGTTTGCCTGGGCAGCAACCGCAGGGGTAGTTAACCTCGAAAGGGGCAGAAATTATAACGTATTTCTCAGGGCTAAAGGCTCCGGTGGAAAACTGTTCAATATGGACAAATTCCGTCTGGAACGGGTGGGCGACCTGGATATTCCGGTGAAAGACCTGAGCATTCAGGGCGACTCCGTGCTTACGCTATCGCCCAATAGCATCGTTGAACTGCGAACACTTCTTGCACCTTCCTTCACTACACATAAGAATGTGCAATGGAGCAGTAGCAATGCAAATGTGGTTTCTATATACGAAGGTCCTTATACCGACGCGACCAACGGAGTGGTGTCGGTGCTGGTTCGTGCCACCAATTTAGGGATGGCTACGATTACTGCAACTACTGAAGATGGGAATAGTTCGGTTCAGTATACGCTAAAGGTGGCCGGCGATACCAGTGCTGTATTCGATGTGGTACTGTCCGAAGAGGTGGTATACCTGGCACCTGGCGATACCTATTCGCTTACGGCCAATGTTTTACCGGAATCTGCTTCCAATCAGGAGGTGGTGTGGATGTGCGAACCTGCCACAGTAGCTACTGTAAACAGTTCCGGCACGGTCACTGCTGTTGCGTCCGGCGATGCTACCCTAACCGTTGCCACCGTAGAGGGTGGTTTTTCCAAAACCTGCGTGATACATGTACTGCCAGCCAATAGCCTGGTTACCATTGAAGCCGAAAAACGAGTCTCCATGCCCAGTGCTTTTAATGTTATTTCAACCTCTGGTGGCAGTGCCGTTGAGGCCAATAGCGGGCAATTAGGTGCGTATGCGCTACCCATGGGTTTTGCCAGTGGCGAATATCAAATTGAATACTTCATGGGATCCGCTATCGATAGTGCATATATTCAATTCAGCGACGACTGGCAGGACAATCTGGTACGTACCCGAGTACCTAACACCGGAGCCTGGGGAACTTTTGTTAAGCTAAAAGAAAGAAATACGGTACAACTTCTTTCCGGCAGGCACTCCGGACTCTATCTAAGAGCCCAGGGGCCTGATGGTAAAGTGTTGAACATGGACAAATTCCGTTTACTTCGTATTGGCGAGCCGAACGTTCCGGTTACGAACCTAAGCATTGTGGGTGATTCGGTGTACACCATCGAAGCGCAACACGGACAGTTGCTTAATGTGCGGATTGTTCCTTCGTATGCTACCAACACTACGGTTACCTGGACAACCAGCGATAGCCGTGTGATCCAAATGCCTTCGGACTATTATTTTGATCCGGTACAGGGAATATCCATGTGCATGGTCAATACTGTGGATACCGGTATGGCTTCAGTTACAGCTACCGCTGCCAATGGAGCCTTCTCCAAAACTTTTCTATTTCATGTGATCCCATTGAACATACGTGTTGAGGGGGTCATTCTGTCGGACGATGATAAGGAACTGAATCTAGGAAACAGCTATCCGCTGGTTGCCTCAGTACGTCCCAAAAATGCCAATAATCCATCGGTTACCTGGAGCTCGAGTAATCCAGCTGTGGCTACGGTAACTGCCTCCGGACTGGTGCAGGCACTATCACCAGGCGAAGCAGTTATAACGGTTACCACTGTTGATGGAGGATTTACCGATTCCTGCACCATTCGGGTACCCAGTATCATTGAAGTGAGTATAGAAGCCGAAGCTTTTACGGCAACAGGTGGTACGTTGAACGATAGCCAGTGGGGTCGTCCCGGATTTGGAGTGAACAGCACGGGTACCAATATTAACTATGTGAATACCAACGATTGGGTTCGTTATCCGCTCACCATTGCGGTTGCCGGTAAATATGAGCTGGTATACTACATTTCCACGCCCATGGTCACTTCGGCAATTCAATTCAGTGTGAATGGTACGGCCTACTATACCGATCGCGTGATGTCTAACAACCAGTGGGATACCTATCAACCGATGCGCTCGGCCAGATACTACGAGTTTTATCCGGGGCAGTATGTGGTAGAACTGAAAGGGGTGGGTACCCAGATTTGGGAATGGAACCTGGATAAATTCAAATTAACCCGTGTTGACGACATTTGCGTAAGCCCGGTGAACCTTAAGTCGGCTTATACCGAATTGCCCGGTACTTATGCCGGACCAATGCCCGGTTTGGTTCAGGAAGTGCCCGCTACACCGCGAAGGGAACCTGTGGATAGTGACTCAACCCCCAACCGGGTTGCCTGTCCATTCAGCTTCTACCCCAATCCGGCAAGCGAACAACTTACGTTTACGTTTGCTTTGGAACAGAACGAGCAGGTGTCCATTCGAATGGTAAACGTTACCGGTGTGGCGGTGGCTACGGTGCTACAAAACGAAGCCATGGCCGAAGGAAAATATGAGATGAATTACGAGCTAAATACCCTGTCACCCGGTGTGTATCTGGTACAATTTACCCATGGAGGCACCACCGATATGCATAAACTGATTATTGAGTAAACGCTCAATAAGTTGTAACCCGATGAAGGCTGTTTCAGGTTTCTGAAACGGCCTTTTTGGTTGTTTGACTGTCCCATCCTCTTGGTCGAATGCATTCGCCTTTTGACTTGAAAGATATTGAGCTTGCCCACCCAGCGGTAAATACTCAAAAAAACAAGGTATTTATTCCCTTCATTTTAAGCACTTTTACTAATGCATAACCCCGTTCGCACAATGTATATTTGTAACCTAGAAAGTTTCAAAGAGAAAGTTTTTTCATACAAGTTTTGATGTAGGGTTTGGTTGGATTTAGGTTAAAGGAGGCTGCTCGTTAGAGTGGCCTCTTTTATTAATTATATCCAGGGATAGTTACACGCGCCACTCGTTGACATTGTGGGTACAAAGTACTCAGGATGAGAGAGACTTTGGTATTCATCTCCTTTTACAGCCAATGCACTGCATTCAGCCTTGCTTAAGCAAAAGAACACAACAAATGCAGTGATGTTAGGGTTTGGGGGAATGCACCATACCAGCCATAGAATATACCGTTTCAGGCCATTTTAATCGATCATCCATTCCGTTTTTTCCGATGCGGGCAGGCGTTTTCGTTCCGGGGGAATATACCCTTCGCGAGCTATCCCCAGGGTAAGGAAACCAATGCAGGCATCTTCTTCATCGAGTTGCAGGTAGTTACGCATGGCCGGATCGTAGCAAACATCTCCGGTGCTAAGGTAGCCGGCAATTCCAAAACTTTGCAGCGCCAGATACATATTCTGCATTGCACAGGCGGCAGCAACCAGATCTTCCTGCCGGGGGAAACGTTTCCGGGGGTCGCGTTTACACAGCACGGCAATCACGTACGAAACGCATTCGCTCTTGGTGGCTATCCGGTCGTGTTTTTCCTGATTAAAACGTTCCGGAGGCGTGCTGATCTTATAAATTTGTTGCTGTTTGAGGTACAGTTTTTCGAGTCCGGAACCGCTGAATACCTTAAATTGCCAGGTTTGTGCCAGCCCGTGGGTGGGTGCCCAAACAGCTAAGTCCAATAGTTTTTCGATCACCGACCGGTCAATCCGTCCTCCGGGCTGAAGTCCATTCAGGAAGGTCGAACGGCGGTTCCTAATCCAAAATTCCAGGTTTTCTTTTCGATCCATTGTTGAGTTTTTGCAGCGTGTTTAACCTAAGAAACAAGTTGAAGGGGAGTAGGTTGAATTTACGTAAAAAATGTTGTAATTTGTGGGTCAACCAACCTTACGAATTATGCTACCCTCAATCCATCAGAAGGAGTGGTTGCAGCTGCTTACCGATACAGAAGAACCCGCTGTATACAGCTATCTGCTACAAAACAAAATCCGTTCGCTCCGTAAGCGCCTTAAACTGCGGATGCTTACCCTTCAGGAAGCGGTGAGTGAATTGTATGCCCATTGTGAGGCTAACTATCCGTTGTATCAAACGGATATCTTCAAATTGTTTTACCGGGAAAAAATAAAACCGCTGAGGTAAGTTTTTGGGTAGAGGCAGCCGGGATAGGTTCATCCGTCAGGCCCAGCCGTCTGCTATCAGAAATTATTGTTTCTTTGCGGTATGGGTTTCAATATAAAAGCAGGTGGTCCGAACTGGTGGGAATACGCGCTTCTGGCGTTGGTTGTTCCGGCTTCCTTTTTGGTGTATTCCTCGAACTGCTATCCGTTACTCAATTCGGATGATGCGTTGAATATTCTCATGACCTTTTACTACAAGCTACCTAACGATTGGTATTGTTGGGGGCAGGATCGGGGAGGAACACTACTGCCGCTGCTAAGTCAGATTTTTTATCGTGGGTTGGGTTGCAGGCCGGTAACCGCGGTTTCGCTTTCCAATTATCTGATTCTGCTTCTGGGTTATCTGGGTTTTTCCAGCCTGATAAAAAACAGGGGGCTGCGAATGGTGTTGGCCCTCGTTTGGTTTTTTCCTCCTTTTCGTTTTGTCGATTTGTTGCGTTTCCCCCTGGGGGTGCAATACAGCCTGTTAGGATTGGGTATTGCCCTGCTTCGAAAAATAGATTTCCGGTACGGACACAGGATAAGGAATCACGTGTACAGTCTGTTGGTGCTTGTTATTGCAGTTGCTGCTCTTTGGGTTTCCGACTTTGCATGGGTTAGTTTTTCCGTACTTACCGCTATGCTGATTGTAAGCCACCGGCTGAGGCAACAGGGCAATGGATTATCGCCAATGGTCGTGCTGTATGTTGTGCTGGGAATAGTCGGAGCATTCCTATTCATCCGCTATGCCAAACAGTATGCCCAGGTGCAAAACGACAATTATACGCATTTCAATAGTTGGGAAGGGATTCTGGGCAGTTTCAGGATGTTGCTGGGGCGTTGGGGCGAGGTGTTCGCTTTCCACGCTGCGGATGCGCTTTTTAGTATGTATGCCTGGGGCTGCGGATTGGCGGTACTGGTATTGTTCCATAGTTTTTGGAAATCGGCCGATCGTGCCAACTGGGACCGGTGGCAATGGGCCTATTTCTTTGCGGCCGATTTGTTGGCGGTGTTCGGAGGAATAATGCTGTCGAAATGGGTGGCTCTGAATAATCTGGGACGCTGGTATTTTATCCCGAACTACATTTCGTTGTGGATGCTGGTATTGGTGCTGGCCGATAACTTGTCTTTGCGCAGGGTTTGGAAGAGGATAACCGTGATTTATCTTCTGGTTCTGGCCCTGCTGGGAGGATACAGCTCAATTAGGTATATGCAACGAGTGTATCCGGGCACCCTACGGTCTCAGGTGGACTTGCGCAGCGAACTACTCCAGCTGGGTCGTATTGGCCTGGTGGCCGATTTCTGGAATGCGTACATTTCGGCCAGTCCCGACCCGGAACGAATTAAAGCAACCCCACACGATGGCGGAGTGAAAACCATGGAACTGGTAGACGCCGTTTTCGAACAACCCCGTTTGTATGTAATTCGCGATATGTGGATGGATCATTTTCCCGACACCCTCTTGCAGTTTGGCAGGGTGATGGTTAAAGAGGGGTACCCCTTTCGAATGGGAGGCTGCTTTTTAAACCAATATGTTTGTGTACCCCGGTACGAACAAATCGGGATGGCCTCGTTTTTCTTTAATAAAGCGGTTCGAAAGGACGATTCTTCTGCGGTAGTTGAAGCTCATATCCCGGAGGGTTGCATGATGTGGGGACCATATTTTAATTTGTGTAAGGGAAAATATGTGGTGCAGTTCCGGATTCATGTGGATGCTTTCGATCGCAACCGGGACATAGCCCGTTGCGATGTGGTGACTGATTACGGCAACAGGCAGTTTGCCCAACAGCATGTTTCTCCTGAAAATCTTAACGAACGTGGCGATGTTCGGGTGATTCTGCATTTTACGCTTAACGAATACGTTCAGGGCATGGAGTTCCGGGTTTTTACCGCCGGAGGGGTTGCTTTTTCAGTGGGCGAGGTAGTTTTGCAAGAACTATAGGGGATGCGAGGTGTTGGCCAAGAAAGGGTATAGTAACCTTCTCTACAGCTCCGGTAGGTATACGGAATTTTTATGCAGGGTACCCTTTGCCAAACAGAACCATTCGTACAACGAAGGCCGCGAATTACATGTGATGGTTCAAATTGTTAATTAATCATTTCGATAGGCGATAGAATCAATCGTAGATTGTCTAAATTTGGTTGGCACTTGGAGTTTAGTTGTACAAGCCGCTGACACATCAGGTAGATTCGTTTTAATCTTAGAAAGTTATGTTTTTTAATTCCATTGACTTTGCTATCTTCCTTCCGATAGTTTTTGTTCTCTATTGGTTTGTAACCAACCGAAATCTAAAATTGCAGAATGCACTCATCGTGGTGGTCAGCTATGTTTTTTACGGATGGTGGGATTGGCGGTTTTTGTCCTTGCTTTTTTTTAGCACTTTGGTTGACTATAGCGTTGGGGTGGCCTTAAGCAAGGAAGAAAGGATCGGGAGACGGAAATTATTCCTACTGACCAGTATTTTTGTGAATCTCGGTTTCCTGGGTTTCTTTAAGTATTACAATTTCTTTATCGATAATTTTATTAGTGCTTTCACCTTCTTCGGCGCTTCCATGAGCCCGCGTTCGCTGCAGATTATATTACCGGTAGGCATTAGCTTTTATACCTTCCAAACCTTGAGCTACTCCATTGATGTGTATAAAAAACAACTTGAACCTACCAAAGACCTGATAAATTTCATGGCCTTTGTAAGCTTTTTTCCACAGCTGGTTGCAGGGCCTATTGAGCGGGCATCCAATCTATTGCCTCAGTTTTATGTCCGGCGCGAGTTCGACTACCATAAAGCGGTTGATGGATTACGACAGATATTATGGGGGCTTTTTAAGAAGATTGTGATTGCTGACAATTGTGCGATTTATGCAAATGATATTTTTACAAATTATACCGATTATAATGGAAGTACTCTGTTGCTGGGAGGTTTCTTCTTCGCATTTCAGATTTATGGCGATTTTTCGGGGTACTCCGATATTGCCATTGGTACAGCTCGTTTATTTGGATTCACCCTGATGCAGAATTTCTCTTTCCCCTACTTTTCTCGCGATATTGCCGAATTCTGGCGAAAGTGGCACATTTCTCTGTCTACCTGGTTTCGCGATTATTTGTATATTCCTTTAGGAGGAAGCCGTGGAAGTGTGGGTATGAAAATCAGGAACACCTTCATTATTTTTCTTGTAAGCGGTTTTTGGCATGGAGCCAATTGGACTTTTGTGGTTTGGGGGGCTCTTCATGCCATCTACTTTCTGCCACTGATGCTCCTTAATCGCAACAGGCTAAGTAAGGGTACGGTGGCACAAGGGCACTGGCTGCCAACCTTAAAGGAGAGTATACAAGTGGGTAGTAATTTTATTCTCGTTATTATTGCCTGGATATTCTTTCGGGCGAATAATATGGAGCATGCTATCAGTTACCTGCGACACCTGTTTTCAAAAACGCTGTTCTCTTTACCCATTAAAGATCTCTGGGCTATTAATACTGGTAAGCATATTATATACCTTACAATTTTTTTGGCAGCCTTCATCCTTACTGAATGGTTGCAACGCGAAAAACAATACGGCTTGGAATTAACGGGTACTAAAATACCCCCCCTGGTTCGTCGGATGATTTACTTCGCAATTATCATAGCCTGTTTTGTGATGAACGGAGTACAACAAAGCTTTATTTATTTCCAATTCTAGAGAACTGTATTATGAAGCCTTTTCTTTATAAAAGTTTTAGATTTTCCATTCCTTTCATAGTGTATTTAGTATTCATTGCAGTCATTGACCCCTACAATTATTTAAACTGGATAAATCTAAACAACCGGGTGGATCGTGAGCAGATATCCAAATCCATTGAGCCCCATTTGTTTTCTATCATCGATTATGAACATAATCCCATTCCGAATATTATTTTGGGTGATTCCCGGTCGGATGCTCTGTATCATTCGATGAATCACAACACCTGGTATAATTTGTCTTATGCAGGAGGAAGCCTCAAGGAGATGATTCAGACTTTCTGGTGGGCCACCGAAAAAACCCAACTGGACACGGTGCTAATGGGCATCAATTTGAATTTGTATAATACCTATAATAAACGTTTTTGGGTGGAAGAAACCCTGGAGCGGAAGAAGAATTTCTTTTCCTATGCTTTTAGTCGATATACCTTCCGATCTGCTATACAAATTGTAAAATGCTATTTTACCAGCGAAGAATTTCATCCTTTTGTACCCTCCATGTCCAAAGAGGATTTCTGGACGTTTCAACTCAAGGAGACGGCTGCGAAGTTTTACGAACGCTTTGCCTATCCGGAGGGCTACTATTCCGATTTAATGCGAATTGGAACTTATTGTCGCGAGCATGGAATCGTTTTAATCGTGTGGATTCCGCCCAACCATTGCGATTTTGAGAAGCGTACGGACGATTTTGGTTTATCCCAGATGAATCTGAGGTTTGTGGAGGATATGAAAAAGTTGGGGATTCTTTATAATTTCGACTATCCATCGGCCTTAACCAAGGAAAGAAACAACTTTGTGGATCCTATGCATTTTAATTTTACCGTAGGTGATTCCCTTCTGCATGAAATACTAACGGGCGAAATAAGGTATGCACAACGCTTCGGCGCACAGTAACCCATTTCCTGGCGAAACAACTCTTCCAGTTGTCGTGTAGCTGATAGAACGGTTTGTTTTTCGATGATCCGATGGGGGCAAGTGTTCAATCTTATTTTCTTTCCGGCTCCTTCCTCAAATACCTTATTTTTAGCATAAGCAATAAACCCGGATTATGCATTAGAAAATACGAAGGTTAGATTAAAAGCTGTTAACCCACAATATTTATCGACCTATGAATGTTGTGGGTTAATTGCATTGTTTGGATTTATTGCCTTTCTTCTTTTGAGAAAATTTGTTTTTCAGCATCATGGAAGAACAGTTTTTAATCCATATCCTCGTTCTATGATTTATTATGCAATGCCAGCATCTTGAAAGGTAATCGTAAGGAGAAAAGCAAGCTAATCGGTCATGGTGAAAAAACCATCGGATTCCAGCGAGTCCACCTTAGGCGCAACGGTATGAAGCGTTTGCCCGTTCATCACCTGCTCGTAATAGCGTAAGTACCCATCGGTCATGTTTCTGACACTGAAATTATCGCACACCCGTTCGTGTATGTGTTGGGGATTATACGCCGAAAGGTCCTTCATGTGCGCAGCCAGTTCCGAATAGGATGCTGAAAGATGCCCCACAGAAGGAGGTACAATCTCGGGGAGCGAGCCCCATGGGGTGGCAAACACCGGGCATCCAAAATACATACTCTCAATAATGGCTATACCGAAAGGTTCGTGCCAGAGCACCGGAAAAACCAAGCCTCCCGAGTGCCGGAGTATGTCCTTCTTCTTTTCGCCACCCTGCATGCCATTAAAGTGCACATTCAGGCTGGGGGTAAATCGGAACCCCATTTTGATATTCAGGCGATTGCCTCCAATAACTTCGAGCCGGTGCCCGCTCTGCAGCGCCAGCCGTATGGCTCCTTTCACATTTTTGATGCGCCAGGCAGCTTTGGCCAGGAAATGAAGGTATTTACGGGGTTTCTTAAAATCAACAGGGCCGTAATCGTTGGTGTCGATGCCGTTATAGACATAGGCATCACCTCCGTGCCTTTTGGCATGGTTGGCTGTCAGAAATATGGAATTGAGCGCAAATTCCTCGCCCAGTTTGCCATTGCCGCCAATGGTAACCACATGGGGTTTACGGGTAATGCTCTCCTTTAGGTAGAAGTGGACATGCACCAGGTCGATATCCTCCGGAATTTGTTCGTCTACCGGGCGGCTCATATCGTATTCCAGCACACGGGCAAAATGGCAGTACGAACCTTTGGGCACCAGAAAACGGATTTCGTGCCCCCTAAGGTGCAACTCATGGGCCAGCCACCAGAGTCCCCGCTCACGGCCTCCGTATTTTAAGGCCGGAATCAGGTTGTTATGCACCATTAGTATCTTCATAGATTATTCAAATTGGTTGTCGTGCAGCTTTTTAAAGACCCCGTTTTGGCTGAGTAATTCCTGGTAGCCCCCTTTTTCAATAATTCTGCCTTTATCCAGCACGCAAATTTCATCCACATTGCGTATGGTCGACAGGCGATGGGCAATGACTATGCTGGTGCGGTGTTTCATCAAATTGTCGATGGCTTCCTGCACCAGGCGTTCCGATTCGGTATCCAGTGCCGAAGTGGCTTCGTCGAGGATAAGCAGGGGAGGGTTTTTTAGAATGGCCCGTGCAATGCTTATTCGCTGTCTTTGGCCACCGGAAAGCTTACTGCCCCGGTCGCCAATGTTGGTCTGGTACCCTTTTTCGGTGGCCAGGATAAATTCATGGGCATTGGCAATTTTGGCGGCCTGTATTACGGCTTCTTCCGAAATGGAGTCCAATCCAAAGGCTATGTTGTTGAAAATGGTATCGTTAAACAGGATGGGATCCTGGTTAACAATGCCGAACAGACCCCGGAGTGAACTTATTTCCAGATCTTTAACATTATGGCCATCTACACACAGCTGACCGCTTTCCACATCGTAAAAACGGGGGAGCAGATCCACCAGCGTTGATTTTCCGGAACCCGATTGTCCCACCAGGGCAATGGTTTTGCCCTTTTCAATAGTGAGGTTGATATTTTTTAGCACGTATTCTTCGCCGTAGCGGAAGCTCACATCCTTATATTCAATCTTCGATTCGAGTGTGTCGATGTGCACCGGGGAAGCACAGTTGGTAATCGGGTTTTTAGTGTAAATAATCCGGTCGATGCGCTGCATGGATGCCATACCTTTCTGAATATTGGAGAAGGCGGTAGCAAAACCTTTGGTGGGTTGGATAATCGAATAAAACAGGCCAATATACCCGATAAACATCGAAGGTTTCAGGCTGGCCGAAGTGTTATTCAAAATCAGGTAGCCCCCGAAAATGAGTACGGCTATCACCACCATGGTTCCCATAAATTCACTCATGGGGCTGGCAAGGTGTTGCCGGCTCATCACCTTATTCATAATCCGGCGGTATTGCTGGTTTTCCTCGTGCTGGTGCTTTTGCATATAGGGCTCGGCATTGAAACCTTTGATAATGCGCAGGCCGCTCAGGGTTTCTTCAAGAGTGGACAGTATTTCGCCCATTTTGTTCTGAGCCTGCAACGAAGCGCCTTTCAGTTTTTTTCCCAAAATACCAATCAGACTGCCTGCCACCGGGAAAAGCACAAAAACGAAAAGTGTTAATTCCCAGCTCCACAGGAACATAGCAAACACGGTGATCAGTATGATGATGGGGTTTTTGAAGAACATGTCCAGCGAGGTCATGATGGAGTTTTCAATTTCAAAAACATCGCCGGTAAAACGCTGAAGAATGTCGCCTTTTCGTTCCTTGGTGAAGAAACCGATGGGAAGAGCCACAATTTTTCCATACAACATATTGCGGATGTCGCGCACCACGTAGTTGCGAATGTATACCATGGTGAGGCTGCCCAGGTAGTTGAATCCGGTTTTTAGCAGTACCAACACGATGTACAGCAGGCCAACTGCCACCAATACCTGAAAAGGGCCAACCTCCACTGCCCACGACTGAATAGAGGCATACAGGTTGTTGATCAGTGCCTGACGGATTTCGCTAAACGACATCTCCGAAAAGCTGATGTGTTGCATAAAGTGATCTTGTTTGATTTCTGGAGAGAACAGGATCTCCAATACCGGAATCAGGGTAACAATGGAAAACAGGTTGAACAGGGCACCCAGCAGGTTCACCAGAATGTTCAACGCAATGAGTCCTTTATAGGGGGGCAAAAAACGCCTGAAAATCTTTATAGCTTCTCTCATCAGATACCGGTGTAATTAGCGGGTGTTATAGCTTTTAGTTCGGTTTTGATACTGTCGTTCACGTCCAGGCTGTCAATGAAATCGGCAATCCGCTGCCGGGTAATTTTTTCGTTTTTCCGGGTAAGGTTCAACAGGGCTTCGTAGGGTTTTGGGTACCCTTCGCGGCGCAATACGGTTTGAATAGCCTCGGCTACCACGCTCCAGTTATCTTCCAGGTCGGCTTGTATCTTGTCCGGTTGGAGCAGCAGTTTATTTAACCCTTTTTGGATGGAACTCAGGGCAATTTGGGTATGTGCCAGGGGCACCCCAATATTGCGCAGTACAGTAGAGTCGGTCAGATCGCGTTGCAGGCGGGATACGGGTAATTTGGATGCCAGGTGGCTATACAGGGCATTGGCAATACCCAGGTTGCCTTCGGCATTCTCAAAATCGATGGGGTTTACCTTGTGGGGCATGGCCGAGGAACCAATTTCCCCTTCCTTTATTTTTTGTTTGAAATAATCCATGGAAATGTAGGTCCACAGGTCGCGGCAAAGGTCAATCAGTATGGTGTTGATGCGTCCCATTGCCTGGAAGGAGGCCGCCAGGTTGTCGTAGTGTTCAATTTGGGTGGTGGTCTGTTCGCGTTCCAGTCCCAGGATCTGATTGACAAAGGTGTTGCCAAATTCAATCCAGTCGATAGCCGGATAGGCTACATGATGGGCATTGAAATTTCCGGTTGCCCCGCCAAATTTGGCGGAAACGGGAATCAGTCGGAATTGGGCCAGTTGCACCTGGATACGTTCCACAAATACACGTATTTCTTTGCCCAAACGGGTAGGGGAGGCAGGTTGTCCGTGGGTACGAGCCAGCATGGGTACCTCGTCCCATTCCATGCTCAGGTTAATCAGCGTATCGATTACCTGTTGCAGCGAGGGATAGTACACCATTTTCAGCGCTTCCTTATAAGATAGCGGAACGGCGGTATTGTTAATGTCCTGAGAGGTAAGGCCAAAGTGGATGTATTCTTTATAGGCTTCCAGCCCCAGGGTATCGAAACGTCGTTTGATGAAATATTCCACGGCCTTCACGTCGTGATTGGTCGTTTTTTCAATTTCCTTAATCTCGAGGGCATCGGATTCGCTAAACTGCTGGTAAATATCGCGCAGGGCAGCATAGTGTTCCTTACTTACGCCATCCAGCTGAGGGATTTTGTAGCGGCACAGCGCAATGAAATATTCGATCTCCACACGAACCCGATAGTGGATAAGGCCAAATTCGGAAAAATAGGGGGCAAATTCTTTTACTTTGGAACGATAGCGTCCATCGACAGGTGAAATAGCGGTTAATGCGTTTAAATCCATGCGTTCTAAATTAGCTTCCAAAGTTAGAAAAAAAACACTCCCTCCGAAAGTTGTTTATAAATAGCGGCCATCAGCCATCCGGGATGGTGTGGGGGCAAATTTCGATTAAATCCGTGAGGAGAGCCAGATGCAGGAGTATACAAAAAGAGCCGCAGGTTTTTTCCCTGCGGCCCCTTTATATGTCGTTACACAGCCTATGTTAAATCAACTCAATGCTTCGTTTTACGAAACGGGTAAGCGCCTCGCCTTTCAGCATGCCGTTGGCCAGCAGCGCCAGGTCAATCAGTTGTTTGGTGAGTTTGGTTTTAGTTCCGAAGTTGCTCAGTGTTTCTTCCTTCTTCTTTTCCAAATCGCTGATTTTCTTACTCAGTTCCTCAATACGATCCTTATCCTCCTGTTTAACTTCTTCGTCCTTCTTGTCCTTATTGGCTTTCTCCAGGTCGGTTTTGTTATTGGCCAGAGGAGCAATTTTGTCCTCAATCTTGCGGATTTCCTCGCCAATCTCTTTTTCCAGCTCCTCATTAATACGCAGTACATGCGGGTGGTTGGTGTTTACCACCAGGTTGTAGCTGTCGGGCAGGCCCCCATAGAAATTCATTCCCCCACCGCCCATAGCTTGCATGTCTTTCATGCGGCGTAAGAATTCTGTCTGCGTAATAAGTATGGGTTGTTCGTCTTCGCTGAGTGCTTCGAAAGTGACAATATAGTTTGCTTTATCAGGCAGTTGGCTACGGAACACCGGGGTCAGGTGGTTTTGCTGTGCAGCCGTTAGTTTCGATTCTTTGGTTTCTCCTTTTTCGATAAGCTTATCCACAATGTCAGAATCCACACGGGTAAAGCGGGTGTCTTTAAATTTCTGTTCCAGTTGGTTTACAAAGTGCATGTCGAACTGGCCATCCATTGCCAGTACATCGTAACCCTTGGCCTGGGCGGCTTCAATAAAGCTGTGCTGTTTTTCCAGGTCGGTGGTGTAAAGGTATACCAGGCTGTTGTTCTTGTCGGTTTGGTTTTCCTTGGTCAGCTTTTGGTATTCTTCGAAGGTGAAGTATTTGCCATCGACATTTTTCAGAAGCGCAAATTTTTCGGCTTTCTCATAGAATTTCTCGTCGGTGAGCATGCCGTACTCAATAAAAATTTTCAGGTCGTCCCACTTTTCCTCAAATTTCTCGCGCTCGTTTTTGAAAATATCCGACAGACGGTCGGCTACCTTTTTGGTGATGTGGTTTGAGATTTTTTTTACGTTGGAGTCGCTTTGCAGGTAGCTGCGCGAAACGTTCAGCGGAATATCGGGTGAGTCGATCACTCCGTGCAGCATGGTGAGGAATTCAGGAACAATACCCTCCACACTGTCGGTTACAAATACCTGGTTGCAGTAGAGTTGGATTTTATTCTTCTGTATTTCAATGTTCTTGCTGATTTTAGGAAAGTACAGAATTCCAGTCAGGTTGAACGGATAATCAACATTCAGGTGGATGTTGAACAGCGGGTCGTCGGCCATGGGGTAGAGGCTGCGGTAAAAGTTTTCGTAGTCCTCCTCTTTGAGTTCGGCAGGTTTTTGGGTCCACAGCGGATGGGTATCGTTGACGATTTTATCTTCGCCGGTATCCACTTGTTTTCCGTCTTTCCATTCGGTAACCTTTCCAAAGGCAATTTCAACCGGTAAGAACCGGCAGTATTTGGTCAACAATTGGTTGATGCGGTGCTCTTCCAGGAATTCTTTAGATTCCTCATCAATATGCAGGATGATATCGGTACCGCGGTCTTCCTTTTGGGATTCTTCCAGTTGGTATTCCGGAGTGCCGTCGCAGGTCCATTTTACGGCCTTCGATCCATCCTGGTAGGACCGAGTATGTATTTCCACCTTTTCGGAAACCATAAACGAGCTGTAGAACCCCAGTCCAAAATGTCCGATAATGGCATTACTCTGATCCTTATATTTTTCCAGAAAATCTTCAGCACTGGATAAAGCAATCTGGTTGATGTACTTCTCAATCTCATCCTGGGTCATTCCAATTCCGCGATCGGAAATGGTTAACGTTTTTTTCTCGGAGTCAACACTAACTTTCACCTTAATATCGCCCAGTTCACCTTTAAAATCGCCGGTATTGGCCAGGGTTTTTAGTTTCTGCGTGGCATCTACGGCATTGGAAACCAATTCGCGCAGAAAGATTTCGTGATCAGAATAGAGAAACTTTTTAATAATGGGGAAAATGTTCTCGGTAGTTACTCCTATTTTTCCGGTTTGCATAGTGTAATTATTTAATAGTTTTACGTTGGCAGTTGTATTTTCGGTGTGGCTATTTTCAAAGGCTGTGCCAATAGCGGATGGCTGTCATAACGTCACCGGGAAGGTCGAAAGAAGGAGAAAAAGCTGAAAAAATTTCAGTTTACCATGTCAATATTGGGCAAATGTTTCCAAATGCCTTTTTCCCAACGGAGGGCATCGTAGGAGAGATCGGGGCCGTAAAATTCGTACTTTCCTTCGAGAGAGGGTTTTGTGGGCGAGAGGTGGTCAAAAACAATGAGTTTCCTGTCGCCATCGTACCGAAGGCTCATAACGGCCTGCTCGCTGTATTCAAATTGCAAGCGATTGCAGCGTTTACCATCATACTGGATGAGGTTTTTGCAGAAATACAGTTCATCAAACTCATCAATGGCGATAATATCCACCACCTTTTTGTTGGACAGAGGGGTAGCCATATCGAAGCCCAATAGCGTGTAGTAAACCTGACCCGCATGTTTGGTTTCAATGATGGAATAGTAAAGGGCTTCCTCCCATTTGCGCTTAAACTTCTCTTCCCCTTCATTGATTAAATCGTCCAGAAACACCAGCTTATAGGCTTTGTCGCGTTTGGAGTAGAATTGAACAATACCATAGTAATTGTTGTCTTCAAAGCCCAAGGGGATGTTCCAGGAATAGATCCGGATTTGCCCGTTAGGGCTGTATATTTTACCAATGCCTTTAAGGTGATCAAAGGAATACTGGAACGATTCGGGAAGAAGCAATGCCTGTCGGATGGAATCATAGAAACTTTGTGCATAACGAGCCCGGTTCTGAACGGGCTGCTGAAAGGCGGTTTCGTATTGAGTTACCAGCTTTTGTTCGATACCTGCAAGCACCGAGTCATTTTCCGGCGCAGCGGCCCAAACGGCAGAATACGCACTCATTAGCAGACCCAGAAGGCCTACCCGCTTCAGAAGCTGCGACATTTTTCTGAAAGTATTAGTACTTTTTTGTAAACTCAGAAAGTACCGTATTATTTTATGATCAGGTTGATATCGCCCATCAGTTTATCCTTGTACGACTTGCCAATTGGAATGGTCCTGGCGCCATCCTTGGTTTTGATCACAATGGCGTTGTCCTCTATGAAGGTAATGGAACTGATATTGACAATGTACGAACGGTGTACCCGGGTAAAAATACTGGTGGGTAATTTGCCCTCAATGGCCTTCATGGTAAAATGAATGGTATACTTTTCGTCGTAGGTATTGAAAATCACGTAGTTTTCAAGGGCTTCCACCCAAAGTATATCCTTGTATTTGAGCCGCACCAGAGCCGAATTCTTTTTAATGAAGATTTCGTCTTCACGGGGATCAACTTTATTTTTAAAACGCTCATTAGCCTTGTTAACGGCTTTGAAAAAACGACTGTAGGTAACGGGTTTTAGCAGGTAGTCCGTAACATCGTAGTTGAATGCATCCAGCGCGTATTTTTCCTTGGAAGAAACTATGATGATCTGCGGGGGATTCTGGAGTGTTTCCAGAAAATCAATACCGCTCATCTCCGGCATTTCAATGTCCAGAAAAATCAGGTCGATATCTTCGCCGGAATGGAAGGCATTGATCGCATCTACCGCATTCTCGTAAGAGCTGACCAGGTTCAGCTGGTCGGTACGCTCCACAAATTCTTCAATCACGCGGCGCGACATTTGATCGTCATCTATAATAATACAGTTCATACTAGATAGGTTTTCATCCATGTAAAATACACATTCGTGTATTATTCGGTCAAATATATAAAAAAAAAATTACTGTTGCGTGGCTTATTCCAACCGGGTTTTGATCGAA
This sequence comes from Bacteroidota bacterium, assembly GCA_003252385.1. GTDB lineage: Bacteria > Bacteroidota > Bacteroidia > Bacteroidales > UBA10428 > UBA10428. The sequence goes on along the minus strand of QKEH01000058.1, from coordinate 18,394 downwards.
TTTTAACGGGTTTGCTTCAGTCTGAATTCGCGTTCAATCAGTTGGGATGCCTTGATAGATTTGCGCAGCCAGTCCAATTTCAGCTGGTCCTTTTCGGTTTCGTTCAGTTGCCAGTGGATGGGGGAGTTTCGTAAAGAGGTGGTTAACGTTTGCAGAATTATGGCTGCCGAAACCGATATGTTCAAACTTTCGGTAAAGCCGAACATGGGTATTTTCAGGTATTCATCGGCATGGGTAATTACTTCAGGGGTAAGGCCATCGTGTTCATTACCAAAGAATAATGCAATTTTGCCTTTGGTCAGATCAACTTCGGAGAGCGTGGTATCGTTGGAGTGGGGCGAGGTGGCAATAATCCGGTAGCCCTCCTGTTTGAGATGCTTTATGGTACACTCGGTGGCGCTGCCGTTGCTGGTGTGGCGACACAGGCTCAGCCATTTATCCGACCCCTTGGTGATCAATGGGTTTATGGAGTATTCGTTCCGGTTTTCGATAATGTGTACGTCCTGTATGCCAAAGCAGTCGCAGGTTCGCAGTATGGCACTGGCATTTTGCGATAGAAAGACATCCTCAAGGGCTAGGGTAATGTAGCGGGTCCGATGTTGTAAAATGGTATCTAACACCGTTTTACGTTGCTCTGAAGTGAAATTCTCCAGGTAGGCAATCAGGTCTTTTATCATGAACGGTTAAAAAAAAAGGGAGCACAACAGGCTCCCTGATTTGAAAGAGAATATTTTATTTAACCACATCGGCTAATTCGCTTCCGGCTTTGAATTTGACCACTTTTTTTGCGGGAATTTTAATTTCTTTTCCGGTTTGGGGATTGCGGCCTGTACGAGCACTGCGCTCGCTAACAGAGAATGACCCAAAGCCCACCAGTGCAACGCGGTCTCCCGATTTCAACGACTCCGAAGTAGCTTCGATAAATGCGTCCAGTGCTTTTTTTGCATCCGCTTTAGATAGTTCGGCACTACCGGCGATAGCATCAATTAAATCTGCTTTATTCATAATCAGAAAATTTAGGGTTAATTATTGTTTACAGTAATTAGTTATCGCTTACAAATATATATGATTTGCAGACTTATGCAAGTTGACCGGTCAAAATAACCAATATTCACGCCGGTTGCAGCCGTTTTTATCGGGCATGGCTCTTGGAAGTAATGAGTTATGTCTTTCGTTTTAATCAAAAGAATATCAGTGTTATATGATATTTATTCCGACAATAGCAAAAGGGGCATATCTTCATAGTCCTTCTTGAGGCTGATGTGAGTCTTGGCAGAATGAGTTGAACCCACCAAAATACAGCTAATTTTTATCACCGGAGGGTATTGGAAACCCGATTTCATTGGACGTAATTGAAGAATGCAACTATTCGGAGGTGTATTTATTGGTTGCGGATCTCCGTCTGATTCTTGTACCAAGTTTGTCAGGCTCGCCTAAAGGAACCTTTTCAAGAACATAATTACTGGCATCAATATGATACGATTTTGATTCCGGAATGGATAGGTTCCGTACTAAATTGCTAATGCTCATCACTATTCTTTCCCATGGGTGAAAGGAATGATCGGATGTAAGAATACGGTCTATCAGAACATATCGGCAATCGCCCGAAATGGGAACTTGCTTTAAAGATGGATATAAGGATTTTACCTGTATTTCGCGGGTTTCGGAGAGATCTTTACGAATTTGGTTGATAATCAGGTTTAAGCGGGGCTCCACTTTGAATCCTAGAAAAAGGTTGATTTTAATAATTTCTCCTGGAACCAAATGAAACACTTCATATTCTGAGACAAAGGGTTCATCCAATATTTCAATATGGACAAACCAGTATATGTCGGCCCTTTTGGGCTGTTTGTCCAGTAATGAATAGGCGATGGTTGATTCAATACCATTTTCTCGATTACCTTTGGTCAGGTAAATTAGGTTGGTAGCAAATTTTGGGATGGTTTGATCCTTCTTAATATTCCGTAAAATAATGGCGATATCGTTAAGGGAAACATATTTCATTAAACGGTTCTTTATTAAGCGCCCGTTATACCAAGAGTACATGACGATACCGAAGACTAAGGCAATGGATAAGGCAAACCATCCGCCATGCGTAAATTTCTGAAGGTTAGCCATCAAAAATAGGCCTTCGATAAAAAAGAAAAGTCCTGACATTAGAATGACTATGACCCGATTAACTTTAAGCCTTCTCAAATATAGGAGTAGCAAAAAGGTGGTGCTTAACATGGTAATGCTAATGGAAAGTCCATAAGCAGCTTCCATGGCCGAAGATTCTTTAAAAAGCAGGATTACGCCGGCACTCGATATCCATAGAAAAAGATTGATTGCCGGAACAAATAACTGTCCCTTGATATGGGACGGATACTTAATAGTTAGTTTGGGCCATAGGTTTAGAGAAATGGCTTCGCTTATTAGGGTAAATGAACCACTGATTAGTGCCTGGCTAGCAATTATGGCAGCCAGGGTTGCTAATACAATTCCGGGTAGCAGAAACCAATCCGGCATCATCTCATAAAAAGGGTTTAGTGAGGTCGCATTTGGCTGGAGATTGGCCATTACCCATTGGCTTTGCCCGAAGTAATTGAGCAGTAACATAGTTTTTACAAAGATCCAGGTGAGTCGGATATTGCGTATTCCACAGTGTCCTAAATCGGAATACAGGGCTTCGGCACCCGTGGTGGCCAAAAAAACGGCACCTAAAATTACCAAAGCCTGAGGATGGCTTCGAACCAGGTTAATGGCATATAATGGATTAAGGGCTTTGAGGATTTCGGGAGAATTTGCGATTTGTACCAACCCTAACGCACCAATAACCATAAACCAGATGAGCATGATCGGACCAAAAGCCCGCCCAACCGCATGAGTCCCAAATTGTTGAACAAAAAACAGAAGTGTAAGTATTACTATTGATATTTGCAGGGTGGGTATCTCGGGATGGACTATTCTTAGTCCTTCGATAGCCGAAGTTACCGTAATGGAAGGGGTAATTATACCGTCTGCAAGTAAAGCACTCCCACCGATTATGGCTATCATGTAGGCCCATTTGTTTCTTTTTCGGATCAGAGCATACAGTGCAAAGATGCCACCTTCTCCTTTGTTGTTAGCACGCAGAGAGATCAGTACATATTTCAGAGTGGTTTGTATGGTAAGGGTCCAGAAAATGCAGGATGTAAAACCTAGTACAATATTCTCATTGAAATGATCTGATGTAGTTAATATTGCCTTTACTACATATAATGGGGAAGTGCCTATGTCGCCGTATACGATGCCTAAGGTTACCAGCAGGCCTGCTACACTCAGGTGGCTTAATTTAGTGTGTTGTTGATTCATAAATAAAATTGATTTATTTAATCCGGACGATATATAAGTTACGAATATTCAACCAAATAGCCATCACCGGGCAATTTCTTGATACCGCCAATCTTTAACAAAGGGGTTTTTGTAACATTTTTTGGTGCCTTCAACTTGACAAAGCAAACTTGGCGTTGCTTGGAAGTGGGTTTAAAGTTTGCATGTAAGGCACTGCAATACACCTTAATGGCTTATTCTGTTGGTTCAATCCTTATTAATAATAGATGCCACTAATTAGTTATCGACTTGGTTTTTTTCTTCTTCAGGAGTAACAAGAGTTTAAGTAAGAGTGGGGTTAGGGAAAGTAAAACCAAACCTAAAAAGATAGCACCGTAATTTGCTTTTACCCAGGGTATTTCTCCAATAAAATATCCGGTTAATAAGAACAGCGAGATCCATAAAATTGCACCAATCACGCTGTTTCTAACGAAAACTTTAGTTTCCATTTTTACCACCCCGGCAAGAAAAGGGATGTAGGTTCTGATGATGGGAAAGAACCTTCCCAGTACAATGGCCCCACCACCATGCTTTTGGTAAAATGCTTCGGCTTGTGGCATATATTTGATCAGGTGGTTTTTGATAAAAAAGTTTTTACTCTTCCGAAGTTCAAATCCGAGGAATTTTCCGACATAATAATTGGACATATTGCCTAGTATTGCGGCAGTTATCAGAAAGAATAATAAAAAAAGTATGTTCATTTTGGCGGCAGCTGCAACCACGCCGGCTGAAAAAAGCAAACTGTCGCCAGGTAAAAATGGAAAAACAATAAGTCCGGTTTCAAACATGATCAGCAAGAAGAGGACAATAAACGCATGTTTTATATTTTCTGAGACCATGATTAGTATCGCATCATCGGTGTGCAGTATAATTTCTATTAATTGTTCCAGCATGGCGGAGTGGATTAATGAGGTTGTTTTTTAGGGAATACCAAAGAAAGAAGAATACTTATTGTTAGTACCAGTACTATAATGTATAGGGAATACACCGGACGAAATCCAATGTGCACCAACCATTCGTGTGCCATGAGTTTTATTCCGACATATACCAACAGAAATGCTACCCCAACTTTAAGCAGGTAAAATTTCTCCACTACATGTATAAGCAAAAAGAATAAGGAGCGCAAACCGAGTATTGCGAAAATATTGGAAAAGAATACAATATATGGGTCGCGCGTAACCGCAAAGATCGCCGGTATGGAATCGAGCGCAAATACTAGGTCGGTGAACTCTATGGTAATTAATACAATAAAAAGGGGAGTAATGTAGAAAAGACCTTTCTTGTTTATAAAAAAACGATTGGCAACATATTTTGGGTAAACCCGGTAGCGTTTGGATAACAATTTCACTACCGGATGATGCTGGGGTTCAATCTTGATTTCTGAATTCCGTTGCAGGTACATTTTTAGCCCTACATAAATCAGGTAGCCACCAAAAACGTAAAGCAACCATTCAAAACGATAGATGAGGGCGGCACCGGCAAAAATAAAAATGCACCGCAAAACAATAGCTCCGAGTATTCCCCAGAACAGTACCGTTTTGTAATCCTTCTTTTTAACGGAGAAAGCTGCCAGCAGTGCCATGATAACGAATAAATTGTCTACGGAGAGCGATTTTTCGATCAGGTAGCCCGAAAGAAAATTAACCGTACTATTCTTTCGATAAAGATCCAAGCTGTTTTCGAAACTGGTTTCATCCAAAGTGAGAAACGGAGCATAGTGCTGCACCACTTGATTTAACTGATCCAAATTCTCAATGCCATGAATGTATTCTGCATGGTATCTTAAAAATACTGCAAAGATCAATGCGAATGCAATCCAAATACTACTCCAAATGGTCGCCTCTTTCACAGACACCTCATGCGATTTTCGGCCCACCAATAATAAATCCAGTAGGAGAACCGTTACGATCAGTACGATAAAAAATAGGAAGAACACCACTTCACCCTTCAAATTCAACAAGCTTGTTATTTCCATAGGACATGTATTATATCAGATACTAACCGCATGGGAGTACATTCCGATAACACGCAAGAAATAACCATTTGGAGATGGATCGTTTCCTTGGTTTGTTCGGAATGCCCCAGCGGTTTAACGCGTATTCGTTATTTGATTACTATTGGTCATTTAGATTAGATTTCAGCAGATCGGTCCATTTTTGGGCCAATAGTAATTCGTCCGTAATGTTTAAAGCGTTGAAGTCCGTGTTATAAAATTCCAAACTCATTTCGGTTTTAGAGTTTTTAAGCGAAACCAGCATTTCAATACGGTCAATTACCACCACAGAATGTTCCTGTAATTTGGACGTACGCTCACTTTTATGCATTCGGCAGGCCTTAATATCTTTTAAGGGGATCATTACACGGGTTTCTCGTTCGGGTAAAGGGCGAATAAAGAAAATCCGCTTAGGCTCATCCATACTTAAACCTATGAGGGTCTTATCACAGAGGTCGTAATGGGAAAGTGTGGCATTGTTTTCGCTGGCAAACGAAACTAATGGAGCCAGGGCGTTTTGATATTTTTTTCTTTTTCTGATTCGGGTTGCGATAATCAGTCCTGCGATGGCCAATGTGGTAACTGACCATCCTAAAATAGTTGTTGAAATCATTTTTTTATTACTAACAGTGGATACTATGATTTTTAATGGGTATTACTTGACCCAAACCATGGTGGTGTTACTAATAAAAGGCCTACCAGAAGTACTGAAAAGGATAAACGATACACGGGCCAGTCAGTCGAATCAGGCGGTTGTTGGCGTAACTTACATATTGGGAATCTTTGCTTTTTTGTGGCTCACGTGTTGTTTCTCCGGAGTAGTTTCCTGCAAATAGTTGTTTCAGAGTCGTTGGGAATATCCTCTGAATGGTAGGTTGCCAATTGTCCTTATTTGCAGAATGATTAAAATGTTCCGTAGCCTGAGTAAGGTGAAAAGGGTTTTGGTATTCCAAATCTAAAGCAAGTGGGGGAGTGCAAGATTTGCCCTGGTCAGTTACTTGCTGAAGGGTACTAAAACACAAGAAGAATGATATGATATAGATAAATAGCATCGGAATGTTTCGTATTTGGACGTAAAAATGATTCGGGGTAACACGTTAGATCGTTTGTTTTTAGGGTAGCTATGCCTAAGGAAAGAGTGTGATAAATGGACCCCGTGCTATACTATTGGCTATATGCAACATAAACGAATTACGTGAGGTGTTTTTGTATTTTTTTCTGGTTTTATGCTTCTGGTAAGGAAAAAAGTTCTATTTTCGCGGCCAGTTATTTCGAGGAGAAGTGGCAGAGTGGTCGATCGCGGCGGTCTTGAAAACCGTTGTACCGAGAGGTACCGGGGGTTCGAATCCCTCCTTCTCCGCAAAAAGAAAAAGCCCGTTTATTGCGGGCTTTTTCTTTTTTACCTCCGATGTCTTTTGCTGGCAATGTAAATCTGGGCACTCTTTTTAATTCGAGTTGCACATTTCATTCCATACCTTCGTCCATATTTTTATTGAGGGAGTCCTTATTCTCCTTGGAGGTAGCTTCGCGATAATTATTTATTCGCCACGATACATTGAGCATTACCTGGGGAGCACAAGGTTTTTGGTGTTGCATGGAATAGAAATCGCTTGCAAAAATTTCTGAAGTTTGATGAGCCGTACCCAGAATATCGATTATTTGCAGTGTGGCCGTAATTCTTTTCTGCAAAAAACTGTATTGCAGGGCGCTGTTCAGTTGCCATATAGCCGATCGGGTTTGCTGAACTTCAATGCTGGGGCTTTGATAGCTGGCGTTGGTTTGTACCTGACAGTTTTTACCCAAAATAAACGTGTTGTTCCAACGTAGCGACAGCCCGAAGTTTTCCTGTGGATGGGTTGAGCTGGCATAGCTTCCGGAAGTTTGGTAGTAGTAACTGTGCCCCGAAAAAGTAGTTTTCCAGTGGGTAAAATGCCTTACTTCCAGGGTTCCTTCCAGTCCACTTTCCCGTTCGAAACCTGCATTTTGGAATTTACTCAGAACAACACTGTCGTTGAAATTTTCCTGAATTCCTTCGATCTTCTGGGTGGTGTGAAGCAGAAAGAGGGTAGAACTGAGTGTGATTTTACTGGTGCTGAACTGATGGTTCAATTCTGCAACATGAATGTATTCCGGAAGTAATCCGGGGTTGCCCATACGCAGGTTGTAGGCATCGGTCCAGGTGTAGAAGGGCTCCAGATGATACCCACGGGGTTGATTGAGCCGTCGGGAGTAACTGAGTTGAATTTTTTGTTGCTCATGAAGCTGATAGGAAGCGTGCATGGATGGAAAGAAATCCCATCGGCTAACGGTGAATTTTCCCGTAGTATCCTTCAGGGTTACCTTCTGATTGGTTTTTTCGGCTCGGATCCCTGCCTGCCAGTTGAATTTTTCTTTTTGTCCCTTAAGCATGCCGTAGGCAGCATACGTATAGTTGTGGTAGGTAACCTGGTGGCTAAGCAGGGTTTGAAGCTCGTAGGTGTTCGTTTGGAGATCGCGATAATAGATCCGGTTGTTTTTTCGGGTGTCTTTTTGTGTGCCGTGCAGTCCCACTTCCAGTTGCAGGTTGGCAACTAATGGTTGGTTGTAATTGAGGCGGCCTTCCATGGCTTGGTTGGGGCCGGTTTCGGTAGATTTTTGTCCGCTGATAAGTTCGTAATCCTTGGTTTGAAGTTGATTGTTGACTTCTTCCAGACTATTCTTTTGGGTATAGCTAAATTGAGCCTGCAGTTGCTGTTCATCTGTGGCAAATCGTTGGGTCAAATTACCACTCAGGCTCGTATAGGTACCCGACCGGGTGCGTTCGTCGTTGCCGGTGTACCGATTTTCGGAAAGCAGGGCTTGCCCGCTGGTGAGCTGGCTTGCATAGGCAACTTCCTTGGTATAACCCGATTTCCGATACCCGTTCCGTCCTTCAAGGGAAAAGGACGTTTTACTCCCCGGCGACCAGTTCATAATTCCATAGACAGCGGCCAGGTCGTTGGATCTGAGAAAATGGCCTTCCGAGCGGTTCCGGAACAAGGTATCGGCACCCAGCGTCCGATACTCCTGTTCCAGGGTTCCCGGTGTGGACTTTCGGTTTAGGTTACCACCCACCTGAAGACTGATCTTGCGCAGTCCATAGCTTAGCATCAGGTTACTGGCGTAATTGGAGTAGGTTCCGCCATCGACATTGATAAGTCCGCCCAAGCCGTTTGAACTGTTTTTACGCAGAATGATATTGATAATCCCGGCGGTGCCTTCGGGCGAATAGTACGTAGATGGATTGGTAATGATCTCGACATGTTCGATACTGCTGGCTGGCAGTTGCTGCAACATTTCCGATGCATCCAGAGCTGTTGGCCGGCTGTCAATCAGTACAGTATACTGAGAACTGCCTCGTAACAATACATTGCCATCGGTATCCAATTGTATCGATGGGATAGTTGCCAGGGCTTCTGCTACGGTACCCGATCGGGAGATCAGCTCCTGATCAAAGCGTATGATTTTTTTATCGAGATGGTAATCGACCTGTTGTTGGTTTTGAGCGGTAATTTCTACGGCAGCGATATGTTGGGTACCAGGGTGTAGAACCAGTACGGGCAGTACCATGGTGTTTTGACCCTCGGTAAGCAGTATGGCGTGGTTTAAAGGAGTATATCCTACAAAGCTGGCTTGAACCGAATAGAAACCCGGAGTGGGTGCCTGCAGTTCGTATCTTCCGTCGGCACCGGTAATGGTGCCGTATACCAGCAGGCTGTCGGTTGAAAACAGGCTTACGGTGCAGTATTCCAGGGCTTTTCCGCTGGTGCTGTCCATAATCTGCCCCTGAATTCGGTAGGCGTTTGTTTCTTCGCCATACAGGTTTAGGGAAAGGTTAATTAGGAAACATCCTAAAAGAATGAGCCATCGCATACCAGCCAGGGTTGAAAAATACTTCCGAAAGTAGATGAAATTACCAGAGGATTTTAAGATTTGTGAAGAAAAAATTCCTTCCACCAGAAAAGCATTGCTTCCTGTCAGAAGGTAAGTGGGGCGCGGACTGCAGTAACCTCTTGGATGAATGGTTGCAGAATGATCTATCGCAGTTCCGGTTCATAGATGTAACTGCCCACCTGATCGTTTCGTACCTGCCGGTGTAATTCTTTACATTCCAGAATGGAATTGGGAATGCCCGCAGGATAGGCGCTGCAGGTTAAATACAAGGGGTCGAAGTTTTTGCAAAACAGGCAGTCGCTTTTGTAACTGAGATGATCTTGTCGGTCGTCGAATGTTTCCATAGGTTTTAGGTTTGACAGACTTTAAATTAAATTAAGCATAATCCGTGAATTATGCAAGGAGACAGCGAATCGAAACGGTTTACTAAAAAAAAGCAGCACCGGAAAGTGGTGCTGCTGTATGGTGTCTTGTAGTCTCCTGTCCTTAGGGAAGTTCCCGGTAAAGCATTTCCAGCAACTTTTCAGTTTCATCCCATCCAATACACCCATCGGTTACGGAAACACCGTATTTCAACTGTTTGAGATCGGCCTGAATGGCTTGCTTACCTTCAAAAAGATTGCTTTCCAACATGATGCCTTTAATGGATGCATTGCCGTATTTCTTTTGCGCAATGATGTCGCGAACTACATAGTGTTGCTTGCGGTAGTCCTTGTTTGAATTGTCGTGACTGCAGTCAACAATAATGGCCGGATGAATACCTTTGTCCCGGAGTTCCTGTTCGCAGGTATCAATATCCTCGATATGGTAGTTGGGGCGGCCGCCTCCACCGCGGAGCACAACATGCCCATGAGGATTTCCGGTAGTTTGCAGGATGGCACAATTACCCTCATCGTCGATACCGATAAAATTGTGCGATGCCTCAGCCGATTTAATGGCATTAATAGCGATCTCAATATCGCCGTTGGTGCCGTTTTTAAAGCCTACCGGGGCAGAAAGGCCGCTGCACATCTGCCGATGGGTTTGCGACTCGGTAGTTCGTGCACCAATGGCTACCCAGGTGGCCAGTTGCCCAACATAACCGGCAATCACCGGATCGAGCATCTCGGTGGCGGTAGGTAAACCCATATTGGCCACGTGCAGCAGTATTTCCCGGGCTTGTTTAATGCCGGTTTCAATATCGTAGCTGTCGTTCAGATAGGGGTCGTAAATCAGTCCTTTCCATCCCTTAATGGTGCGGGGTTTTTCAAAATATACCCGCATAATGATCATAAGTTTGTCCTGGTATTTTTCACGTAATGTGTTGAGCTTTTTCGCGTATTCATAGGCTGCCTTCGGATCGTGAATCGAACAGGGGCCTGTAATCACCACAAAACGACTGGAGGTGCCTTCCAGGATTTTAATCAATTCATCGCGAGAATTTATGATGGTGGTATTGGCAGTGTCCGATATTGGAAGCAGTTGTCGAAGCTCTTCCGGTGAAATGAGTTTCTTGGAACTGATAATGCGTGAGTTACTAAGTTTCATTCGTTTGCGATTGGTTAGTTATCATGCCGATGGAAACTGCACTGGATTTACACGTGGCTCATCGGGGTTTGCACTGCAAAGAAAAGTATTTATTCGTCTTTCTCAAAGCGGAGGTTGCATTACCGTAGTCAGAGCTGATAGAGTAGTGGGATGGAGGAGCCGGTCATCCTTGAGCCGGTTTCAGGTTCAACTAATTGGTTGTGTGTGTTTTTACTACAATCTCACCGGTGTCGGTATACAGATAGATGCTTCGCCCCTGATTGCCTCCGGTGATTTCTTCGATGATGGGGATGGGATAGGCACTGAGGATTTTCTTTGCAGTGGCAATATTTTGATACCCAATGGAATCTTCGAAGGGTTTTTCGGGATGTAAAATGGCTGCACCTCCATAGATTCGTGCATCCAGATCGGTGAAAGGAATGGAATTGCCCTGAAACAAATCCAGCATGTGCCGGATGCTGTTGGAAACATACAAATCGTCAGAAGGGGTAGGCACTATGCCGCAGGGGCGGGGACAACTGTTGGAACAGGTGCATTTGGCTACCCGTTGGTCGGGCAGCTGACCGTGGCAAATGCCCATAAGCTGGTTTCGGCGACTGCGTAGCACCACCGAAACGCAGGATCCCAGAATGGTCCATACCGAAATTCGCAAGGAAACCATACATATGTCGCCGGCTTTCAGAAACAGGGTTTGATACGATTTATTGACAGCGTTTCTCATAATCGTTTACCGGGTAGGTATTCTTTCTACAAACCTAAGAAGATATGCGTGGAGTAAAAATACTTCGCAGATGATACTTATCATTTAACTAACCGTCCAACAGATTGTTCGAGCAGATGTGATAGATAGGGCATTTGGTAACCCGGAGGTACTTTTATCCCGTTTCAGGCTTTTTTTAGTCCTTAGTTTGTAGTAACTTACAAAGTGATAGCTCTCATACAATTACATACCATAAAATCTTATATCATGTATTTAGTTAAAGATATTCTTGATGAGAAAGGCTACGAGCTTTATACTATCGATCCACAGGCCACCGTATACGAAGCATTGAAAAAAATGGCAGGCCAAAACATAGGAGCTCTGTTGGTCGAAGATAAAGGCACTATTGTAGGAATATTCTCGGAGCGCGACTATGCCCGGAAAATCATTCTTCAGGGGAAATCGTCCAAAGATGCAAAAGTGGGAGATTTCCTTTCCGAAAGAATTTACTATGTTAAACCTACCAGCAGCACCAACGATTGCATGCAAATTATGACCGATCACCGGGTACGGCATCTTCCAGTTCTCGAGGGCGATAAGGTGATTGGAATCGTCTCTATCGGAGATATAGTCAACAAGATCATTCAGAGCCATCAGAATACCATTCAGCAGCTGGAAGATTACATTGTGGGTAAAACGCTCCCTCACGTATAAGAAATTGGAATAGCGTAGCCGCTCCTCCACATGGACCCGGTAGAGCGGGTTTATGAAGATCCATTATGAAGCTTACCGGGTGGTTTGTGTAGTAAAGGTATTTGCTACCATACATCCACCTCAGGTTCTTACACCTTTATTACATAAAGTTGACCGGCCTCGTCGCGAAGTACCTTAACCGACTGTCCTTTTTCGATGTAGCCAATTTCCGATTTGGCATCGAACAATTCACCTTCCACCTGTATACGACCCGAAGGGCGCAGTACGGTATATGCGATACCGGTTTTACCAATCATGGCTTTTTGGTGCATGTCGACTCCAATAAAGCCTGCTGAGGTTTCCTGAGTGGCGCCCAGGGAAATTTTGGAAAAAAGTTGGGATGTACCCACTTTTCGGCTTAACCAAAGCGAAAGGCCCAATCCGGCAAACATGGTAAGCACTACCCGGGCAAATACCTTGGCTACATTGGTTAAGGCGGACAGACCTTCGTACTTAAAAACCACATTGTCAATTACTCCAAGGGTCAGGCTGAGGAGTATCAGTATAATACCCGAAATGCCGGCAACCCCAAAACCAGGAATCACAAATATTTCGAGTGCCAGCAGCACAATTCCCAGGGCAAAGGCAATCAGCTCCCAGTTTTGGGCAAGCCCTTCCAGATAAAGGGGGGCGAAATACAGCGTAGCACCCACCACGGCAACGCCCAGCGGAAAACCCACTCCGGGTGTCTGCAGTTCAAAGTAAATGCCACCAATAATCAGCAGAATCAGAAGGCTTTGCACTATGGGATTGAGCAGCAGCTGGATTACACTGTCCAGCGCAGTAAGTTGGTGCCGTTTGACTTCGTAACCGGAAAGTCCGGACAGAGCCAGCACCTCCTTGATACTCTCGGCTTTTCCCTCGCAATAGCCTACCTTAATGGCTTCTTCGGCGGTTAGGGTGAGCACTTGGCCTGAGTCGACAATGCCTTCTACTTTCAGCAGCGGATCTACCATGGCTTCAGCAATTTTGGGGTCACGGTGCCATACGTATGTGGTGTCGCCGTTTGTTATCACGCGGCGTTTCCCATGGGTTTCGGCGGTGGCCCGCATCGTAGAGCGCATAAACGACTGGTACTTATCGGGCACCACTTCGCCCGTTTGGCTCACTACCGTAGATGCTCCAATGCTTCCTCCCGGGCGCATGTAGATGCTGTCGGCAGCAATGGAAATTAATGCTCCGGCCGAAATGGCCTGGTTATCGATAAACACCAGTACGGGAATGGAGGAGTTGAGAATCCGGGTGCGGATGGAATCGGCAATATTCACCATACCGCCGTAGGTGTTTAGGTGAATCAGTATGTAATCGGCTTTCAGCTGGGTTGCTTCTTCGAATGCTTTCTGAACAATGCGCCACACCGGTTTGGCAATCTCCTTTCGAATCTCAAAAATATATACCAGTTTGCCATCCGGTGTTCCTGCCACCTGCGGAGCCTGCAGTATGGTGTCCTTTACGGGGATTGAATCGCTGGATAGTTGCCCAGCTGTTAAGAACTGAAGTACGAGTAGTGAAAGGCCGATTTTCCACGTCAGGCTTGGTCTAAATAGTTTCATGGCTCATGGGTTCGTTAGCAACGAAAATACATAATTTAATACAATTACCTCACCGTTCTTTCTTGGTTTTAAACCATAGCACCGTAATGTCGCGAAAGGTGCAGTAAACCAAAGTCTTGTATTTCAATTGCTTCGTATGGGGACTTCAAGGCCTGGTCGCACGTTGGATCTACGTTGAAGCAATGTTTACAGAAATTCTGAAAGTCCTTTTCCGAATTCTTCTTTAAAGCTTTGCCGGAATTGAGAAATGCTTTTAAAACCTACATTGAGACTAATGTAGGATATATTGGTTTCTCCCTCCTGTATCAGCTTCATGGCTTGGTGCATACGGTATTTACGGATATGCTCTGCGGCGTTGATGCCTGAAAGACCTTTAAATTTTCGATAGAAATTGGCACGGCTCATAAGCATCAGGTCGCTAAGCACCGAGGCATTGAATTCGGTGTCGCCATAGTTTTCCTTAACCAGGTGTTGAATTTTGTTCCAGAACTCTTTATCTCTTTCCGTCAAATCACCCGGTTCGTTTATTTTGGAATCGGCACTAAAATTTTGTAAATGTTCGTTCAGTTTATCACGGTTTCGCAATAGCGCAGAAATGCGGGCGAGAAGCACCTGAGGTTTAAAGGGTTTTTCAATATAGTCGTCAATGCCCAGTTCAAAACCTTCTACCTTGGTGTCCGTTTCGGTTTTGGCTGATAACAAAATCAATGGTATATGTGAAGTTTCGAACGAACTTTTTACCAATTTGCAAAATTCAATGCCGTCCATAACCGGCATGAGAATGTCGGATATAATAAGGTCTGGCGTGTACTCCTGGAGCAGCAGGAGCGCTTCCTGTCCATTGGATACCCTGCGTACCGAGTATCGGGCTTGCAACAGGTCAATGATGTAGTTGCTCAGTTCGGTATTGTCCTCGACCAGAAGAATTTTTTTATCGGTGATGTTTGTAGCGCTATTCACCTGAAATTCCTCTGTTTCAAGGACCATTGGGCTTTCAGTAATCGTGGAGCCAAAATCATCCGGGTTAAAATGATCCTTGCCCTTCTTGAACTGAATGGTAAATATACTGCCAACACATGGTTGGCTGGATACCTCAATGGTGCCGTGTTGGATTTCAACCAGGCCTTTGCTAAGCGCCAACCCAATACCGTGTCCGCTTTCGGAATGAGCGTTGGATCGATAAAAACGTTCGAAGATCCGGGATATATCTTTTTTGTCGATTCCAATGCCTTCGTCTTCCACCAGGATTTGGATCCATGCTTCGTTGGTTTTCACAGAGAGCAGAACGTTTTTGTCTCTGGGGGTGTATTTTATGGCATTGGACAAGAGGTTGTAGAGCACCTTCTCGGTCTTGTCCTTGTCCAGCCATACCTGGAGTTTTTTTAGATCGGTATAGAACTGCAGTTGAATGTTTTTTTGTTCAGCAATTACCTGAAAGGAGCTGATGATGTTGGAACAAAACTCAATCAGGTCAAAGGAGTTGACCTTAAGCTTCAGCTGATCCAAATCCAGTTTGCGGATTTCGATCAGCTGATTGATTAAATCCAACAAGCGGTAGGCGTTGCGGCGGATGATGGATTTCGAACGGTTGTACTTGCCTTCATTGATCTTTTCCAGATGCCCTAAAATAATGGTTAGTGGTGTTCTAAACTCGTGACTGATATTGGTAAAGAAACGGAGTTTGGATTGATCGGCCTCATGGAGTTTATCCGAAATCACCTTGATTTCTTCATTCTGTTTTAGTAAAAGCTGGGTTTGTTCCTTGAGGGCAAAAGTTTGTTCCTGAACCCGTCTTTCCAGCCATAAATTGCGGCGTTTAATAGACCGGATCCGGTACCTGAAATAACTAATGGCCGCAAGGATAAGCAATAGTATTAAAGTTATCTGAAATCCGATTCGTCGCCAGAACGGGGGGGTTATCGTGATTTTCAATTCTACCGGGCGACTCCAGTTTTGGCTCTGGTTGGAGGCGGAAACTTCGAACAGGTATTCGCCCGGTTGAAGCGAGGTGTAATTGGCCAAGCGGGTATTGCGCTGGCTGTATTGCCAATTCTCCTGTGCTCCTTTTAAACGATACCGGAAGGTTATGTTATTAGGGTAATTAAACGGGTACGCATTAAATCCGATCGAAAATGAGTTCTGTTTGTACGTGAGGGTGATTTGCGATTGATCCGTTAGCATACTTTTTAGGAGGATCTTTTTGTCGATAGTATCGCCGGGATGCACCGTTCGATTAAAGAGCACAAATTGATTGATTACTGGTTTGGGCTCATTGAGAATATTCTCAATAGCACCAGGTCGGAAATGTACCACCGTATTGTAACCTCCGAACAGAATGGAACCATCCGGATCAATGCATTTTGAGTTGTTGAAGAAATAGGTATTGAGCAGGTAAGTAGTAATTGTGCCCGAGGCAATATTCAGCCTGCTGATGCCTTTGCTGGTACCCATCCATAGATGATTAAGTGAATCAATATGAATGGAATAAATAATGTCGCTGGAGAGTCCGTCTTCCTTGGTGTAACTTTTAATTACCCGATTGGCCGAAATGCTGAACAGATCCAGGCCTGAATTGGTACCCAGCCAGATACTGTCGCCGGAAATTACGATGGAATATATTTTATTGTCGGAGAATCCGTGGGTGGCTTTCAAGTAGCGGG
The DNA here is from genome assembly GCA_003252385.1 of Bacteroidota bacterium. GTDB lineage: Bacteria > Bacteroidota > Bacteroidia > Bacteroidales > UBA10428 > UBA10428. The sequence continues at coordinate 1,945 of QKEH01000058.1, read as the reverse complement.
TATAGGTGGTATGGGAAGAGTCAATTTGAATTAATCCATGATTGTACTGAATCAACCAAAGATTGGAATGCTTATCCAGAGCTGCATCCTGAAACATCGACCACAGGTAAACCCCATTGCTGTGCGTGGGCAGGAGCTTCAGGTTTCCTGAGTTCAGATCCACCTCGCCGATATATTTTTCACCAGTAATGGTTAGGGTTCCCTTTTTAAACTCCTTGATTAACATGCTGTTGTAATTCCACTCCCATCCATATTTGGAAGCTAAAGTCTCAATTCGTTTTGTTTTCCGATTGTAGTAACAAATATTTTCCTGTGTGGCCATCCATAGAGTACCCTGAGAATCTTCGAAAATGCTGCGAACCAGTTTGAGCGCATGACGGTTCCCCTGCCGGTCGAAGTAATTCCGGACCAATTCTCGTGAGCCATTGGAGTGAATAATCCCAACACCGCTTTTCGAAGAACCCAGCCAAAGTTCATTCCGTTGGGTACGGCAAATGGCGCTTATCGGATCCGAGTTGATGCGGTATTCGACTGAGGTGTCGGCAATGGCGTTGAAATTCCAGTTGATGAACTCGAAGAGATTCCTATGATGGCTATAATGAAACACACCTTTTTCCGTGGTGGCGATCCATAAATTCCCCGCTTTATCGTACTTTAATGAGGTTATATGTTCGTTCAGAAAGCTGGGGCTCAGGTTCTGTTGAGGACTTAACCTAGGAAATTCTTTGGTACGGGATAGCCGGATCCGATACAATCCGTATTTAAATCCCACCCAAAGGTACTCATCGGATACCGCAAGAGCAGTTACATAATTGGGCTGAATGACCTTTGTGTCAAACGTGATCAGGGTATCGATGAGCTTCAGTTGCTTGTTGAAATAATAGACCGATTGATTATTAACGGCAAAATAGCCGCTGTCGAGGGCAATCATTTTATGCACGGGCGTTGAGCCTATTTTTTTTATCGACAACTGATTATTTCGGATTTCAATCTTTTTCAAGCCAAAATCGCCACAATACAACAGGCAGGAGTCGTTATACAGGTTGATTCCCAGAATATCCTGCCCGGGATCAATAACTCGAAACTGTTTTGTTTGCTTGTTGAAGCACAAGAGAGTAAATGCATTCTGAATCCAGATCAGGCCATTCGAAGCATGGCAAATGGAGCCCGGATTTTCAGAGAAGAAAACCTGGCCGGAGGAATCCAGATAGCTAATAAAGCGTTCCCTTTTAGGATCGAAATTACAAAGTGCGCCACTGGTGGTTAGCGCCCATAATGCGCCATCCGGGTCGGTGGCCAGGGCAGTAATGGTGTTTCCATGAATGCTATAATTATTATGAGGTGTAGGTTTGTATTCCTGCATGTTGAAACCGTTGAATCGGTTAAGGCCATTGCGTGTACCAAACCAAATATTGCCGGTTAAGTCCACTTCAAGACTGTAAACGGCGTTATCGGTAAGGCCATTTGTGATGTTAATTGGGTCGAAGCGCGGCGTTTGTGAGTGTAGGTTGAGGTAGAAAATGGTAAATACCGTATAGGTAAGAACTCGTTTTAGCATAGCCTGAAGGATACTTTGCGTTAAAGAAAGGAAATGGAAGTGTTCTTTCAAAATTATTTTATCAGCTCCAGGTGTCTGAATGGATGATAAAAGTAGTTGAAGATTGATATAGTTCACAATATCAGTCGGTTAAAACAGTATTGTTGAATTGGGTTAACCATAAAAAATGATCGGTTTGAGGCAAAATCGTCTTATTTTGAGACAAATTCGACCGATTAATTTAAGCCATTCAACTAGGTTTGCTACCCGGTTTATTACCCTGGTAATGGGCCGACCCAAAACTACAACCTCCTTCTAGGCAAAATTTTACTAAAACTTTAAACCTTAGCTTAAACTATGAGACCCCTAAAGCTAGTAATTGTATTATTGGCATTTATTGGTTGGTTA
>QKEH01000034.1 GCA_003252385.1 Bacteroidota bacterium | reverse complement strand
AAAATAGGCAGCTCCGAAGCAACCAACCTATGGGCATCGGATGATACCTTTTCCAGAGTGTCCGACTGTGACGTGGTACTGAGATTGTTCTCCTGTGCGGCTAATGTCCCTGTCAGTAAGAACATCAAGAGCATTCTTCTAGATATCATGTTGAAAGGTCTTTGGTTAATACGCTATGCAATACCAGCTATGATTCTAAACAGGACAATTATCCGTCCTGTTTCACTAACTTCCATCAACCCAATTTGAGCTGAGATGATATAACCGCTAAACCATCCTCATGATTGCTTGTTATACCGTTACAAAAATAGAAATCTTTTGAACTTACGCATTACACCCTACCGATCTGATATTCAAATTCAGCCTTTTATCCCCGATAACCGTATCTACGAAGAATTGGGGGAAGAAGGCATTCGCGACATGATTAGCCGGCTGTACGATGCTTTGGTGCAAAGCGACATTCAGGAAATGTTTCCCAAAGAAGCGGAAGAACTCCAATTGGCCAAGGAGCGGGCAGCGGATTTCATTATTCAGCGTTTTGGCGGCCCAAAGTGGTACGCACAACGGCGCGGAAAACCCCTTTTGAGCCAGCGACATGCTCCATTTCGGATTACTCCGAAGAGCCGAACCACCTGGCTAAGGTGTTATCGCGAAGTTTTGGAAACCACTCCACTAAGCGAAAAAACCCGCCAGGAATACTGGCGATTTATCGATGAGTTTTCGACCTGGATGGTGAACACCCCTGAAGAGCCTGTTCCTTCTAACGGTTTCCGGCCAGTCATTCACCCAAAATAGCCTTTTGATCAGACACCCTAAATATCCTACCCGTTTTCGCCGTGATATCCCCTATTTTTACTAACTTTAAATTAGTCTTGCATCTTCACTGGCAGGGACGGAATAAATTACCTTTGCAGGGTATTTCACTTTCTCAATTCAGTATGAAGCACAGCCATGGTACTCGATTATAACTTTTTCGAAGCCGATCAACACCAGGAACCCCGCAAGGGTAAAATCCTGATCAGTGAACCATTTTTGCTGGACAATTACTTTAGACGCTCCATAGTGCTGATTACCGAACACAACGAAGATGGCACCATTGGTTTTGTTCTAAACAAACCGGTAAGTGTAAATATAACGGAGGTGGTCGAAAATTTTCCCGACATAGAAGCCGAAGTATCGCTGGGCGGTCCGGTAAACACCAACACCCTCCACTACCTGCATACCCTGGGAGACATTATTCCAAACAGCGTTCCGGTAATAGGCCCCGTTTGCTGGGGCGGTGATTTCGACGTGGTAGAGCGTCTCATCAGTTCCGGCAATATCGACAAGCACCAAATACGCTTTTTCCTGGGGTATTCCGGTTGGTCGCCCGGCCAGCTCGAAGACGAAATGGAGGAAAGTGCCTGGGTGGTGAGCGAACTCTCGCCCGAAGAAATCATGATGCCATTAAACAAGCATTTCTGGAAAAAGACCCTTCGCCGCATGGGTAAGAAATACGAAATGTGGTCAAACTTCCCGGAAAATCCGGAAATGAACTAGGCGGACAGTCAGTTTAGACGCAACAAGCCATACTTGAAGATGGTCCAAAGAATTTTAAAAGCATCCGAATTGCGAAGTTTTTTACCTTCGCCCGCATTGCGCGGATAATAATTTACCGGCACTTCGGCTACATTGTTTTTGCGAATGCGCAGGGCCTTCAATATTAACTCGGCTTCAAAGCCAAACCGATTTTCTTTTAGGGTAACCTCATCCAATAAATTGCGATGGATCAGTTTATAACCGCAGGCCATATCGGTAAGTTTAACATTGATCAGCAAACTGGTAAGCCAGGTAAAAAACTGGTTGGCCATATAACGCCGGTACGAACTGATGGTCCGTATAGGGCCGGGCAAATAGCGCGAACCATTAACAAATTGTATCTGCAAGGTGTGCATGGCCTCCAGGAGAACAGGAATGTCGCCGGGATCCAATTCCAAATCGGCATCCTGGATCAGCAGTACATCCCCACTGGCTTCCTCGAAACCGCGCCGTACCGCCGCTCCTTTTCCCTGGTTTTTATCCTGTCGCACAAGTTTCAGGTTTTGCAATTTTAAAGACTCTACCCTTTCAAAGGATCGATCCGAAGAACAATCGTCCACCACCACGCACTCCCAAGTGCTAACAAATTGAGGATATTCCACCGCGTATAACTTCTGCAGCAGGGTGCCAATACACTCTTCTTCGTTATATAGCGGTATTACAATGCTTACCTTCATAGCCGATGCGAATAAATCAGTGCCGCTTCTACCTTGCGCAAGCGAAAGCTAGCCCCTTCAGGATTCCAAATATAGAGCTTAATTTTATCCTGCGGATCGAAAGTGTCGGGCAATCGGAACGAATGAAACACCAAGCTCCAGGAACCGGAAGTTGTATTCCCTGGCACCTCCCAGAGTTGGTAGGTTTTTAAATGTCCGTTGTGAATAACCTCCACCCCCACTTTTACGGGTGCCGGTTTTTCAAAATTCAGCTCGCCTATAAAATTCAAGCTGTACTCCGATGATTCCTTCAGGGCACTTCCTGCTATCTCAAACCCAAGAGGGTAGGCCGCCAAACTATCTGCATAATAAACCTCACCCCCCCGACAGGTATCGACTGGCGGCTGGGTATTCCAATACCTTGTTCCTGACCGGAGGGGATATCTTTCAGCCTGATCCATACCCTGAACCATTGAGGACGTATGGAACAAATACTGCGATCCGTTGCGTGATTGTTGCAATACCTCCATAACCGGATAAGCTTGTTTGAGGTAATTCA
>QKEH01000115.1 GCA_003252385.1 Bacteroidota bacterium | reverse complement strand
CACTGCAGTGGCATGCACACCTAGTCCGGATCCGCCTAAGGAAGCATCGTTAAAGGTACCTCCGGTAGAAGTGAATGACTCAGCCTGAATGGTTACGGATCCACCACTACTGGAACTTCCTCCGCTACTTGAACTACTTGAACTACTTGAACTACTTGAACTGCTTGAACTGCTTGAACTGCTTGAACTGCTGGAACTGCTGGAACTGCTTGAACTGCTGGAACTGCTGGAACTACTTGAGCTACTACTACTACTACTACTACTACTACTACTACTACTACTACTACGCTGCTTCCTTCAGCATGGTATACACGGATCCAATCGACATAGTAGATGTTTCGGTTGTTGGAATCCGTTAAATCCTCCCGGGTGGGGTAGACATTCAAAGCGGAGAGCCATGATTGTTGTTCCAGGTTAATAATGATATGCTCGGGTTTGCTGAGTCCGGTTCCTGCAGTATAATTATATTTATCAATAGCATCGAAACTGGTGGTTTTAGTAACCACATTGCCGTTTTCGTCCCTATAGGAATGGCTGTTCTTCTCCAGGGTACGTACCCATTGGCCATTCAGGTAGTATTCCAGATGCCATGGATCGCGCCAGTAAACTCCAATCCGGATCCAATCCTCACGCCAGTTGGAGCGTCCCTGTTCCCAGTACCAGGTACCGTACACGCCTTCCTCATCTCTGGGTTGATAATCCTGAAACGGGCTGCGAACAAAAACATGGTGGCTCAGGTGCAGGCGCTGATCGAGCCATTCCTGGCCGGTATGGCTACTTGGGTAGGATTCAATCAGGTCAATTTCCTGGGTTTGATCGGTACTAATCATCCATACATTATTTGCGAGGGTATTATCGGCCAGTTTTACTTTCACTTCCATATAGAGCGGATAGATGAAGGTGGCTTTGGAAGAAATACATCCGGCGTAAATGATATTGTATACCGGATCCCAGTTGGCATGCACATTCAGCAGTCCTCCGCTGGTCCAGGTATGGTCGCGATGGAAGGAGGTACAGGAGGGGCCGGTGTAACTATTCACATAGGCATCGTTCCAACGGTCGGTAAATTCGGTTGGTCGGTTGCCTCCTGACGATATGTAATCAAAATCATCGGAAATGGATTGTAATTGCCAGCTTCCAACAGGAGCTGCCACCGGAATGTCAATGCCATCCCAGTCGTGAGCTTTAGCCAGTATGCTCAGGCCGAGTACAAGGCCGAGAACTATAATTTTTTTCATTTGCATATGAGATTAGATGTCGTATAGGGTTGATTGTAATCCCTGAAGCATAACGTCTCATTTTGACAATTTTGTTTCAGAGCGTATATTATGTATTTTAAGTTGAGCAAAGTTTCAAGTATACAGGCTCACTTTTCAAAAAGTAAGTATGGGATGGTTCTTAAATATTCATTGTCCGGATCGTTACCGTGCGTGGCAGAGGTTTTATATGCGTAGTCCGAGGATTAAAATAATAACTTCATGTTCGTGAAAAAAATGAAATGCAGTTAGTTATAGGTTAATCTGTAATTGATTGCAGTGAATCGCTGCAAATATAGAAAATATTGAATACGACGACGCAGTTTTTAAGGGGGATTCATTCTGTAGTTTTACCCAGTACCCGGTACAGGGTACAGAGCGGGGAGTATCTGTCGTGTTCTTTTCTTTTGCATTTTGACTTTTGCCTTAAGAAACAGGGAAATAGAGGAACAGGAACCTGCTAAATCTTTCCAGGCTTTGATTTTTTTGGGTTCTTAGTACTCAGCACTGACAAACCTTTGGCTCCTGCCCTTACCTCATTTTCTGCCAACTAAACCGGTTCACTCCACTCCCTGTCCGGTTCACTCCAAAATAGGGTTCCAGACTCAATCATCCTGCCAATCTTTGCACCGAACCATTAACCAGCTCGAAATGATGACTACCATTGAAAAACGAATTTTGTTAGCCAGCCGCTTGTTTTTAAGCCTGATGCTGGCTGCTGTTGTTATAAGTTGCAGCAAATCCATGGCTTCAGCCGATGCAACCGGAAAACCGGAAGCCATGTCGGTGCGTGTTGCCGAAATACTGGCCGAGACCATTTCCATACCCATACGGATATCGGGCACGGTGCGTGCCCATCAGGAAAGTCGCCTGAGTTTTAAAACGGGAGGGATTATTAAGGACCTATTCGTGGATGCCGGCGACCGGGTGGAGAAGGGACAGCTGCTTGCCCGTTTGGATCCTGAAGAAATTGACCAACAGGTAGCTCAGGCCCGTATTGGAATGGAGAAGGCTCAACGCGATTACGACCGGATCCATAACCTGTATGTCGATACAGTAGCTACCCTGATGCAGTTGCAGGATGCGCATTCCGCCCTTGACATGGCCCGGACTGCGCTGGGTATCGCTGAGTACAATCGGAATTATTCCAGTATTTATGCCCCGTCACGAGGCATTATTCTGCAAAAGTTCATGGAGGAAGATGAAATTGCCGGCACTGGAAATCCGGTGTTCTTTTTTGCTTCCGACGAAGAGGCCTGGCAACTCACCGTGGGTATAAGCGATAAGGATCTTGTGAAACTTCGCATGGGTGACCGGGCAACCCTGCTTACCGATGCGTACCCGGATACTCCCATGGAGGGCCGGGTCGCCAAAATTGCAAATGCTCCCGAACCTACAACCGGCTTGTACGAGGTAGAACTGGCACTCGATAATGCAAACCGGGAACTTAAACCCGGGTTCTTTGCCCGGGGCGAGCTGTATCCATCGCAACAGGTAACCTGCTGGCGGTTGCCGGTGGATGCCCTTCGAGAGGGTTCCGGAACGAGTCTCACCTTCTTTCTGTTTGACCAGGAGCAAAATGTCGCCACCGAACATCGGGCCGAAGCGCTCTGTTTCAGCAACCCCTACGTGTATATTCAAAGTAGCGAGCCATTGGATTCGCGTTGGGTGATAACTTCTGTACCCCGCCCTCTCCGGCACCTCGACCGAGTAAAGGTGGAAAACAATCTGGCATTCTCGCAACCTGCCGGCCATGAATAAACCACTTAGAAGTATACTAGTTACAGTTTAGCTCCAGAACCTATGAAACTTCCGCAACTTGCCATTAAAAATTATCATTTCACCCTGGTGGTATTTAGTATTGTGTGTCTGTATGGGATCGCCTCGTACCTTACTATGCCCAAATCGGAAGACCCGTACACCGAATACAACACCACCAGTATATTGGTGGTGAATCCCGGTTCAACCCCCGAAGATATGGAGACCCTGATTGTGGATCCGATCGAAAAATCGGTGAACGAACTGGAAGGTATCCGGAACATAACCACCCACATTCAGGACGGTGTTGCCGTTAGTTATGTGGAATACAACATTGGTGAAGATCCGGAAAAAAAGCACCAGGAAATTGTTCAGAAGGTGAACGAGGTGCGAGGGGAATTGCCAGCTACCATTTTCCGTTTGGACGTGGAGCAACCCTCAGTGCTGAATGTATCAGTGTATCAGCTGGCGTTTGTTTCCGGCGGGGCATCGGCCAGGGCGCTGAAACAATCGGCGGAAAGTTTGAAGAAGAAGCTCGAAAAAATTCCCGGGGTGCGTCGGGTAGCGCTACATGGCGAGCCGGAAACAGAGGTGCAAATCCAGCTCGATCTGGAACGCTTGGCAGCTAATCACATCCCACTCGACCGGGTAATCACCATTTTGCAAAGCGAAAACCTCAGTATACCCGGAGGTCAGGTGGAATTGGGGAACAAACTTTTCACCATTCAAACCAGTGGGCTGTATAAAAATCTGGACGAAATACGCAATACCGTTATTGATGCCGGGGCAAACGGTATTATACTGCTGCGCGACCTGGCTCGTGTGGAGTTCGACTACAAGAAGGCCGAAGTGCAAGCCCGGTACAATGGCAGGGAGGCGCTATGGCTTACCGTGGAACAAAAAAAAGGAATCAACCTGTATGCCTTGTCGGATGAGGTGGATCGTACCGTGAGTGAGTTCTCCGGACAGCTCCCGGCTGACAGAACGCTGGAGGTGGTACTTCGTCAGGCCGATGGGGTGAAGGAACGTATTAACGGTTTCTTTCTTAATTTTATTCAAGGTATTGTTCTGGTCGGAGCCATTATCCTGTTATCACTGGGTTTCCGATCATCGCTGGTGGTGCTTATTGCCATTCCGGTGTCGGTATTGGCGGGTATCGGCCTGATCGATCTTTCAGGATTTGGCTTGCAGCAAATGAGCATTGCCGGGTTGATTATTGCATTAGGCATGCTGGTAGACAACAGTATAGCTATTGCCGAAAACATTTACCGCTATATGGCCAAGGGCTATAAACCCATGGAGGCAGCCGTTCAGGGGTCTTCGGAGATAGCCATGGCTCTGGTAAGCTCAACCGTTACCACCTTACTGGCTTTTGGGCCTATGTTGCTCATGTCGAACGATGTGGGCCGTTTTATACGCAGCATGATCCTGATAGTGATGTATACCCTGGCAGCTTCCCTGGTGGTTGCGCTTTGCCTGAGCCCCTTCGTGGCCGGCAAGGTAATAAAGCAAGACACAAAGGCAAAGAAACAGAGTGGAATCGACCGCTTCGTGTCCCGCTACTACAGCCCGTGGTTGGAACGGGCGTTGGCACGGCCCGTTGTGGTGGTGGTTGCCTCGGTACTGATTTTCCTGGGTTCGGTTTCGCTGATGCCGCTCATTGGGGTAAGTTTCTTCCCAAAGGCTGAGAAAAACCAGCTGATGGTAAACATAAACGGGGTGGAAGGTACCAACCTGAAAAACACTTCCGAAGCGGTGTTGTTTGTTGAAGAACTCGCCCGACAGATTCCGGAAGTGCAGAAGGTGGCAGCTACCTCGGGCGAAGGCAACCCGCAGGTGTATTACAATATGCTGCAGCTCAATCCGGCTGCTAACCAGGGACAGGTCTACCTGGTTCTCGACAGGGTTCGTCCCAATCGGATGAATGAGATTGTGGCCTTGCTAAGGAAAGAAACGGCGAACTATCCCAATGCTAAAATTGAAATCCGGGAATTTGTACAAGGGCCTCCGGTGGATGCTCCCGTTCAGATCCGTCTCTTTTCCGACGACCTCGACGCTTTAAAAGAGGCCGCTGCCCGGGTGGAGGAAGTCTACGGTGAGGTACCCGGGCTGATCAACATCAATAACCCCTTTTCGGTGGCCAAAACCGATATGCTGGTGTGCATCGACCGGTTTAAGGCCGGACAGCTCGGGGTTAGTCTTCTTACTATCGATCGCGCAGTGCGGGCAGCTGTAAACGGGTTGCAGGTAAGTAGCTATCAGGATCGGTTGGGCGAGAAGTACAATATGGTGGTGAAAGCTTCCGACGACAATACCCGCGATGTGGACTGGATGGAGAAAATATACCTGCCCACCGCCACAGGAGCCCAGGTGAAACTTTCGCAGGTGGCCAGTCTGGAACTGACCCGTGGAATAAAAAGTATCGACCATTACGACCTCGACCGCTATGTTTCGGTGCTGGCCGATGTGGACGAATCGGTGCAATCTATTGATAAGGCTACCCGGGAGGTGGTGGCCAAAGTGGAAGCCCTTGGTTTCGACGACCGGATTACCTACTCCGTGGGTGGCGAGCAGGAAAGCCGCGATGAGAGCTTTGGGGGACTAGGTAAATCCTACCTGGTGGCGCTGTTGGGAATCCTTGCCGTGCTGGTGTTGCAGTTCAATTCCTTCCGTCAACCGTTGATTATTTTCACCGCCATTCCTTTATCGGTTACCGGAAGCTTCCTGGGGTTGCTACTTTCAGGTAATTCCTTCTCCTTTATGGCCTTTGTGGGTTTAACCAGCCTGATGGGCATTGTAATTAACAGCAGTATCATTTTGGTCGACTACGCCAATCAACTTCGCGGGCGGGGGCTGTCGGTTCGCGAGGCGGTGCTGGAAGCGGCGCAAACCCGGTTTACGCCCATACTCCTTACCACCGTTACCACTGTTGCAGGCTTGCTGCCACTCACACTTTTCGGAGGTAGCATGTGGGCACCCATGGGCTGGGCTATTATTGGAGGCTTGCTGTTTTCCACCCTTTTAACCCTGATTCTGGTTCCGGTGCTGTATCTGGGTATGTCGAAAGATATCTCACAGAACGTGCCTGCTTAGGTCAATTCAGTATTCTCCACTATATTCGTATCCTTGTAACGCAAGACTATGACCGAATCAGCGTATCTAAAGTTCAATTGGAAAACCCTCCGATGGATCCTTCTGTTGGGGTTTATCCCACCCACCTATTTTCACGTTCGGTATTACGTAATCTTTGAATTTTCGAAATCGGATTCGTTAGGTGGGTTTTTATTCTGGACCGGGATATCTGTTGTCGCCTTGGTATTACTATCGATATTAATCTTTGAGGAGATTAAAGTCATTGATCACTATCTGCCCTGGAAGCATAGTGTGGCAAAACGGTTATCGGTTGAGTTGGTGGTTACCATGGTGACCATTGGATTAAGCATGACTATATTGGCACGGATTACCTATCCATGGCATTGTGCTTTCTTTTCGGAGAATATTGCTTTCCGGGCACACTTGATGGAAGAATTGAGTATTGGCATTGTAATGCTCCTGATCATACTTAGTTTTGTGGAAGGCGGCTACTTTTTTGCGGAGTGGAAAAAAGGGCTAGTTTTAACCGAACAACTCAAGAAAGAAAGTTTGCAGGCTCAGTTGGAATCGTTGAAAAACCAGGTTAACCCCCACTTTCTTTTTAACAGTCTGAATGTATTATCGAACCTCGTGCATAAGGACGCTGACCGGGCCGAAGAGTTTATCGATCAGTTTGCTTGGGTTTACCGCTATGTGTTGAATATTCAGGATAAAACCGCGGTGACCCTGGGCGATGAGCTGGACTTTGTAGATGCCTATATTTTTCTGCAGAAAATACGTTTTCCGAATGCTTTTGAGGTAGATATAGATATTTCCGGGGAATGTAATAGCCACTACATTGTGCCCCTGTCGGTGCAAATGATGCTGGAAAATGCCATCAAGCATAATGTGGTTTCGCAGGAAGAACCGCTGCGGGTTCGGATCCATCTGGACGGCGATTATGTTTGTGTGGAGAACAAAATTAACCCGCGCAGCGATGTAAACCATTCGGTGGGCATGGGACTCAAGAACCTGCGGCAACGCTACCTGTTACTTGCCGGAATTACTCCCGAGATCCACCAGGATCAGGGTGTTTTTTATGCCCGGATTCCCTTGCTAAAACCCGAAAAAGGAGAAAACGATTCATATGAAAGTGAATGTTGTTATCATAGAAGACGAAAAGCATGCCGCCGAGAAGCTTGAACGGCAGCTTGCTGTCGTTGATCCTGAGTTTCAGGTGTTGGCTTCGCTCGATTCGGTAAAACAGGCCGTGGTCTGGCTCCGGGAAAATACCGCCGATCTAGTGTTTCTCGACATACACCTGGCCGATGGCCTGTGCTTCCGAATTTTTGATGAAGTGGAGGTGAATGCTCCGGTAATTTTCACCACGGCTTACGACCAATACGCCATCCAGGCATTTAAGGTGAACAGTGTCGACTACCTCCTAAAGCCCATTAATAAGTACGATCTGGCTCAGGCCATTGATAAATATCAAACGTACCACCGGCAGGAACCGACGGCCAATTATTCGGCTTTGGTGCAAACGTTGAAGGACTCCATGTCCCACTATCAGAAACGGTTTATGGTAGTACACGGCGACAGCATTCGTACCGTGCAGACAGATGACCTGGCCTATTTTTTTGCCGAGGGCAAGTATGCCTTCCTGGTCGACCGGACAGGGGAACGCTACCTGATTGAGTTTACCCTGGAAGCCTTGCTCCCCCGTCTGAATCCCGATGACTTTTTCCGGGTCAATCGTCAGTTGATCGTTAGTTTTCAGGCCATCCACGCTATGCATACCTGGTTTAAGCGGCGCATTAAGCTCGAATTGGATCCTCCGTTTGACAAGGAAGTGATCGTAGCCGCCGAGCGGGTTAAAGAATTTAAGGACTGGCTAAACCGCTAATGGGCTTAGGTAGTTCTAAATTCCTTTGAATACTGGTTTTGCATCGAATAAAATGGCCGATACCGGCCACCAGGGGGCGTACCCGCACTAACCGTGATGGGGAATGGGTTGGTTGCGCACAGGTATATTCCCAGACTTTGATTGGTGCTTTTCGCAGGACGCGAACGGAAAGCGTTTCTCAAGGCAATATTGCGAATACACAAGTAGGTGGCATCCTGCAGAAAGTAGTCGGTGTTATCGGAAGTGGTTCGGCCATGGCCGCTGAGGGCAACGCAAAATCTCCATCGGCAGGCCTCTTTGGTTGTAGATTTCGCTGTATCGGCTGCTTACTGGTTTGGTTAGCGGTCGGATGTGGTATATTTTGGCACCATAGGAATAGTGAACCAATACACGCAATTCGAAACTTCCATGATCCCAATTGCTCAGGAGGAAAATATTACATATAAATTCGCTTGAAGGCTTACATCAGAATGATTGCAAGAGTCTTATTTTCAAGAATCTCTAATGCTTAATCAAGGATATTGAAATGACTAGTAACCCTGAAAATTCTATCTCAATAAGAAAAAAAGGCCGTAACCTACTTCAGTTACGGCCTTTTCCTTAGAATTTAAATCCTTATTTAATTCCCATAAACATCCGTTTAAACCGGATATTTAGCGGGAAAGGTTTGTCGGGGTTGAGCGACAGCCATACAAATTTGGGTTTGCCCACAATGTGGTTTTCGGGCACATAGCCCCAGTAGCGCGAGTCGAGGCTCTTGTGGCGATTGTCGCCCATCATCCAGTAGTAACCCATTTTAAACGTGTACGCGCTGGAAGCTTTCCCATTTATGTAGATTTTACCGTCTTTAACTTCCAGTTTATTGCCTTCGTAATGGCCAATAATACGTTTGTAGAAGGGTAGATTTTCCAGGGTAATGGCCAAAGTTTCTCCCTTTTTGGGCATGTAGATGGGACCGTAGTTGTCCAGGTTCCACTTGTAGGCTGTGTCGTGGGGGAACATATTGCGGTCGTAGTAATCGGGCTGGCGGAACAGGGGCTCTACGGCGCGCACCACTTGGTTGCTTCTGAGTTCATCGGCCATGGCTTTGGTTAAAGGCAACTGCATCATCGAGAGGTTGGCATTGTACATAATATCATCGGAATAGATACCCATGTCCATCAGCTTCTTGTCGTTCAGGCGGCGGCCGTTGGTGGCTACGCCATAGTCGTACTGCATGCCGGGGATCTCTATTTGCGGGCTGCCATTAATAAACACCTGCCCATTGATTATTTGGAGGGTATCGCCCGGGATGGCCACGCAACGTTTGATGTAGTTGTCTTCCCGGTCGATGGGGCGAACCAGAATATCCTGTTTTTTCCAAAGTTCCTGGCGCCCCAGGTTGTAATATTCCTCATCGGTTTTTAATGGATTTTTGGCGTAGGTATCGATCATTTTCAGACGTTCGGCTTCGTTGCGCACTAGGTAGTAATAGCTTACCATCTGCAGTTGCGGGTCGCGGCATACGGTATCACCCTCAGGGAAGTTGAACACTACGGCATCGTTACGTTTAACCGTGGTAAGTCCGGCCAGACGTTTGTAAGGTAGTTTTATCCATTCAACATACGACTTGGCTTGAGTGCCCGGAATGGTGTGTTGCATAAACGGGATGGACAGCGGTGTTTCCGGTATGCGCGGGCCGTAAGCCACCTTGCTTACATAGAGGTGATCGCCAATGAGCAGCGATTTTTCCATCGATCCGGTGGGTATTTTATAATTCTGAAACAAAAAGATGTTGATAAATGTAACGGCAACTACGGCAAATATCAACGCATCGAACCATTCTACCAGAAAATGGTTTTTACCTTCCCGTTTTTTCCAGGGTGTCCAGTTCACCTTTTTGGTAAGGTACAGGTCAACAATTACCGGAAGCCCCAGCAGAAACCAGTAATTACCCAGCCAGATAACCCAGAGAATGTACAGGATAAAGGTTAGGGAAAACCGGGCAAGTTCTTTCCTTCCGTGTTTTTCAATAAGTTGCTTCATGCATTTATTTTTGATATGACATACTATACGACCCCGAAAGTAGTACTTTTTTGTAAAGTACCCGTGTTAAAGATTCACAAAAGAATGTGGAGTGCAGGTTAAAAAGCAAGCCAAGGGATAGTAGAGCCGGCTTAGGAAGAGGTGATTGGGGTGTTCTGCCCGGCTTACTGTGATCAGGGATTATCGGATGATCCGGAACATTCGGTTCCAGCGAATACTTTCGAAACCAAGCCGGGATTTGTCGATCGAAAACCACAGAAAGGTAGCTTTTCCAACAATATGGCTTTCGGGTACAAAGCCCCAGTACCTGGAGTCGTTCGAATTGTGGCGATTGTCGCCCATCATAAAATAGTAATTCATCTTAAAGGTATAGTGGTCGGCTTCGGCTCCGTTTATCTGTATAGTCGAGTCCTGGGTTACGCACAAACTATTGCCCTCGTAGGCGGTAATGATACGTTGATATAGGGGGAGGTTGCTCAGCGATAAGGCTATGGTTTGTCCCTTTTGCGGCACACTCACCGGGCCAAAATTGTCTTCCGTCCAGTTAAAGTGCTCATCGTAGGGGAATATTTCCTGTTTCACCGTGGAAGCCTTGCTCCCCCGTCTGAATCCCGATGACTTTTTCCGGGTCAATCGTCAGTTGATCGTTAGTTTTCAGGCCATCCACGCTATGCATACCTGGTTTAAGCGGCGCATTAAGCTCGAATTGGATCCTTCGTTTGACAAGGAAGTGATCGTAGCCGCCGAGCGGGTTAAAGAATTTAAGGACTGGCTAAACCGCTAATGGGCTTAGGTAGTTCTAAATTCCTTTGAATACTGGTTTTGCATCGAAT
>QKEH01000153.1 GCA_003252385.1 Bacteroidota bacterium | reverse complement strand
GCATCTTCCATGAGCTTCCGCGCTTGTTTCAGGGAAATCTTTTCCACTTCGGCCTTTTTTGCGATAAGCCGGTCCACAGCCGGTGTTGAATGGTAACCCGGAGCGAGAATATTAAAAGTTACCCCCCGGTCGGGCAACTCCTGCGACAGGGTTTTAACAAAACCTACCACAGACAGTCTCAGGGAGGTACTTAGTACCAGATTTTCAAATGGTTGTTTCACGGCCGAACTCTCAATATACAGGAACCTGCCGTAACCCGCTTTCAAAAAACGAGGCAGAAAGGCCTGGGTAAGTTCCACCTTCCAGCGTAGCAATTGCTGATAGGCAGTATCCCAATCTTCGAGGGTGGTGTCTACAAACTTTCGGGCCGGAGGCCCTGAAGCGTTAACCAAAATACCATGCAACTCCTTTCCTTCGGTAGCAGAGAGCAGTCGGCCAATGGTTTCGCGCTGCGTAATATCGCCAGCCAGTATTTCCACCTGTCCGGGATAGGCATCCTGCAATTCGCGCAATTTCTCTTCGCGACGGGCAACAGCAACGATATGGGCTCCATCGGCAGTCAGCTGGTTGGCAATGCCATAACCAAAACCACTGGTTGCCCCGCATATAATAAATTTTTTCCTGGCTATATCCAAATCCATACCTTCAAGTTTTAGCTATCCTAAAATACAAAAAGGGGGTCATACCCCCCTTTTCGT
Source organism: Bacteroidota bacterium (assembly GCA_003252385.1). GTDB lineage: Bacteria > Bacteroidota > Bacteroidia > Bacteroidales > UBA10428 > UBA10428. Next base: position 35,359 of record QKEH01000153.1, on the reverse strand, counting down.
TTTCAGTAAGATAATAACAAAATCTATCCGTTATTGTTGTCCTGCATCATGCTGGCTCGTTTGTCTTGGAATATGGAATACAGCTTGATCCATTTTTTCTGAGCAATGGTGGTCATACGGTACATAACCGGAACAATCACCAGGGTAAGGAAAGTAGAAAAAGTCAAGCCAAAAATTACTGTCCATGACATGGGGCTCCACATATCGGCCATGTCGCCACCAAAGTAAATATTGGGATCGTAATTGCTTAAAAGCCCGTTAAAATCAAAGTTCATTCCAATTGCCATGGGTACCAGCCCTAACACGGTGGTAATAGCCGTGAGCAAAACCGGGCGCAAACGGGTTTTCCCTCCTTCAATGATACATTCGGTAGCCACTTCAACCGGCAGGAAGGTGTTTTCGGGCAGCCCCATTTCCTTCCGCTTTCTGGCCTTCAGCAGTTCGATATAATCAATCAGTACAATGGCGTTATTTACCACAATACCTGCCAGGGAAATAAGTCCAATTCCTGTCATGATGATGATGAAATCCATGTGGAAAGCCCACAAGCCACCAAACACGCCAATGGTGCTGAAAAGGATACTGGCCATAATGATCAGTGTACGAATCAGGGAGTTGAACTGAGTCACCAAAATGAGCATGATCAATGCCAGCGCAATGAGCATGGCCCTGCCCAGAAACGCTGACGACTCCTGCTGTTCCTGCGCTTCGCCGGTAAACTCGTAGCTGTAGCCTGTAGGCATCGCGAACGATTCCATGCGTGCGGCCAATTGCTGGTTTATGGTGTTGGCATTATACCCCTCAATGACATTGGAATATAGTGTTACCACGCGATCGAGGTCCTTGCGCCGAACCGAGCTAAAAGTAGTGGAGTACTCAAAATCTGCTATGGACGATAAAGGAATGTATGTGGGAGGCCCATCGCCGTAAACCACCATTTTCATATTCATCAGCGATGACAGGTCGTAGCGGTACTGATCGGCCAGACGTACCTGAATGGGATATTCATCTTCGCCCACTTTAAATTTCGAAACTTCTTCGCCAAACAGTGCCTGACGCAGCGTAAAGGCAATGGTTTGCGTACTTAATCCAAAACGTTGGGCTTTGTCGCGATCGATATGGATGAGTATTTCCGGTTTCTGGGTGCTGATATTCATTTTAAGGCCTTCCACCCCATCAATTTCAGCCAGCTCGAGGTGCGTTTTAATGGTATCGGCCAGGTACACCAGTTTATCAAAATCCTGCCCGCGTATTTCCAGGTTAATGGGCTTCCCGGTAGGAGGGCCACCTTCGTCCTTCGAAATTTCCAATTCCACACCCGGATAACGGTTCAGCGCAAAATCGCTCAACTTGGCCATCAAATCACCGGTGCTCACATCGCCCCGGTCTTCGTAATCGATAAAACTAATAGTTACGATTGCCTGGTTTGGCTTAGCCCCCGCCGAAAAGTCCATGGGATCGCCTTTGCCCACAGTAGATAAGATTGATTCTACCACATCTTTATAGGGTTCAAAGAAGGTGACCATATCCTTCTCGAGTTTTTCCACAAATTCGTTTGTCCCGGTAATATCGGTTCCAATGGGCAGTTCGCAAACCACGTTAATGTAGTTGGGATCGGAATCAGGGAACAATTCCACATCGGGCATACGGGAAAAGAACAGAATGATCGTAAGAATCATCAGCACAAAGGTGCCTACAAAAAAGAGTATGAGGTTTTTACCATGCAGTGCAAAATACAATACCTTGCTGTAAACCCGTTCGAGCCGTACCAGGAAGATATCCTGAAACCAGGATTCCATCCGTTTCAGGAACAAAAGGTTCATGAACCCGATAGCCCCGAAAATAATGAGCAGGTTTCCAAAAATCCGCTTATCAGCCAGCAACAGCAGGACACCTGCCACTACCATGATACTGGCTACGGAAAAGGCCAGTTTGCGCTGTGCCGATCCGTTATTCTCATTGCTTCCTTTTACCTTAATAAAAGTGGCCGAAATAACCGGAATGATAACCAGTGCCACAAACAGGGACGAGGACAATACGATGATCAGGGTAATGGGCAAATACTTCATAAACTCACCCATAATACCATCCCAGAAAGCCAGGGGCAGGAAGGCCGCCAGCGTGGTAGCCGTTGAAGCAATAATGGGTATGGCAATTTCGCCCACCGCCTGCCGGGCTGCCTCCCAGGGTTCAAAACCGTTGTCGACAAACCGGTAGATATTTTCCACCACCACAATGGCATTGTCTACCAACATTCCCAAAGCCAGAATGAGGGCAAAAAGCACAATCATATTAATGCGAAAATCGATTGCTCCAATGATCACAAAGGAAATGAACATGGACATGGGAATGGCCAGACCCACAAAAAGGGCGTTGCGCGTTCCCAGAAAGAAGAAAAGAATGAGCACCACGAAAATCACGCCCATAATCATGCTGTTCTCGAGGTTATCGAGCTGCATCTGAACCATTTCACTCTGATCGTTGGTAATGGAAATATTCAGGTTTTCGGGCAACATGTTATCTGCCTTGGCTTTATCGAGCGTTTTGTAGATGGCAGCGGTAGTGGTGAGCAGGTTCTCTCCCCCCTTCTTAACCACCTGAACGGATACCACGTGTTCCTGGTTAAGACGGGCAAACGAAGTGGGTTCGGCAAAACCATCCACTACCTGGGCCACATCCTTCAAGTAAACAATTTTACCTTCATCCTTCTTGATGATGATGTTTTCCAGGTCTTTCACTTTTTTGAACTCCCCAAGGGTGCGTATGCCACGGCGCGTTTGCCCCAGCAAAATTTCGCCTCCCGAAATGGTCACGTTTTCAGCCCGGATGGCATTGGTGATATCGTAGAAAGAAAGTTCCATGGCCTCCAGTTTCACCAGATCCACGTTGATTTTGATTTCCCGCTCGTTTACCCCTTCGATAATGACCTTGGACACCTCACCAATAGCCTCAATTTCGTCCTGAAGATATTCGGCATAGTTTTTTAGCTCTTCCACGCTGTAATCGCCTGAGAGGTTGATATTCAGGATGGCAAATTCACTGAAATCGATATCAAATGCCAGAGGGCCCTGTATGTCATCGCCCGATGGCAGTTCGCTCTTGGCATTATCGGCTGCATCCTTCACCCGCCGCAAGGCATCTTCGATATCCACATCGGTATTGAATTCCACAAAAATCATGGAAGCATCCTGAGCCGAAATGGAGGTTAGTTCCTTCAATCCGCGTACATTCTCCAATTCCTTTTCCAGGGGGCGGGTAATCAGGTTCTCAATATCTTCCGGGGAATTCCCGAAATATATGGTTTGAACCATAATCTGTGGCCAGGTAATTTCCGGGAACAGTTCCTTGGGCAGGTTCCGGTACGAAATTACCCCGGCTATTAAAAGAATGAACGAGAGCAGGTATACCGTGTTCTTGTTTTTGAGAGCCAGCGTTGTAAGCTTAAACTCCCGTATTACTTGTTGTGATAGTTCTTTTACACTCATAGTGATCCTCTTTGGCGTATTATTCTACAACTTTTACCGGCAGCCCTGTGCTCACCAGATGGAAACCTTCCACCACCACTTGGTCGCCTTCCTGTAAACCTTCCAGAATAAGTGATTGGTCGTTATTGGCTTTGCCGGGTTTAACATATTGTTTGGAAATGATGGATTTACCCTCCTGCTCTTTAACCAGGTAGAGGAATTCGCCCGAAATATCCTTCCGAATTACCAGGGAAGGAACCACAAAAGCACTCTCGCGGGTAAAGTCGTTGATACGAATAGAAGATACCATATTGGGTTTGATGCGCTCGCCGGCATTGTTCACCGAAAGCTCAATTTGAAAGGTACGGCTGGCACTATTGATAACTTTAGCCACATTCTTAATTGGTGCGGTTAAAATCATCCCCGGCAATGCAGCAAAGGTAAGTTCTACCTCCTGGCCGGTTTTCACCTCGTCGATAAATTTCTCCGGCACATCGGCTTTGATGGTAATACGACTCAAATTCACAAATTCCACAACCGGAAATCCAGGGGAAGCCAGCTCGCCCACTTTCAGAAAGATCTTATCCACTACCCCGTCAAAAGGTGCCCGGATTTGAGCCATTTGTTTCTGGGCTTTTAACGATTCCAATTGTGCTTCGAGGTTTTCTTTGGTATTCTTAGCCTGTAAGTATTGCATTTCAGAACCAATGCCCTGTTTCCATAAAACATCTTGCTTTTCGAAAGTGCTCACCGCAAATTCCAGGCTGCTTTCCAAACCTTCGATCTGTTTTTGGATCGCTTCGGTATTCAGGGACACTAATAATTCCCCTTTGCCCACTCGCTGACCTTCATTTACAGGTATCCCTTGAATACGGCCGCCCATCTCAGGGCTGATCATGGCATACTTATCGGCCTCTACCTCACCGTAAACAGTTATGTAGTGTTTGAAGGTTTCGCCTTTCATCTCTTTTACCGCCACGGGAGTTAAATTATCTTCCTCAGGCTTGGAGAGTTTATTCTCCAACTGTCTTACTTTCAGTTCCATCTTTGCCATACGATCCTTCTGCATGGTAATCAGCTTCTGAAGCTTGACATCTTCCTTGCTGGCCGAGGTATCCAACAGGGCAATTTGCTGGTCAATGGCGTTCAGTTCCTTATCCAGCTGGTATTGCACCTGCTGGAGCGAATCTCTTCGGGTAATCAGTTTTTCGATACTTTCGCTGGTCGTTGGCCCTCCGCAAGCTGCCATAACAACCGTTAAAACTAGTAATCCTGCTCTTTTCATTATGGTGTTCTTTATAATAGTATACATGGGTTATAATAGATTGAAAGCTTTATCCAACTTGGTTTTAGCGGTCAGAAGTTCCTGTACAGCCATGGAATAGCCCATTTGAGCCTGCAGGTACTGATTATTGATCAGCGTAAGTTCTAGGCTCGACACCACACCTTGTTGGTGTTTCAAATTGGTTTTCTCGTACACCCTGGCCGACAAATGGAGATTGTCCAGTGCGTTGGTATACTTTTCCACCGCTGTATGGTAATCGTAACTGGCCTGCCGCGCAGCGGTAACCAGTCGGTTGGCCTCCTGTTCCTTTTGGTTGAGCGCCTTTTCGTACTCAATACGTGCCTGGCTTACCTTTGCAATTCGCGAACCACTGGTCACAATGGGAACCTCCACGCTTACCCCGACAATGTGATTGATCGTAAAGTCGAAATCGGCCTTCTCGGTTTTATCCTGGTATTGATAGAATCCAGCCACGCTGGGCAAATACTTTGATTGCTCGCGACGCATGCTCAGCTCCATTAAGCGCTCCTGGGTACTCAGCATCCGATAGTCGATGTTCTTGTCGAGGTTAAAAACGTAGTTCGAATCGTTCACCAGGTTCCGGGCTATGAGGTCATCAATGGCTTCGGTAAGGGTAACCTTGGTTTGCGGTTCCAGGCCAATCTGGTATTTGAACATGTTTTCTAAAAACTCGATTTGCCGATCCATAGAGGCCAATTCGTTACCAGTTGTTTTAACCACCAGGTCTATCTGGTCGACCTCGGTATCTTCGATAAATCCCTGCTTGTACATCTTTTGCATACGGACCAGGTTATCCTGTAAATTCTTCAGGGTTTTTACCACTGCTTCCCGGTTATCTTTCAGTATCAGAAGCGAATAATAGCCCTCCGCCACTGAAGCTTTGATTTCCAGGTTGGTTCTTTCCGAGGCTTCCGCCGACATGCCCTGATAAGCCTTGGAAGCCTGTAAGCCCACAATGTATTCGCCGCTGAAAATAAGCTGCGAAACCGTTGCCGTATAGGTTAACGAATTACGCACAGCAATGGCCGAAGGCTCTCCGGCAGGAATTGCATTGGGATCCAAGATTCCGGCCTCTGCCAACGGTTCAAAAATGACCGCAAGTTCGCTACCAAAATCGATTGCCGGTATATCGCCGGGTATGTGCTGGTACGAGGCCGAAACAGAAACCTGAGGCAAGCCAATAGCCGTGGTCTCCCATACCTTCCATTTGGCCGATTTTATGTCGAGCGACGCGTTTTTACTTTGATAATAGTTATCTACCGCAAATTTTTGAGCTTCCTCCAGCGAAAACGACTTTTCGATGGTATCACTCTGTGCCATCAACTGAAACGTTAACAGGCTTCCCAGCAGAACAACACCTGCATTTATCCCTAATTTCATTCTTCTGAACTGTTTAAATATTATTGTGCATTTTTATTTCGAATAGCCTAACATGTACCTATTCGAATTTGCCGACAAAAATAGGAGTCTGCTTTGGGATACTAAAAAATAAATCGGTTAACAGTTGCCAGTTATCGGTAAAATAGGCGGTTAATCCCCTTTTGCCGCCTAAAACCGGTGCTCGCAACCGATATTAACCCTTAAAATGTCAATTGGAGTTATGAACAACCTGTGGATAAAAAAGTTATGAGATATCTCATCCCAGGAATCAACAACAATCACTGATCAATCGTTGAGTATCGAGCAACAGAATAATACTTTAGCTGGAAATAACCTAGGTGCTAATCCATTGAAACACTTGTTAGCATCCCGAAGTCTGGAAATTCCATAGGCATTGGAAACATAAGGGTTCGGGCCATACAGGTGCACTATAGGTTTAAACGTACAGCTATGAGAACTTTTTCTATTGAAGGAGGTATTGATTCGCCCCGGGTATATATGAACGAAGCCGAGAGCCTGGTAGAAATTTCGGGCATATCCACCCTAACCGAAACCAATTGGTTTTACAGCAATCTTCTGAAATGGTTAATTGCGTTCAACAAAGGACATTCTCATACTGCTACGATCAATATTAAACTTCAACGCATGAACGACAGTTCATCGCGCTGGTTGCGGCTCATATTCCGCAAGCTGATGCTGCTTGCTCCCGGAACGGGAATCGAAATAAACATGTATCTGAACGGGAAAAGCCCGTCAGTACTCGCCTGCGGGCAACTTCTTCAGAATGAAACCACGTTCCGGGTGAACCTGCTGTCGCAAACGGCAGAATAGTTCAAACTTGAGGGTGTGATGGTGGTAACTTTAATCATTAAAGTATGGGTTGGTTTGTCTCAAGCAAAGGAAAAACATCAATAGCATGCGAATTCCCCAACGTTATTGTTCGGGAACGTTTAAAAAAAGTGGAAATTCAGGGTTTTTCACGAATGACCGTTCCCCAGTTTTTTTACGAGGAACTCTATAAAAAACTGGAAAGTTGTTTTTACAATTTCCGTTACACACTTATTATCGATTGTAGGTTTGAATACATCAATACCACCTCGGCAAAATGGCTGCATATCCTTCTAAAATCGCTCCAGGAACTGACCCGGGAAAAGGGAATGATCGAAATTAACTGGTATTTCGAATCCGACGATGAGACCATACTGGAGACAGGAGAGTTACTAAAAACCACCCTGTATATTCCGTTTCATTTAAGAGAAATCTGAACCGTCCGGTTACCAATTTCCTTGGGGTTTGACTATCTTGCGCCGTTCAAAATTGAGAAGGGTATGTATTTTCAATATGCGAAAGAAAGTAAACCATCGTGGTGGCGCTATGCCATCACGCTAACGGCCACTGTTTTCGCCTACCTGGTTCTGGGTTCGCTCCCGGTGAGCCTGGCCATCTGGTACCAAAACCGCCAGGGATTTCCGGTAGATGTGGTGTCGTTTGCGCAAACCTATAATCCGGAGTTTATTGGAATTGGTAAAAACCCGGGCCTGGCCATGCTCCTTTTCCCGGCGGTAGCTGGTTTTTTCACATTGTGGTTCTTCATTCGCTGGCTCCACGGCCGAAATACAGGGCAAATGGCATCGGCATACGGAAAGCTGCGCTGGAAACGTTTGCTCTATGCCGCAGGTTTTTGGCTGCTGCTCCTGGTATTCGCCGAAATCCTTACCGCACTGCTCATGCCCCAGAATTACAGCTATCATTTTAATGCCCGACTATTCTTTCCCCTGCTGGGTATTGCCTTGGTCATGATCCCACTCCAAACCTGGTTTGAAGAGCTCCTGTTCCGCTCCTACCTGATGCAGGGTATGGGTTTGCTGTTCAACTCCCGACTGGCAGCCTTACTCATTACCTCGATAGCTTTTGGGCTGTTGCATATCACCAACCCCGAAGTACGTTTGTTTGGACTTGCATCGACCATGCCCTACTACATCGGTTTTGGCATTTTCGCCGGACTGTTGGTAGTGATGGATAATGGTATTGAAATGGCATGTGGCATTCATGCCGTAAGCAATATTTACAGCGCCGTGTTTGTAAGCTATGAATCCTCGGTGTTGCAAACACCCTCCATTTGGCATATCGAACAGTTGCATCCCTGGCTGATGAATCTGTTTTTCCTTCTGGCGGCAACTGTGTTTATTCTGGTGAGCCATAAAAAATTCCAATGGAGGAATTGGAAAAAACTTTGGCAACCCATTTCATCCTAAGCTATTGTTATGATTGTTGTAACCGGAGGCACCGGATTGGTAGGCGGCCATTTGTTATTCCAGCTTATCAGGGGAGATAACAAGGTTCGCGCCCTGATCCGACCACAGACCTCGCCGGAAAAAGTATTTGAGGTATGGAAACATCTAACGACCAACCCGGATGAGTTAATAAACCGGGTGGAATGGTATCCGTTGGATTGGAGCGATACAGAAGCCCTTTCGGAAGCACTGGAAGGAGCTCGCCTGGTATACCACTGCGCTGCCCAGGTAAGTTTCGACCCCCGCCTTAAAAAGCAACTGTGGCAATCCAATGTTGAACTTACACGAAACCTGGTTAACACCTGCCTGGAAAAAAACATCAGCAAGTTACTGTACATAAGCTCTGTAGCCGCAATTGCCACGCCCGAACCGGGAGAGCCTACAACGGAAAGTTGCGGTTGGCCAACCGATCCCAAATCGGTTTATTCAAAAACCAAAACCCTCGCCGAACTGGAAGTATGGAGGGGAATTGCCGAAGGGTTGAACGCCGTAATACTAAATCCAACGGTAATAGTAGGTCCCGGCAACTGGCAACACAGCAGTGCCCGTATTTTTGATGTCCTCTATCGGGGTTTACGATATACCACTTCCGGGGGCACCGGTTTTGTCGATGTACGCGATGTGATCTCAGTTGCTCAACTGCTAATGGAGCAACCCATTTACGGCGAGCGTTTTATTGTTAACGGAGCCAACGAAAGTTACCTGTCTGCATTTAGTGCGATTGCCAAAGCTCTTCGCCGGAAAGCTCCAAGTCATTTGGTATCAACGCGCTTAACCGGACTATTATGGCGCGGCGAATGGGTGTGGAGCCGCCTGTCCGGCCAGGAAGCCCGTATTACCCGTCACAGCATGCATGCGGCAAACAACACCCAGAAATACAGTTCCAAAAAACTACAAGAAACCATCCCTTTCACATTTCATCCCTTACAGGAAACGATCGACTATACGGCAGGCTGCTACCTGAATAGTTTACCCTAGATTCCAGGGAGCATCTTCCCACTCCAAACCCGGAAAGCACTAATTGCTGCGCGATTTCTTGAACACGATATTAAAGATTGCCTTGAAAAAATACCTAAAGTCAGTAAACAGGGGATGTTTATCGTAGGCATCAAAGTACTTTTGCTCCGAAGCCATAATATCTTCCAGGGTTTTGGGATTATCGGCATAGAACGGGGGTACCAGGCCGGGCTTATACTTTACGCGCCGTTCCTGATGCTCGAGGGTATATAAACTAAAGTAGTGTTTGCTAAGGGGACGTACGCCTACCAACTTGAGCTCGCCCTTAAGCAGATTGATCAGCATGGGAAGTTCGTCAATCCAAAACATACGGAATATCCGCCCTAAGGTAGATACCCGGAAATCGTCCTTGAATTTACCCCCTTCCTGCAGGCCTTCCTTCATATAGATGTATTCCTGAAGGTATTCGGCATAGGGATGCATGGTACGCAATTTATATACGTTAATCATTTTTCCGTTCTTGCCCACCCGCTTGAGTTTAATCAGAGGACCGTAGGTGGGGTTCTCCGGATAAAAAGGTTCACTTACCTTCCGGGCAATAAAAAACAAATGCTTGCTGATTTGCTTTTCATCCACAATTTCGAATCCGCAGGAGTACAACCGACCAAACGTCTCTGCCTTGGTAAACACACGATTCTGCCCCCGGGTCAGGAAAAAATACAAACCCTTGGTAAGTAAAAATTTTGGGAAAATACGTTTGATCACAAAATCGACAGAGTAGGCCATATAATTCAATACCGGAGGAAACTTGGCCAGTATTCGTTTTTTGCGCAGGTTTTTGGTTTCAACATAATCGATGAACAACCCGCCATCGCAGAGTTTCCTGTTGGCCGATTCAAAAAATTTATTGACGTAGCGTATGTCGTTAATCCGTTTCAGATTGACGATAGCTTCGAACTCATCACTCATCTGCATATCGATATTGAAACCCGACGTAGTACTGATCACCAGGGTTTCGGCCGATTCAATGGGAGCATAGCGGAAAACAAACTCAAAGGCATCCTGGTCAATCTCCACCAATACGGCATCTTCCCTCGCCTTCTGTACAGGACTTTTTCGTTCCAATAGACGTTGCGTAAAAACCTCGCGCAAAAGCTGCCGCTTCCGGGTGGAGGGTGTGGCAATAACATCGGGAGGTTCAATAATTGCAGTCCGTATAAAGTAATCAAACATAGACAATACTAATTCTAAAGCAGTTACTATCACAATTGTTCCTAAAACTATCGCACGCGAATAAAAATCGATCCGAATCAAATACATTAAGGTGGTGGCAATGCCTAAAACAAAAAGGTTGCACAGGAGTATTCTGCTAATTATTTCAAGCTGATCCGTAATTTGGAACAAACGGTATTTCTTGCTGATTACCGATATAAAGAACCAGATGCCCATAAACAGGAAGAAGGAATAGAAATACTTCTGAAAGAGATACCAAAGAGGCTCCAATTTAAGGGTTAAAAGACCTAAGAACACCGCGGTAACGCTGAGCAAGTCAAATAAAGCATAGTAAGTAGTCCGCAAACGCATAATAGCAATAATTCCCTCTAAAGATAGGAACCATTCTGAAGAAATGACTGTAGAATTGCGACGAATTATATACATGTCAGTTGACGGTTCACGCTTGTTTCAGCGTCACTCCCGGAGTGAGAACTTCCCTGCCTGTTTTAATTTTAACCGTATCGGAGGAGGATTGGATGGTTGCAGAAATAAACTGATCCTGAAACTCCGGATTATCTGCCATAATCGATTTACTTTTGGGGAAATTCTCAATAAACCATATCATAAACTGGTTAACATCAATCTTTTCGCGCAGCATTTTCATTCTTCTCCTTTGAAAAGTGGGGCGTAAATCGGGGGTCGAGAGCAAGGTATTTAAAGTATAGAAGAGTTTACCCGGATCGGATGGAGAAATACCATAGCCCAGATGATAGCTCCGCTCCAGTTCCCTGAGGTAGCCAATGCGATCCACAAAGTCGTTGTAGCGTATAAACGGTACGCCCAACACCCCGGCTTCGGCCGCCATAGTCTGGCTGTCGCCAATATATAGGCTGGCACCTGCCATAATATGATGCATATCGGCCGGATTGATTTTAATCCGGTACGGTTCCAATTCGGGGATCAGCTGTTTCTCGGAGGTGATGTACACCCTGCCATGAGCCTTGAGCTTATCAATAATATGGAACGCCGTGCGGTTATCGATGCCCCGGATTCCTTCATCATGGTGGGCATTAAGCCGGGCAAAGCGGATGAGAAAATAGGGTTCACCCGAGGGTATATACTGCTCTGTAATCCGGGGATTGCTAACAAACTGGTTCGGATGCAGGTAGGCCAATTCGTGATAGCCTTTGTAGTGGATGGTTTTGTATTCCCAGCGCCCGGTTGAACACGGGTTAGGAGCCAGAATGGTATGCGACAGCGGGTAACTGAACTTGCTATACATGGGAACCACATCGTGGTCGTCTTCATTCACATTAATGGAAGGGATTCCTAACACCTTACCGATATGGGAGTTTTCTACCGAAGTTCCTATGAGCAAATCGGGGCGGTTTCTCAAACAATGCTGAAACAAAAGAGCGTTGCGTTTCATGATGGTTCTACCCATCTCAAAGTGTGAATTACCCCGGGTTTTTGGAAAGATATTCCGGTACGGGATGCCATCTGCGTCCAACAGATCTTCCAATACATCCTTCTTCTTTATCAGAACCGTAACGTGTTGCCCTTCCCCTTTAAAATACCGGATGGCATTTTTGAACAAGTGATAGTGAGCCGGGTGCCCCAGATAAAAGAGTAACTTCATTAGCCATACATTTAGGTAAACCAAATTTGCTAATGATGATTCCCCTCTATCCGTGCCTTGCTGCAGGCCTTAACACACGATCATTAGCCAGTATATTAAATTTACTGATTAATGTCCTGTTTATCACCGACCTGCGGGTGAGATATATCACTCGCCGGGTATAGGAAAACTGAGGGAAATTTTATAAACTACGATAAGGGGGAAGGATTTATCCGTCTATTTCCGCTAACGCCAACAGCATCCAGGACTGCCCCCACCGAATGTACTCTATCCGGTTGGTATACAGCCAATATTTCCGATAATAAAAGTGATTTTTTCGCCTGGAATACATGTGCTTTATTGCCCAATTGGCTATGGTATGCTGGTACCCGAGGTACCGGTTTTGACTGTCGAGCCGTGTAAAGGTCAGGATTCCCTGTGCCACGTGATGAATATCGGCCGGATACCCTTTGGGTAAGCGGTACTTCGGCCGGCCATTGGATTCGAACTGATAGCTCCGGTAAAAATGCAGACCGGCAGCAATCGCCTGCTGCACCCGGGGATGAAAATTTCCCAGGCCGGTGTACAGAATCTGGATACTTTCTAATACAAAACCCTGGTGAAAATCGATCTGCGAACGCCGCTCACCGGTATCGGGCTTCTCGCTGTAAGCCCAACTCCCATCTCTATTTTGCCGGTGCACCACAAAGCTTCCTGCCCGTGCTGCAAGTTGGGCATACTCCTCACGGGACTGTAAGCTGTGAGAATACCACAACACCTCGGCAGCGAGCAAACTGGCATTGTAACACACCTCGGTTTGCAGGGGTGTATAACTGAAAGAAATGCCCGTTTCATCCTCTACACGGGGTAATGCCTGATGGACAAATTCGGCAGCGGCATGCAGCGCCTGAGCGGCTCTTTGATCTCCAGTGAGGTCGTAGTAGGCTTTGATCCCTCTGCAGACAAAAGCCGTAACCACGGCCGATGGGGTATAGGCCGGCAAGTCGCGAATGGGACTTTTCCAGTTGAAATTGTATCCCCAACTCAGGCCGGGATAGCCTTCCGATGTATTTTCCAACAACCAGTTAAAGAAAAAAGCCGCACGGTTCAGCCAGGTATTTTCGCCTGTTTTACGGTACAGCACACAGCAGGCATGGAGCAACAGCCCCATGGCCTTGGGATTATAACCCTTTTTTATACCCAGAAGTGGCCTGAGGTTCCAGGGCAAACGCTTAACTATCTGAATGCACAGTATGGGAAGAATACGACCCATCCGACTCCAGGGTAAAGGCATGTTAAGCGCATCGTAGGGGTCGTAGCCCTTGTACTTTGCCTTTTCGAGACGGGAATGCAACTGATGGATATACGGGTAATAGTTCATGTGCTTCACACCTCCTATTGCGTTAGTGCAAGGCTTCGTTTTTCCCGGATAGACGTTTCAACCGCAAAGGTAGCTTTCATGCTCTGATAGATCTGATCAAAAGTGATGGGTGCTTCCCGGCCTTCGCGAATAGCCTGCATAAAAAGTGACACTTCGTTCCGGTGGCCTTTGTCGGCTGTTTTGTACTTAATGGTTTTGGTATTGCGTTCGGTATTGATTTCTAAAAGCTTAAAATCGATAATCCGTAATACGGTTCCTCCGCTAAATATTTCAATTTCTTCCTTTGCTACCCGCTTATTCCCATTGGAAAAGTAGGCAATACCTGCCACACTGCCGTTCTTAAACTCAAGGTTGACTGTAACGGTATCGCAGGTACTACCCGGTGTTTGCATAGCACTGGCAGCTACCCGGACAATTTCCGATCCGGCCAGGCAGGCTGCCAAATCGATAAAGTGACATCCTTCGCCAACAATACGCCCCCCGCCGGCTTTCGGATCGTGAACCCAATGCTCGGGGGGCAGGGTGCCAGCATTCACCCGAATCTGAATTGATCGGGGCAAACGGGCATTGATATGGAGCAAACTATCCCGGGTAGCCGGGGCAAAACGCCGATTAAAACCTACCATCAATAAGGGTTTGGTTCCGGGAATCGATTCGTAATACGTTCGGATTTCTTCCAACTCTTCCTCGTTAATGCACAAGGGCTTTTCGACCATAACATGTTTTCGGGCCCGCAGAGCTGCCATCACCTGATGGGCATGATGGTTGTGACGGGTTAAAATCACCATGGTATTTAGCTGCTCATCATCGAGAAGGGCCTCCATTTGCGTGGTGGCCATGCGCAATTGGTATTTGCGTGCGGCAAATACGGCGGCTGTGCCCTGCGAGGTGGCAATAGCTTCCAGGTGGCCATTCTGGTGCAACAGGGGCAGCATCACGTTGTGGGCAAAAGACCCGGCACCTAGAACCCCAATGCGAGGTTCCTCCGGACGGGCAGTGGTATGCGGAAATACGATACGATCCACCTCAGCGGTCTCTTCCGGATAACGAATCAGAATGCCGAGGAAACTTTCCTTTTTTTCAAGAATGAGACCGTATGCTTTCGAAGCCTCTTCTAACGGAAAGGTATGACTTATCATATCGCTGAAGACCAGTTTATCGGCAGCCAGTAAGTCGGCAATGGTTTGCATGTTGCGCTGCTCGGTCCAGCGGGCATAGGCCACGGGGTAGTCGATCCCCTGCTCCTCGTAACGGGCATCGTAACGCCCCGGGCCGTAGGAGCACGACATGCGCAGGTCGAGTTCTTTGCGGTAATAATCTTTACGGTCGAAGCCCGTAGGCACCGCTCCCACAACCACCACAATACCCTTTTGCCGGCACAATTGGCCTGCCAGGTTTACCGGATCGAGGCTGCTGGTTCCGGCGGTTATCAGCACGGCATCGGCTCCATAGCCACCCGACCCCAGTTGTACCTCATCCACCAAGCCGGAAGCAGAACGAAGCGCAGCCGAGAAACCAAATTTCTTGCGTGCTCGTTCCACCGCCCCGGCATCCACATCAATACCAAATGCTTTTATCCCGGAGGCTTCCAACAACTTCATGGCTATTATTCCAATGAGCCCCAAACCAATCACCACACAAGTACCTCCCACCTGCAAGTCACTCTGACGGATTCCCTGGAGAGCAATACTGGCTATGGTGGTAAATGCGGCCTCCTTTGAACTTACCTGATCGGCTACTTTAGTGCACAGATTTTTGGGTACCGCCACTACATCGGCATGCGAGGCCGTGGCACCTCCGCAGGCTACCTTATCGCCCACCTTAAATCCTTTCACATCCGGAGCTATGGCAATCACCTCCCCGGCACAACTGTAACCCAGGGGCGAGAGAGCCTCCAGCTTGTTCATAACCACATCGTAGGCAGCCTTAAACCCTTGCGCCTTTACCAGATCCAACACCTGTTTCACTTCCTTCTGTCGTGAACGGGCTTTGGCCAGGTAGCCTTTACGTGCGTCGGAAACGGTTTTCCCCTCGGTACCGGCACTGATCACGGAATAATGGTTCCGAACCAAAAGTTGCCCGCTTTGCAAACGGGGTACCGGCACTTCCACAATTTCCATCTGTCCGGTTTTTAGTTGCTGGGTAAGTTGCTGCATGTTAAACGTGAATTGTTGAAGCTTTCAAGCCGGAAACCGATGCTGTTTCTTTTGTGGACAGGGTACTAAGAAATACCCGTTTGAGATTCTCCACCATTTTTTCCTCCGTAAATTTCTCCTCGTAGCGCTGCCTGCCAAGTTGCTTCATTCGCTTGAGCTGTTCGGGGTTTTGAATACACCATTGGATTCTTTCCTGAATATAATCAGGATTATTGGGTTTTACAATAAAGCCGTTCGCGCCATCCACCACCGATTCGGTAATGGCTCCCTGGTCGGTGGCAATAATGGCTAACCCTGCTGCCATGGCTTCCACAATGACCCAGGGGTGCCCCTCGGGCTCGCGCGGAGGGAACAGCATGAGGTCGCAGGATGCCAAAAGACTGAGTTTGGCTTGCCCGTGCAGAACGGAATGGAAATGTATGTTTTTAGAAGCTTGTTCTGCGGTCTGTTTTCTGCCCCAGCACACGGACTGCGAAGCATTTACCACAAAGCCCGATGCCTGAAGCAGTCCAAAGGCCTGATCGCGGGTGGTGTCATCGCGCCAGCTACCCACAATGTGCAGGCAGGTTGGAGCAGCACTCCGAACCTGAACATACGCCTGAATAACATCTAGTATCCCTTTGGAGGGCTGAAGGTTACCCAGGTAGATCAAATTAAATTCGTTGAAATCCAACGGGATAGTCTCCGCAGACACGGAAGCCTGGGTGGCTCCGTCGAACGAATAATTGGCCCCATTGGGTACTACAAAAATTTTCTCTTCGGGAAGAAAGGGTTGAAAGATGGATCGCAGTTTTTCGCCCAGTACAATGGCTCCGGCGCTGTGGTATAAGTCGTGCTGAATTTGTTGCTTAAGTTTAGGTGCGGCAGCCTGATAAAAATTGAGAAAATTGCTCCCACGAAGATGCACCAGAGTGGGTACGCCAAACCATCGACCCAAGCGAATAAAAACCGAATCCTTTTTATAGCCGACAGCACTCTGACTGATAGGAACCAGCAGCAATTGTGGTTTTCGGAACAGTAGTATGAAAAAACATTGCGCATACTGCTTCGCCAGGCGTAAGGCTTTTTTTACACCGGCCTTGCCTATACCCGTCAAACTTTCGTTCAGGCGGGTATCGAGGTGAATGAGGTTAAAATCGTCCTTCAACGAAGAGTTGAGAATAATTTCGGTGGCAATGGAAGGCCCCATGTAGGGAGGCGGAATTTTGCCCAGAAGAAGAATAGTTTTCAGTTTCGCCATACGGGTTGTTGCATTTAACGTTCCTACGGCAGGGCTTCTTCGTGCATTTCAGGCTCTGTGTCGAAGGAGTAGCTGTCGTAAGCTTCCTCGGGCTGAAGCGTGAAGAACACAAGAATGGTTAAAAAGACATACATAAAATTGGCGTAAAAGGTAGGCGTGGTGGTTATGGAGTACATGGCAACCGAAACAAGGGAAGCCAGAGCCAGAAAACGTTCCGGCAAATCAAAACGTAACGATTGCCTCCAGATGCCAAATAAAAAAGCCAGGTAGGCTAAAATTCCAATCAGCCCGGAAACAAACAAGATGCGCAAAAAATCGTTGTGGGTTCCCGAGCCCATCAGGTAACCACTACCAATCTCCGGACCCGTTCCAATAAACTTTGAAACCAGTGTAGCTTCTGAAAAGAAAACCCATAAGCGCTCCCAACGGCCTACCCGACCGTGCAGGAGCATGGTTTCGTCGCGAGCCCCTTCGAACACCGAAATATCCTTCTCGATTAATGGATTGATGCGTTCCTGAAAAATTTTATCGCCGTAGTAAACCGAGCTTCCAATAACAATAAGCACCAACAACAAACCAAACCCGGCAGTTTTCCGCAGGGCATATAGGGTAAAAATGATGATAATGGCTGCATACACGCCATACGAGGCCACATGATTAATTTTCACCACAATAACAGTAGCCAACACCAAAAAAAGATACAAATTGGGGATACCGAAGATCCTTACACTTATTTTTTTTAAATGGAAATACCCCGAGGCCACCATACCTAAACTCATGTAGATCGCATAGTTCATCACATCGGCATAACCTCCCCGGAAGCGTTGCATCCCCCTGGAGTACACCACTTCCTGCAGGGGCTTAAAAAGGATCTCATACATCAATAAAAGACCTGCAATGTAGGCTGCTACTATAAAGATGTAAAGTATGCCGTGCAAATCCTGCTGATTGTAAATAAACCGGCGCAGGAAGTAAAACATGTACACCGGAAGGGTAACTTTCAACATAATTTCGCCGGTATAAGCACCCGGTCGCCTGAGAAACATGAGTAAGGCAGATAACACGGTTAAAAAAGCGAATATGCTGAACGAGAGCATTCGATTGCTGTTGCCCGTACCGGTGCGCATTATGGTTCGCAGAGATAACACCGGAGTTAGAATTCCCACAATGACTAACGGCGAAACAGGCTTAAGGTCGTAGAAATTATCAATCAGAGGCCGCAACAGGATTAACAGCACAAACCATCGATATTCCCAAGGCAGGCTCTTCTGCCAGCCATTCCATTGTTTAATATTCATTGAAAAGATTTAAAAAACCGGCAACACTATGCTCTAAGGTAACATTATTTTGAACGAAACGAACCGCCTCGACAGACATCCGTGCCTGCATTTCCGGATCGGATAAAAGCGAGGCCACACGTGCTGCAACTAACGGAATATCTTCAAAATTAATCATCCATCCATTGAGTCCCTCCTGAACCAAATCCAAACTGGCACCGGCCTTATACGAAGCCAGTACGGGAATACCGGCAGCCATAGCTTCGACCAGCACCAGCCCCCAAATGTCGTATTCGCTGGGAAATAAAAACACATACGCATCTGCCAGGTAGCGGGGCAATTCCTCTTTCTGAACAAAGCCCGTAAATTCCACCAACGACCGAATTTCTAGCCTTTCTGCCTGTTCTTTCAGCGGAGCCATTTCGGGTCCATCGCCAATAATCTGAAGGTAAAAATCGTTTCGTTGCCCGGCGAGTTGCTTCACCAGCCGAAGGAGCAGATCCACGCGTTTCCCGCGGGTGAGGTAACCCACATACACCAACTTCTTCGCTATGGTACTTTGGTTCTGTTGTTGTCGATACCTACAGGTGGCTTCCTGAAAAAAAGTAGTATCAACCGTATTGATGGCCACCTGAATACCTTCCGTCCGGATACCCAGATCCCGGAGGTACTCGCCGGCACGGGTGCCATAGGCTATTCCCCCTTTCGCACGTTTGGCCAACAGGCTTCGATACCATCGCTGCCGGAGGCTTTGCCTCCGGTTTGGGGAATGGATCACTCCGGACCAAATATAATACGGAACACGGCTGACCAACGACAGGAGAAACAATTTCAGGGTGGCCAGCGAAAATCCGGCCACTACCACGACATCGGGCTGCTGGTGTCGTACCAGTTTCCGTATGCCGGAGTAAGTCAGTAGGACTCCCTCGCGCCCAAAAAGCGACATCTTTCCAGAATCCAATACCGTGTACGGAAACTTAAATTCTGAAGGATTGAGCACAAATTTTCTGCGCTGGTAGCTGCTGGTTCCAAAAGCCACATGCAACTCGTGCTGCCTGGCCTGCAACTTTTGGTTGAGCAGGTTAAACAGCGGTATCCGGTACGGATTGGGAATGTTGGTAATGACGAGCAGCTTCATGATCGAGGCAGGGAAATATACCAAAGATGAAAAGATACTAAACGGCTGTAATCGGGACGCACTCCCAATTTCTGCTCCAGCTCCCGAAACCAGAATGTCGATTCCATATCCGTTTCCCACTGCCGAAGCCAGCGGATCCCATCGGACGAGGAAGTGGCAAATTTAAACGAACTCTGAAGGCCAATCTTGGGTAGTTGCCAATAGTCGGGCAGCAGGCGGGTTGCTGCCGCCTTACGCAGAATGTACTTGGTGGTACGTTGGCGGAGTTTAAGCGAAGTGGGAATCTCAAAAGCCAGCCGTACCATATCGGGGTGCCAAAACGCCGGGGTGGCATTGATGTTCTGTATGAGCTGCAATTCGGCCGGATGGTGGAAAAACATTTCGGGACACTTGCTCACGGCAAAATGGCTAATAAAGCGGAAGGGATCGTCCATCCAGTTGCTTTGAGGATCCTGCGCCAAATAGTATTCCCAATTGCGGGCAACGGCCAAATTAAACAGGTAATCTTCAAACCCGTCCCGGTAGGGTAATGCTTCGTAAATCCGTTCGACATAGGGAGGTAAACCTCGGTTCCAGTTCATAAACAGGGTGTAGGTTTTACGGAGCTGTGCCGATGTGCCACGCTGAAGCACCGGCAACAGAAAACCCAAAAGCCCCAGACGTTTGCAGGCGATAAAAACACGCAATACTTTTTGCAGTTGCAGGTACCGATTCATCCCCAGGAACAACCGATCCGCACCATCGCCGTCAAAAAGCTGTTGCACACCTTCCTGTCCGGCCTCCCGGAACAATAGGTTCAAGGTAGCGTTGTTAAACCCACATGGACTGGATACGCATTGGTTTACGGCTTCAAAATTGGAGCGCACCTCATTTTCGTTCAGTTCCAAACGTTTCACCGTGAGGCGCAATTCTTTTTCCAGCAGACCTATCCGGCTGGTTTCGCTGTATTGTTTGCCATAGAGCATGGTGTAAGCCTTTATTTCGGCCCCGGAATTTTTCAGATGCACGCAGGTATATCCGCTATCGACCCCTCCACTCAGCGATATGCCCACCGCCCCCTGAGGTAAGGACAGTTCGGCCAGGCACCGGGCAAAGGTTTCATCGATTTGCAGAGCCAGCTCCGTTTCGTCCCATCGCCTTGGGGAGTCGGTATTTCCCACCGGCCAGTTGTACCCGTTTTGAATGCTTAGCGAACCGTCCTGGTTCCAATGTAGACGCTGCCCGGCTTCCAGTTTCCGAATGCCTTCCAGCAGCGACTGACCGGCAGGTTCAAATCCAAAACAGTATAAATGAATCAGCGCATCGGGGTTGACCCGGGGTTGAAGACCGGGGAAGCATTCCAACAGTTTACGAATACTACTGGCAAATGCAAAACGACCCTGATGCTGGTAATAGTAACACGGATGGAGCCCATACGGATGCATCTGAATTTCCATCCCGTTTCCGCTGGCAATTAGTTGTAATTTGAACTCCTTCCCGAACGGAATAAGCTGCAGCTTTCCCGGAGTGGCATGTGCCAGAGAACCGGGCAGATTGTAAAACACGGACATGCCTCCCAGATCCATTTTCAGAACTGTTGCATCTAAAGGCAGGGTGAAACTGGCTCCCCATACGGATGGTACCTGTTGTATTGTCATAGCTATTTTAAGTGGATCACCTGTTGATACAGCTTATTGTACTGCAAAGCCATTTGAAATGCCGAGAATCGCTCCTGAAGCGATTGTTGCAGCAGCCGAACTTTTTGAATTCGTTCCGCCGGACGTTCCAGCCAATAGCCAATTTTTTGAATCATATCCTCCTTATCGGAACAGATGAGCTCCGAAGCAATTCCGTTGAATATATCCAGGGTTCCGCCGGAGTCAGCAAATACCAAAGGCAGGCAACCATATTTAACCGCCTCCAGCACCACCAGTCCGAAGGGTTCGTTCCGGGAACCCAGCAGAAACAACTGCGACTGCCGATAAAAGATTTCCGGATGCTGCTGCCTACCCATCAGTTGCACACGCTCCTGAATATGCCCCACCTCAACCTGTCTCTGCAACTCCTGATAACGGGAACCATCGCCCAGAATTTTCAACTGCACCGATGCCAGCCGGTCATCCCGAAACAGATCCACCAGCCAGTCCATACGTTTTTTAGGTTCCAGCCTCCCCACCGACAAACAGGTGAGCGAGCCGAAGATCTCCGCAGGATCGGAAAGGTGATTCCACAAAATACCATTCGATATAACCACTGCAACCGGGTTGGTAAGCTGAGCATCCTGCATCATCCAGCGGGAATTGAAGGCCAGAGCTTGCACCTTGGAGCGTAACAACCAACGTCCCAACCATTTTTTCTTGATGCGATTCTTTATCGAATTGGTCTGATGCGCAAGCTGGAAGGTTCCATGTTCGGTGTATACGGCAGGGGTTCCATAAAGCGCTACTGCCAGAATCAGCAGCGGGTTGAAGGCATGAAAATGTACTACATCGGCATGCGACAAACGCTTTGCCAACCTCCAATAGGCCAAAAGGTTGAGACTGAAACCCGATGTAAGAACCCCACGGGTAAAAGCTATGCCCGGATGCAGTTCTTCCTGCAGAAAATTATCGCGTTTCAGGGGAGAGAGAACCTCCACCTGATGTCCCTGTGTATTTTGTTCATTGGCCAGGTCAGTAACCAGGCGGCTAATGCCTCCCATAGCCATGTTTGCAACGTGTACTACCTTCATAGTCTTATTCGGGCACTTCCACGGGTATCCCTGGGGGTTCAGGAACGAAGCAGTTTGTGAAATTTTTTACCACCCGCTGCAGGGTGTGGTTTTCGACAGCAAACTGAAAACAGCGATCGGAGGTTCGGATGTATGAGTGCTCGTTATTGAGCAAGTACTCCAATTGGTTTACGGCTTCATCCAAATCACTGCATACGGCACCCAGTTCCTTCGCTTCAATAAGTTGATCGGGGTTGATGCCCAGAGTTACCACGGGAACGCCCCGCAGCCAGGCCTGTACAAAAGTGTTCGGAAAACCTTCTCCACCTGTATCGCTGGTATTGACCAATACCGATGCCTGACTGAGCCTCCGGTTCACCTCATCGGGCGAAAGTTTTCCCAGAATTTCGAGGTTCCCGGGCACATTCTTCAGGAGGGTATTCCGATATTCCGAATCGTCGCGCGACCCAATCATTTGACACCGATATCCTTTGGAAGCCAGCCTGCGAGCCAGTTCCACAAAAAGTTCCGGACGTTTTCGGGGAGACAGGTTGGCGATCCAAATCAAGGTTCTGTTTGCAAAGAGTTGCCGGGGTGCTATACGCTCCAAAGGGCGGGGATGCCCGGAAGTAATGCGTTCCGATTTCAAACCAAACTGTCGAAGCAGGTTCTCTGCCTGCGAGGCATGTTGGGTAAACGCCACGTTCACCCATGGCATGGCTTTTCGGCGGCACAGGTCGTTCATCAACGCATTGCCCAAAAAAAGCAGGGCTTTGAAAGACCGTATTTTCTGATACCGCAGGTATTTTCGAATATGCATCCAGGCGAAAGGCGCGTCATCATCGGCACAAATCCACACAAAGGTTTTCCGATGATCCCTGCAGTAGCAGGCTATGGGCCACGAGGAAGCAGCCGACATCCGCTGAATAACGATATCGGGTTGCACCAGACACAGGGTCTTGTAGTATTTGTTCAGATCCATCCACTGAAACTTACCGGAAGGTTTAAGCCACCACACCTCCACGCCATCCACCATTTCGCGCCCCCGCTTTTCGTTAGCCGATTGGCAGATGTAGCTCACGGAAATCGATCGCCGAGCCATTTCGCAGGCAAAGTACCATGCCTGAAGTTCGGCACCTCCTCCCCGTCCCTGATGAATATGCCAGGGCATAACAAAGGCAATTCTCATACTTCGTGAGGTATCAATTGTTGCTGAAATTTTTCGAGCTGTCGGGTATTGTCGAAGGTGGTGCGGGCGAACTGCCCGGCACGTGTTACCAGCTGCTCCCATTGATCGGGTTCTGCCATCAGTTTCAGGCATTGTTCCCCCAGCAGGTCATCGTTACCCTCTGCCCAGCAACCGGCTTGTTTTTCGGACAGCCATCCGTTGGGGTCAATGTTTAAGGATACCACAGCCACCCGGCTGAACCAGGCTTGCAGAAACGAGTTGGGCAAACCATCGGCCGCCACCGTGCTGGTATTTACAAACACCCGGGCCCGTTGAAACCAGGCACTGGTTTCCTCCATCGACAGCTGTCCTGTAAACTCCAGGTTTGTACACTCGCCGGCCAGTTGTCGAAGTTGGCAGGCATAGGCTTCGTCCGAAGTACCTCCAACGAGCACAAATTTCCAATCTCTTAGGTGCTTTAACTTTCGGGCCAGATGGATAAAACGTTCGGGTTGCTTGCCTTTTCGGATATGAGCCACCCACAGCACCACGTTTTCCTTTTCTCCCTCTAACTTCGTTTCAAAGTGTGTTAACGAAGGAATTACGACCCCCTTTTTATTCCAAATGCGTTGAAGCTGCAGCCGTTGGGTTTCAGTTTGATTGATCACCCGGTGGGCAGCACGAATGCCCCGGTGAATTTTCAAGTCCTCAAGGAGAAAGGGAAGAAAAACCAACATTTTGTAGTAGAAGGGCTTGCCAGACCGAAACAGTCGACCGCCACGTTTCCAGCGCATGGAGGAATCTTCCCCGTTGGTAGTCCATACATGCACCTTACCATGTCGGCGCGCCCATTTTGAAGCGGTTTGTACCAGCAGGGTTCTTCCGCGGGTAATCACCACATCGGGGTTGATTTGCTGCAACTGCCGGGTGTAGGAGGCTGTGCTTGCAAAGAATTTCAAATGCTTAACCGGCTGGCAATATACGAAGTTAACAGCGGGCGTTTCCGGAAAACGAGGGGAATTCTCCGTTTCGTGCAGCAGGAACACCTCGTGCTCCAAAGACTGCATGCCCCTTGCCAGTAAAAGTATTTGCAAATCGGATCCGGTGAAAGACGGATCGGCTAACGCCAGGGTATGATTGAGAAAGGCTATTTTCATGGCTACGGCCTTGCTTGCCGGTGCACAGCAGCACAAACTATCCAGGGGAAAGCCAGGCTCAGGGCATTTACCCTGAAGTAGGAATCCACCAGAGCGCGAAACTTTTTCCGGTTCCAATGTTGAAGGTGTCCCGGGGTATTCCCCCATTCGCTTAAATAACTGAGCCTGCAAATATTTAAAATGCGCCAAACCGGCTCCCAGGGCACCGTAAGCAGGATGCAGCCGGCCGACAGATGGCGGATTTCACTCAGGCAAATTCCGGGTTCCTGTAAATGTTCCAACACTTCCGATACTACAATACAATCATAGTTGTTGGTGCGATATGCTGACAGGTCGTAGGCCGAACCCACGTGAAACTGATGTTGGGGCATGGCCGCTTTAGCCTCATCGACAAGAGCTGCATCAATTTCGATTCCGGTGTACTGCAATCCGGGAATGTGTTGCTCCAGCACCCGGGCCAGATAGCCTTCTCCACAGCCCACTTCCAAAACCCTTAGTCCTGACTGATTCGGGATAAGGGATAGCACACGCTTATGAAAATTCAGCATCAGTTTTCGATATAGCACATTACCGGTATGGTATTTATCAAAATAGTTTCCGGTTACTAATTTTTGCTCCATGTTTGTTCTTTTTGCATCATTAGCAGCTTTTCAATCAACTTGCGGTTGCTGGCAATCATATCGGCCAACAGGCCAAACATCATGATCAAAAACCCAATGATGATGAAAGCCGTAGAGAAAATCAGCGATTGAATGTGACCGTTGTAATCGTTGATGTACACAAAATACATGAACCTGGCAAAACCCACCAGGCCGGGCAGCATAACCAGAGCCCCCAGGGTGCTGAACACCCGAAGCGACTTATACGTGGAATACACACGTACCAAAGTGGACAACTGGCTGCGAACAAAGGAGGTTAAGCCTTTGAACAAGCGTGACTTCCGGGTTTCGCCATTGGTGCGAATGGGAATGGAAATGACCTTGGATTTGTTATGTCCCAACTGAATGAGAGTCTCAACCGTGTAGGAGAAATCGGTTAGTATATTGATACGCATAGCTGTTTCGCGCGAAAAGGCGCGGAAGCCGCTCACCGCATCGTTAATATCGAGGTCGGCCAGGTTGCGAACCAATTTGGTTCCCACCCGCTGAAGTTTCTTTTTATGCCAGCTAAAATGATTGATGGTATTGGTTTGCCGATCGCCGATGACCATATCCGCTTCTCCCCTGATAATGGGGGTTACCAGTTTACAAATGTCCCCGGCATTGTATTGATTGTCGGCATCGGTATTCACAATCAGGTCGGCACCCAGCTTGAGGCAGTGCTCCAGTCCGGCTTCAAAGGCTTTGGCCAGTCCCTTGTTACGGGTAAAGCTGATGATATGATGCACCCCCGATTGCCGGGCCACCTCCACCGTTCGGTCGGTGCTCCCGTCGTTAATTACCAGGTATTCAATAGTATCAATGCCTTCGATAGTACGAGGCAATGCCCGAATGGTATTTGGAAGCGTTGCTTCTTCGTTCAGGCACGGAAGCTGAATGATGAGTTTCATACTGTACGTATTAGTTCGTTACCGAGAGTTTGTCAGGTGTTTCAGAACCACCAACTGGTTGCATCCCAATTGAAAGGTCCGGTACACTTCCACCTCCAAATTCATATCCCGGGCCATTAAGTAAAACCGTTTCTTGTTGTAGATCACAATATGATCGTTCAAACCGCCCGTTATATCGAACAGGCCCAGCCGCGCACCCAGGGTATACACCACATCGTTACCTAAGGGCGTTGGGGTGGTAAGGATGATGCGTCCTCCGGGTTTCAGATTCTGAACCAGCTGTTGCATAAAGTGCTTTTGGTTGTAAATGTGTTCAATCACAGCCAGAGCCAAGATCGTGTCAAATTTACCATTGGGCGGAAGGGTATCGGAATCAAGATCCATGGCATAAAATTGATGCTGCGGATAGTTAACCCGCAACTGCTCCACTAACTCCCGGTTGTGATCGATGCCCACATAACGGGTAATTTCCGAAGCATACTGTTGGATGGTAGCTGCATCGCCGCAGCCCAGTTCCAGCACCGTGCCCTGTATGTATTTGCCACTCGTGGCAGCCCGCTTACGCTTTAAATAAGCTGATAGTACGCCCATGATTGTAAGTTTAGTTTTACGAAGAGAATTGACGGTTACCTGCCGGTGTATACCGTGATGGCCGGAATGTAGTAGCTGCGCGAAGGAAAAATCGTGCGCTTTGTGAGGTAGTTCGTATGCACTCTCGAAGAACTCCGGGAACTGATCAAAACATAATCGGCCTCGTTCCAATTGGCCTGCAGGTTAAAGCGCTTGGTCAGGGTGTCGTGCCGGGCCATATCCAACAAGTATTTCATCTGTTTGCCCCGGGTGGCTTCATACAAGCCGGAATAGTATTCCGCGGTCATTGGTAGTGGCACCCCGTGTATCTCGGTGTTTTGATAGATGGTATTCCCGTTTTCGGCAGTCTGTTGCAGCCACTCGTTAGCCAGATTTCGGGGGTCGGGCTGTAAACAGGCCAGCTTATAATCGACACTGCGCCACAGATTGATCCCCAATGGTAGTACAACCAGCAAGCCAAAAACTATTCCCTGTATTTTTTCGTTGGCTATCACGCCTTGAAGCCCGAACCAGGCCACAAGCACATAGCCTATATACATGAAAGGAATCAGTGGCATAATATCGCGATCCCAGCACCGGTTAAAGTAGCCAATGGGTAGATAGTAGGTCAGCAAAAAGAGGTAGGAAAGAACCAGCATATTCCGTCCGGAGCCGGCTGGGATGCCTTTCCGTAGCAGGTATACCCCAGCCAGTAAACTACCTAAAAACAATAGGTAAAAAGAGACCCCCAGGTACTCCGGGAGCGCATAGGTAAGAATATTGATCCAGGTATGGTCGCTTCCTGTGGTGTTCACCCGGTGGCTCACCGTGGCTCCTTTTTGGAGTGCACCGTAAGCAAAGTTGGCCATAAAGCGATCGACACTGCTAAACAGGAAATAATTTAAAACCACAAAGGTGATCAGAAATGCGGCAAAAGCAGCTACCAAATTCAGCGACAGCCACTTGCGGGGTTGCCTGAGATTCAGCCAAACATGGGTTGCCACCACCGCAAGAATTACAAACATACCATTGTACTTGATGCTAAAGGTGAGTCCGGCGGCTATACCGGCAAAAATGTAGCCGCCCAACAGCTTTTGCGGATGAGTATCCCCTTGCCGTTCCACCAGTCGGTAGCAGGCATAAAAAGTAAGCAGAAAGAAAAACAGAAAGGTACCTTCGAGACGCATAATTATGGCATACTTCTGAACCGTGATATCGAATAACAGCAACAGAGCTGCTGCCCAGGCAACTTTGCGGTTTACCATTTTCCTTAGCATGTAGAAGGTACCCACCACCAGAAGTACGGTAAAGACCACCGCCACCAAACGGCCACTCAGGTACAGGGAATTGGGTTCGCTGAAAAACTCCATTCGAATATCTTCGATGGAGTGGTACCTCCCTCCCATGAAGCCTAAAACCAGACGAACGGCCACCGCAATAAACGCCAGGTAATAATAGAGGAACGAAACATAAAAGCCGTTGTAGTATCCATTCATGCCCTGGGCAATATTCAGGGTCGATCGCATAAAATGGGTTTCGTCAGACCATAACGCTGGTCCTCCCACGCTGTTATCGAGGCCGTGGTTCACTCCCAGTACGGTAAAAAAAGTACTCAACAGGGTAATCCCAATGAGTTCTTTATTCATTTTAGATATTGACATGGTTGAATCAGTTAGATTTTAACAGGTTTACAAGGTGAATTCACGAGTGCTTTTTGGAATGGGTGAAGTATGCACCATCACATATCGGCGCTTCAGATGCAACAGTCCGCTAATCACAAACATGCTTATCTCGCCCAGTAAGAACCAAAGCCGGCCGGCCACTGCAATTTGCGTGCTTTGCTGGTTGGTCAACCCCACGGCAAGCAGTAACAGCACCATGGCTCCCTCCCGCACGCCAATACCGCCGGGTACCACCAATGCCAGCATACCGGCACAGGTAGCAATCGAGAAAACACCCAAGCTGGCCCAGGGAATGGCCTGAGTATGGGTACTGCGCAGTAAAAAATAGAACCCCAGGTTCCAACACAACCATACCAGCAGGCTCAGTGCCAGTGTAGTGTAAATATTTGCCCGAGAAAGTTCCACCGGATTCAAATCGCTTTTCGGATTCAGTTTGCGATACCAACGGAAACCCAGCCGAAGCACAGGGCGAATGTTTATAATTATTAAAACGGCCAGCACGGCAAAACCCAACAAAGCCCAATAGTTAAGCCAACGGGCAGGGGTAAAAGCCATCAAAGGAATATAAGCAAATCCGGTTAAGAGTAATAGGATCTGACTCAGGATAATCAGATAGGTTCCTTCTCCCAGGGGTTTATGAGCTGTTTTGGTGATATAACCCGCCCTTCCGAGAACGAACCATACTTTCCCCGGCAGGTATTTGGTTAAACCGAACAAACCCGATCCCACGAAGGTATCGCGAAAACGAATCCTAAATCCAAACACCTTTGCCAGATAGTGCCACACAGCCGCATCGGCCACAAAACCCCCGAGCAACAAACATACGCTTAAAATGAGAAAACCGGAATGATAAATGGGAGGCACTACCAGGTTACCTGAACGATACATACGATACAGTACCACGGCCAGGGATAGCAGTAAGACAGCAGCAATAAGCGATTTTAAGATTCGTAACATGCTATTCCAATTGTTATTGACCTAAGGCTTCCGCACGCCCAGGAACTCCAGCAGGCCTTGCAGGGGAACTTCCTACGCAATATTCCTGCACCAGCCCGGCCAGTTCCGTACCCGAAAACGCGGCTGTTCCTTCCTGATTCATGTGGGTATAATCTTCAAAAAATGAAAGTTGGTTGTATCGGCCGGCACCTGAAAAGTCGTAATAGGATGCAGCATATTTGGCGGCAATACTCTGAATATAGGGCGAAAATTCCGGGCAGCGAAAATACTTTTCATAGTTGAAAAAGGGAGCGGTATACACAATCAGCGGAACCCGGTATTGATGGCACAGCAACCCGATTTTTTCCAGAAACTCCTGATCCTGACGGGTACACTGCTTCACCTTCACCGGGTAATCCGGCTCGGCGTGCATAATTCCCGTGAGTGGAATATACCCCTTTTGGGTTTCGAAATTCCGATGATGAATAGCCATGCGCAATAACAAATTTGGAATTTCATATACCGAATTGAACTCTACAAACCGGCTCCAGGGAAACACCCTCCAGAACCACCGTGTCTTCACCAAAGCCTTGCTGGTTGTATACACTTCGCAATCGTTCAGATAGGGAATAAAGGATTGTTCCTTGAAAGGATCGGAGAACGAACTATCCGACGAAAGCGAAAGCGGATCGACTTGGAAGAATACCGCATCTACCTGGTTTTTCCTAAGAAAAAGATACAGGGTAAGGAAGTTATCGGCCATGCCCGATCCGTCGACCCCCAGATTAATACCCTGCAAACCGGTATGTTGATCGATGGTATTGATATCGGCCATGAACAACGTGCGCGATGAACCCAAAAAGGCATAATCGTAGTGCATGTCCTTTTTCGAGAAAATCCAATCGTGTTTGGTTTCGGGATACCATTGGTACACCCGGGTTAGCAGGGCACCCAGCAACATGTTCAAGAGGATGAATACCAGTGCAAACAGCCCCAATTTTTTCAGAAACCCTTTCACGCTAAATTTTTTAAAACTGGAAGTAGATAAACTCACTGGGATTGTGATAATTACCCGTATACAACACCACTGTAGCCACCAACAGATACACACTGTAGCGGTACCAGGCACGTTCGCTCCTTCGAGCCAGGCCGTGAAGCCCGAAACGATTGATCCACTCCATTCGAACCATAAGGCCTATGAGTACCATAAGCGCCAGTATTTTATAGCCGATTACCCCTTTAATTTCCATCAAAGAATCGGGAACAAAATGACTGACCATCTGATGCAGATACTGTCCGGCCTGCGACAGGTTTTCTGCGCGAAAAAAGATCCACGCCATACATACGAGCAGAAATGTACCCGTCATCCGGCTCAGTTCCCCGAGCGATGGGAAGACCCGGTTCTCGGCCACCGTATCGGTATTTTTGCGGTTCCGGTTCAGGAGTAATAATGGGAGGAAATACAAGGCGTTCAAAGCACCCCAGGTTACAAAGGTCCAATTGGCTCCGTGCCAGAAACCACTTACCAGAAAAATAACAAACACGTTCCGGATACGTTGCAATGCTTTGCCCCGACTGCCTCCCAAGGGAATATACAAATAGTCGCGAAACCAGGTGGATAGGGAAATGTGCCATCGACGCCAGAACTCAGCAATATCGCGCGAAAAGTAGGGAAAGGCAAAATTCTGCATCAGCGAAAATCCAAACAGGCGCGACACCCCAATGGCAATGTCGGAATAACCTGAAAAATCGCCATAAATCTGGATGGCAAACAGCATGGCACCTAACAACAGGGTAAGCCCGCTGTAATCGGTTGGGCGAGCAAAAATTTCGTTCACAAAGAGGGCACAGGTATCGGCAATGGCCACCTTCTTGAACAAGCCCCAAAGAATTTGTTTCATGCCATCGGCTGCTTTTACGGCATCAAAACACCGGGGAGTGGCAAACTGAGGCAGCAGATTGCTGGCACGCTCAATAGGCCCGGCCACCAGCTGCGGAAAAAAACTGACGTAGGCAAAAAAGTCTATCGGATGGGTAGAAGATGCAATTTTCCCGCGGTATACATCAATGGTATAGCTCATGGTCTGGAAGGTGTAAAAACTGATGCCCACCGGAAGAATCAATCGGGCATGGTTCAGCGTAACGGGATGCCCGAAAAACTGAAATGCCCCGCTCAGGTTGTCGATAAAAAAGTTGTAATACTTGAATGCCCCCAACAAGCCCAGGTTCGCCACCACACTAAACAGCAGTGCCACCCGGCGGGGCCACTCGCCCAATGGCCGGGTAAGAAACAAGCCCACCCCGAAATCCACCAGGGAACTGAGCGCAATGAGTGCCAGAAAACGCCAGTCCCACCACCCGTAAAAAACATAGCTGGCCACCAGCAGCAACAGGTTCTGAGCCCGTGTGCCATAACTTTGCAGCAACCAGTACAGGGCAAAAACCAAGGGTAAGAAAACCGCAAATTCCAGCGAATTAAACAGCATGGCTATCCCTTTTAGCGGCAAAAGTTTTGTTCAGCTCACTCAATCCAAACATAGCCAGTAAAAAGAGTAGTGGCAGAACGGTGAGCCGGTACCGGGTAATAAAATGGGTATAGGAATGCAGTACCATATGCGCCCCCACAAGTAGTATACAAAATAAAAGGAAAGTGTTTTTTTGCTTCCACGCAAAGTAAATACCCGGAATACAGGCTGCGAAAAGCAAACCGATATTGATCAGGTCCGTGGATTGGTAAAACCCGGGTAACAAGAACACAACCAAACCCCAGGGGACCACCGAAACCAATACGGGTTGGGAACCGTAGTAGCGCCGAAAAAAAAGATACCCCATAAACAACAGGAGGATGGCCAAATTGAATGCCCAACCCAAGAACAGCTGTGTTTTGGAAAGGTTGGGTCCGCTCACCCGGTAATCGTCGCCAAAGCCAAAGGCATAGCTGGTGCGGTAGAGGTTAAAGAAACCTGTTAAGCGGGAAAGATACTTACCTGCTCCATTGGGATGATGGTGTTCTTTTAACGCATCGTAGTACTCAGGAGTAAACAGCTGCTCAAATTCCTTTCGCTCCCGGTTACTGTTCAATTTGTTATACAACGATTCGTAGACCTCATCGAAGGGTTTGTACGCCTTGGTAAGCAGCGGGTCGCCTTCGCCCTGGCTGTACGAGGTGGCAAAGGGCGAAAACACCACCCACCGGCCATAGGTGTGGTGCTGGCGAATGTGCCAGGGCAGCAATACCAAAAGCACCAACAAACCGGAAAAAAGCTGGTGCCGGAATGTGGGTTCCCCCTTCCGCAGGAAATAGATGAATACCGCTACGGTAACCACGGCATAATGAAAGATAAAGCGGTTGTTAAACGTAATAAGCACTGCAAAAGCCAGGCTATACAGGTAAAAGAAGTGAATGCGCCGGGTTTGGTAAAGGCGGAAAAAGGCATACAGCGCAAATACGAGCATCCAAAGGGTAGCATTCTCCAGGTAAAAGGAAGAAATGGTTCGCAAAAAAGGCCGGTAGGTAATGAGCCACAGGCAGCCCAGGAAAGCCCAAAAATCGGAGGTTAGGGCGCGAAGCATGCGGTGGATCAAAAACAGGGCAATACCCGTGAGTAGAAACTGAAACAGGAAAATGTAATTGGGGTTCACCCCAAACAAGCGGTACACCAACGATGCCACAAATGGATAGCCCGGCAGAATGATGTCGCCTATATCGCGTCCGTGATAGGACGGATTAGTATTGATGACGGTCGAGGAATTGCCGGCCAGGGCTTCGGCCACGCAGTGGTAATAAAACGCATCCTTGCGCACCTCCTCGGGATGCAGGTTGATACGAAGGTTCATGGCCATAAAAACCAGGAACAGTATAGGCAGGTAAAACCGGCTAAGCTTTTGCATGGGTTTGAAGGAATTTGATGACAGTAGCGGTTAAAAACAGCAGGGTTACATTAAAAAGGGTGATCAGATGGATGACGAAGCTGGTCTCAATGTTACGCTCCAATTCGAAACCCAGCATGAGCAGCCCCATGGTAAGGGCACCTTCCACCGTGCCAAACCCTCCGATACTCTTCACCGGAATAACAATAAAAATGATTTCGATAGAGCTTACAAACAGAATTTCCCAAAGCGATAAGGCGTAGCCCAGCTGATGAAAAAGGATTTTAAAATGCAGGGTAACCGCCAACACCGACAAGAGCGTGTAGAGCGACAACAAGCCGATGGATTTTAAACTTTTTTGGCTGGCCAGGTAGGTGAATGCATGGGAAGCCTGCTCGCCTGTTTTTTGAAGCCAACGGTTCCGGGCTACTTTTAATCGTTCGAGCACTGCCAAAAACTGCCGGCGCAGCACCCCGGTAGCTGCCAGAGCCAATGCCCCCATTCCCGTAAGCACGCCGGCTGCGGTTTGCACTTCGGGGTATTTTGCCAGTTTATCAATAAAAAGCACCGACAGCAGCAACAGTCCTACAAAGAAAATCATGGATACCAGGCGCGATACCACCACTGCCAACAACGATTTCCCCTGACTCACCCGGTTCCTGAGCAGATAGGGAAAACTCAACTCCCCCAGGCTGGCAGGCACCACATGAACGTAAAAATTGTGGATGCAATGATTTAACAGAACGAAACGGAAGCCTAGTTTTTCCTTCTCCAGCAATTTCAGGAACACCAGCGCACGAAAGATGTAGGCCAGAAAATGAACCGACAGGCTGGCGGTAAAAACATACCAGGGTATGGTTCGAAAGGTTCGGCTCAGGCGCTCGGTATCTACATTCACTAAAATAATATAGATACAAACCAGGGTTATAGCCACGGTTAGCACAGAGGTAAGGCGTTTATTCTTAAGCATTTTTCTGGTAGAGTAACAATACCCACAGGGAGGTTAACCGGAATTGCAGATGCGACAGCCAATAGTCTAACTGGATAAGGGATGTATTGAGGAGGACGAAGTAGCGCGAACGTATTCGCAACGCCATGGTTAGGAATACAAACAGGTAGCCCACATTACCACCATAAAATTTCCGGCGCAGACGGAACAGCCGGCCTTTGAGCCCCATTTGGGGGTCAATGGATTTCTCGTTGGCTTCGAAGTATTTGGTATCCATCCGGTACCAAAGCTTCCGGGCATAATCGAGAACCGACCGAGCCGAAGGTTCCCACATGAGCAACATGCCGCCCGGTTTGAGTATGCGGTTGAATTCGGCAAAGGTTTCGTCGATATACGGATGCAGGTGGTGTACGGAATCGGTAATGATAAAATCGAAATAATTGTCCTCGAAAGGAGTATTCCTGGCCGAACCGCATACCACCTTATTGGCCGGAAAACGCCGGGCATACTGCGCACACTGATTTTCAGAAATGTCGATACCGTAAACTTCGCACCCTTTACCCTCGAAATAGCCCGAGTTCTGTCCGCCTCCACACATTCCGTCCAATACCGTAGTTCCGGCAAAGTCCATTTGTCCTAAAAATTTATCGAACAGTCGGTATTTATACCGCAGCGCGCCCTCACTGGCATAGTGCACATCGTACTCGCCCGAAATGCGGTTGTAGTATTCCTTTTGCTTTTGTTCTTCAATAGAAAGGTTCATGCAGGTGGTCTATTTATGTACGTACTGTCAGCTTGGTCAGCCCTGAAGCAATTTCACTTTGGGTGCCTGATTAATTCGCCGGATGGCCTCGTTCATATCAATACCTATGGTATCGCAATACCACCGGATCGATTCCCAACGGGGCCGGTTCTCGAGGTTAACCCTCCTTAAAGCTTCTTCGCGGCTCAGGTGCCCTTCGCGTATCTGGTTACTGCGCAGGGTATCGTTCTCGGTAATGCCGGCCATACCATAGTAGATGTAGTTGTAAAAAGCCGCCGTGCCATCGCCAATGCGCCACGTAGTTGGGGTATCTGGCGATAACTCCCAGTCG
The DNA here is from genome assembly GCA_003252385.1 of Bacteroidota bacterium. GTDB lineage: Bacteria > Bacteroidota > Bacteroidia > Bacteroidales > UBA10428 > UBA10428. The sequence continues at coordinate 269 of QKEH01000153.1, read as the reverse complement.
TAGAGGTTAATCAGTGTCTCATTTATTTCTTCCTCATTCCAGGGAATGTAATGGTAGAGAAAGATGTAGTCGTGCTTAATGAAGTAGGCCGAAAAAAAAGCGCCCACGGTATCCCATACCGACTCGTTGAAATAGGCCGGATTTTTCGCATAATTTTTCAGATAGAACCATGGCAGCTGCAACTTTTTGAAGAAGGAAATATCGTAGTAAATGCTGCCTCCGCCTTCTTCGATGTTGCAGAAACCGGTTTTGAAATGCGTTTTCTCCAA
>QKEH01000164.1 GCA_003252385.1 Bacteroidota bacterium | reverse complement strand
CCCTGTCGCTGTTGGCCTGCCGCAAGCTCGTACAGGACGAATTCCCACCCTTCGCGCAGCAACCGGTAATCAATGCCTTTCTGGCTGCCGACAGCCTGCTGCGGGTGCATGTTTCCACCACAGACGCTATCGATACCAGCCAGTTGTACGGGGCAGAGCATGCTACCGTACTGCTATACTGCGAACACCAGCCGGCTGAAACCCTTCTCTATGCTGGCAACGGCCTGTATGAGGCGATCGCGCCGGTGAAAGCCAACACTTCCTATCAGGTGGCCGTTTCGCTCCCCGGTTTGCCCAACGCTACGGCTGGCGATTTTGTGCCTGCTGCCCCGCAAATTACCCATGTCAGCCACACCTCCCTGGCCGGGCGCGATGAGGAGGGCTGGGGCTACTCGTCCATCACCCTGGACTTTAACGACCCGCCCCACGAGAAAAACTACTACCAAATTGTTCTCCGCCAGGGAGGATCGCCCGATGAGTTCCTGGATATTACCGATACCGTGCTGCTTAACGAAGGCCTGCCCCTTCTGGTGTTCAGCGATACCCTGATCGAAAACGGCCACTATACCCTCACCTTCAACTACCGCAACAACCAGCACATCGGCCTGCAACAAGGTTCCCGCCAGTTGGATCCCGTGCTGCTTGAGCTGCGCGCCCTGAGTGCCCACTACTACCACTACCTGCAACGGCTTTTCCTCTACCAGCAGGGGCGCTATACCTCCGACCTCAACGGGGCGCCTCCGGTATTCAACCTCTATTCCAATGTAGAAAACGGCTACGGAATCTTTGCCGGCTATGCGGCAACCCTGTCCGATACGCTCTATCCCGAACCTATTCAGTAAGCTTCTTTCATGAAAACATTTTTCAAAATACACCGCATCCTGTTGTGGTTTATCGCTGGCCACGCCCTGGCGCAAAGCCCCATTTCGGTTTCGGGTTTTGTTCGGGATGTGTACACTCACGAAGCCCTTATTGGCGCCCATATTACCGACAGTGTGGGCAAACAAACCCTGTGTACCGATCAGTACGGCTACTTTCAGCTGGTGGTGCGCGAGGGTACCCGACTGAACGTTTCGTTTATCGGTTACGAACCGTTTAGCTGCTCCATTACATCGGCAGCCCACCCCCTATTGCAAATTGCCTTAAAACCAGGTTCCGAGCTGGAAGCCGTTGAAATAAGTGCCCCCCGGAATACCGGCGGCAATATCACTAGTGTATCGGCCCGGGAAATGAAACTGCTCCCTGCCCTGGGTGCCACCCCCGACCTGATGAAAAGCCTGCAAATGCACGCGGGCATCCAGTCGCAAAACGAGGGTTCCAGCCTGCTGCTGGTGCGGGGCGGCAACCCGGGCGAAAACCTCTACCTGCTCGACCAGACCCCCCTGATTTACGTGAACCACCTGGGCGGTTTTTTCTCGGTATTCAACCCCGAGGCCATCAACAACGTAAGCACCTACAAGGGAGCGTTCCCCCCATCGCTGGGCGGCAAACTCTCCTCGGTGTTAGACATTACCCAGCGCGAAGGTGCCCCCGACACCCTCAAAGGCTCTTACGATGCAGGTATTACCGGAGTGGGGCTCACCCTCGAAGGCCCCCTGCGGCTGAAGAATGCCACCTTCCTGGTATCGGGCCGTAAAACACTTACCGAAGCGCTTTACATGGGTATATGTACCCTCGTAGACGACAACTTCAACCTGGTGTATGGCTTCCACGATGTAAATGCCAAACTCTCCTGGAAGCCCAATGCCGCCAACAGCTACTACCTCAATTTCTACCAGGGCGACGATTACCTCCATTACTGGTCGGTACTGAAGGAGCAGGGGATAACCGAAAAATCGCGGCAGGCTACGGCTTGGGGCAATTGGATGCTATCGGCTCGCTGGAACCGGGTACTTTCCGCAAAACTCTTTATGACTTCGGGCATTTCCTATTCCCGCTACCGCCTGAAACAGGTTTCCCAAATGCGTAACAGCGAAGCTGCCGAAGACATTGGCTTACGCTACCGCGCTTCGGTTCAGGATTTTTACCAGCGTACCGATTTTCAGTTCACCCCCCGGGCCGGTTGGAATTTGGATTTTGGCCTGCAAACGCACCTGTTGATCCATGAACCCAACCGGTTGGTAAGTAATAATAACTCGTCCGCTCATGTTACTGATATTACCCGTTCCCTGAACCCGGCCTTGTACGTGAACAATACCCTTCACCTCTTCAAACGGGTTGAACTACAGCTTGGCACCCGCGCTACCGCCTACTTTACGGAAAACTATGCGCATTTCAGACCGGAACCCCGTGCTTCGGTGCAGGTAAAAGTTGCCCCCGATCAGTTTCTAAATGCCAGCTACATGCAGGTTACCCAGCACGCGCACCTGCTTTTTACCCCCCAGAGCTTTGTCAACAACGAAATATGGATACCGGCAGGTTCCAACCTGTCTCCCGCCTGGTCGGAACAATATACTGCCGGCTGGAACGGCTATTTTCAGCAGAAGAAGTATGCACTGGAACTTCAGTTTTATCATAAAAACCTGTACGACCTGGCCACCTACCGCGAGGGCTACAGCTACCTGGCCGGCGATGCGCACTGGCAAAGCAAGATTGAAAGCGGCGGCCGGGGGCATTCGCAGGGCATGGAGGTGTCGCTGCAAAAAAATTACGGCGCCTGGACCGGCTTTGCCAATTACACCCTGTCGCATACCACGCGGCAGTTCGGTCAAATCAATGCCGGCGAGGAATACCTCTTTGAGTTCGACCGGCCGCACAGCATCCATGCCGGTATTATCCTACCCATAAAACCCAAACTCACTTTCAGCCTTAGCTGGATATACCAAACCGGCCTGCCCTACACCCCGGCCATTGGCCGCCATCTGGTTGCCGACGAATATCTGTTCCACTCCGAAGAACCCTTCTACTACGATGCCCTTATTTACGGCAAACGCAACAGTGCCCGCATGCGCAACTACCACCGTATGGATATAGCTCTTACCTACACCCGGTTGACCAAAAGGCGAAAACTCCCTTCCACCTGGACCTTCTCCGTTTACAACGTTTACAACCGGCAGAACCCGTACATGTATTACTACAACAGCGGTGGCACCGGCGAAATATTCTACCCCTCGCCCGAATACGGTTATTTGCCCACCAAACTGTACCAGTTAAGCCTGTTCCCTATAATGCCCTCGCTATCCTACAAGGTGTATTTCGACAAATATTCGCTGAAAAGAGAAAAACCGGAAAAAACCTTCAAACAAAAAGTAAACTCGTGGTTGTATTTTGAGGAATGAACCAGTCCGAATCTGTAAACAAATTGAATGCGGAGTTCAAAACATTTGATGCCCTACTCCCTGATTTACGACTATTTCTTCGGAAAACTCCGGCCGTACCGCTACCTAAAACTTCTGTTGCGTAAGTTGGGTATAAAGTGTAATTTTGTCAGGTAGAAGCAAAACCCACCGATTGCGGTACCCCGTGTTTCTTAGGGTTCTTCTTGGTTTGTCTGACATTTTTTCTTGCTATACACATGAACGTTCAAAGTATCAAACAACGTTTTGGAATTATTGGAAACACGGAGGGGTTGAACCGTGCCATCGACATCGCGGTTCAGGTAGCGCCTACCGATTTGTCGGTGTTTATCAACGGAGAGAGTGGCGTTGGAAAGGAGGTCTTCCCTCAAATTATACATCAGTTCAGTTCGAGAAAGCATGGCAGCTATATTGCCGTAAACTGTGGTGCCATTCCGGAAGGAACTATCGATTCTGAACTCTTCGGCCACGAGAAAGGTTCGTTTACCGGTGCCTACGATAGCCGCAAAGGGTATTTTGAGGTAGCCAACGGCGGTACCATTTTTCTCGATGAGGTGGCTGAACTTCCACTTTCCACCCAGGTTAGGCTGTTACGCGTACTCGAAACTGGTGAATTTCTGAGGGTGGGTTCTTCCAAAATTTTTAAAACGAATGTGCGTGTAATTGCGGCCACCAATGTGGATATTCCGCATGCCATTAAGGAAGCCCGCTTTCGCGAAGATTTGTACTATCGACTCAACACCGTTCCCATAGTGATACCTCCCCTGCGCGACCGCAGAGACGATATTCATATCCTGTTCCGGAAATTTGCCATTGATTTTGCCGAACGCAACCGCATGCCCTCCATCAGCCTGAGCGACGATGCTGTGCGGTTGCTGCAGAATTATCGCTGGCCGGGAAATATACGACAGCTGAAAAATGTGGCCGAACAAATTTCGGTTATTGAAACCCGTCGCGATATTGATGGCGCGGTGCTGAGGAATTATCTGCCTGATTTCTATGAAGATAAACTGCCCGCACTTTACAATGCCCCCATCGATCAAAAGACCTTTAACAGCGAACGGGAAATCTTGTATAAGGTCCTTTTTGATATGAAAAAGGATATGAACGACATGAAGAAACTGGTGCTGGACATTATGCAACGCGGAACAGTGGCTCACGATCTGCATGAGGACAATCAGCATTTGATTAAGCGCCTTATAAACGACGAACCCGAGATGCACATTCCGACGGAACCCGCGGTTTCGACCTTTGAATATGCCACCCGGCGCGATGAAGAAATCATTCAGGATACGGAGGAAATCGTGGAAGAATCGCTTTCGCTGGAGGAGAAGGAGAAAGAACTTATTACCAAGGCCCTGCAAAAGCATCGCGGAAAACGTAAATATGCCGCTCAGGAACTGGGAATTTCGGAGCGGACGCTCTACCGGAAAATAAAGGAATACAATTTAATGGACATGTAATATGCGGCAATTTTCATTAATTTTCAGCTTGGTTATCAGTACTTTAATGATGGGAGGATGCTTTACCCTCCGTTACGACATGAAGGGGGGTGCCGATATCAATCCGGCTATAAAAACCATGTCGGTACAATACTTCAACAACCGGGCGTCGCGAGTAGAACCTTCGTTGAGCCAAAATTTCACCTCCGCCCTTAAGGAGTATATGGAAGGGAACACCAAGTTGCGGTTGGTCAATGGCCTGGGCGATGTGGATTTTTCCGGGGAGATAACCGGGTACACCCTGGCACCTGCTGCCATAGCAGCCGGTGATGTAGCCGCTAAAACCCGTTTCACCATTCAAATACGGGTAAAGTACAGCAACTCCATCAAACCCGAAGACAGTTTTGACCAGAATTTCAGCCGTTATCGTGAATTTGACAGTTCGGTGGATTTTGGCTCCGTGGAAGCCGCTTTATCCGAGGAAATTGTTGATGAAATTATTGACGAAATATTTAACCGGGCTTTTGTGAACTGGTAATTGGAAGCAATGGCTATGGACGCGGATCGACTGATAGAATACATACAAAATCCCGGGGCATTGAATGCTTCGAGCCTCCTGACCATTGAACAATGGCTTAAAAACTATCCGTATTTTCAAACCGCCCATCTGCTTCGGATTAAAAATTTGCAGAACCTTCAGGGTCAGGCCGACCCTAAGGAACTGCATCGGACTGCAGCCTATGTGTGCGACCGAAAAGTGCTGTACTATTTGCTGCAAACTCCCGTTGCCGAACCGGATACGGAAATGCCGGAAGTAGAGAAGGCAACTGGAAACATTCAGCCCGAGAAGGAATACAAAGAATCGCTCCAGGAAAATATTTCCGATGCCGTGACCCAACAATTCAAACGGTATACGGGAACTCCCGACCGTTCGCGGGAATTCACACCGGGCTTGGCCATTGATGTGCGTAAAACCTATGGTCGTGCACCGGAGCATGAATCGGCAGCACCGCGGGTGGCAAAAAAATCGTTTGACGACGATGCCCTGCTCGAATGGGATCATGACGATGTCACCATGGCTCCTCCAACACTGTCCTCGGTATCTGCCGAGGAAAGGATAGCTGATGGCGAAGGGCAGAATGAGCGCTTTCGGGAAAATGAAGTTACGGATCGTCCCATTGCTGAACCGGTGAAGCCGGCACAAGACCCATCGGGCGGAAAGGCGGATCTGATCCGGGAAATACGTGCCGAAATTCCGTACGACCTGAATGCTTTGTATGGCGATACCGAAACCACCGATAATGCTTCCCTGATCGATCGTTTTATTCAGGCCAATCCCAAAATAACCGGAAATTCCGATGCAGCTAAGGAACAGGAAGATATTTCGGCCGATAGTGTGAAAGAACATGAAAGCTTCTTTACCGATACACTGGCGCAGATTTACCTGAAGCAGGGAAATTACACTAAGGCTATTTTGGCCTATGAGAAATTAAGCTTGAAATATCCGGAAAAAAGTGCTTACTTTGCGGGGCAAATTTCAGAAATAAAGAAACTTATTCATAAATCGTAAATAACACTATTATGTTTACTCTTTTATCGGTACTGATTTTGATTGTGTGTGGCTTGCTGATTCTGGTCGTTCTGGTACAGAATTCAAAAGGGGGCGGTTTAGCCGCAAACTTTGGAGCTTCCAATCAGGTTATGGGGGTACGGCGTACCGCCGATTTTCTGGAGAAGGCTACCTGGACTCTTGCCGGTGTGCTTCTTGCACTTAGCATTTTGGCCAGCTGGGTTATTGACAAACCGGTGGAGGAAGTTAAGTCGCGGATTGAAACCCAAATGGATGCCAGCGATTTTGATGCAGGATTGCCTCAAATGCCAGCAGGTATGCCCGATGATCAACCTCAAGAATAATATCTACTGCAAAACATATAAAATGTCAGTCTGTCGCAGGGCTGACATTTTTTTTGTTTTCTATTTTCAACGTAACTTGCAGCATAACCGGATATTTTGACAGCCTTCTTTTGCCAGATTCCGGGAATACATCTTCCAAGACTGTTAAACTGTCGTATTTTTTTGAAATTATGACCAGAATATTGGCTTGGCACAGAATATGAGTATGCGCAGACAGTGTTTTAAAACCGAATGTTTAATTAAAAAATAAATAGTATGTCGAAAGTGAATATTACACCTCTGGACGACAGAGTAGTTGTTGAGCCACAACCTGCAGAACAAAAAACTGCCAGTGGAATTATTATTCCCGATTCAGCCAAAGAGAAACCTCAAAAAGGGGTGGTGGTTGCTGTTGGCGCAGGAACCAAAGATGTTACCATGCAAGTGAAAGAAGGAGATGTAGTGCTTTACGGAAAATATGCCGGAACCGAGTTGTCAATCAATGGTACCGAATACCTTATTATGCGGCAGTCGGACATTTTAGCAAAAGAGTAACTTACAGTACAAAACAACATTTGAAAAACTTTTAGATATGGCTAAAGAAATAAAATTTGATATAGAAGCCCGTGACCTTCTGAAAAAAGGAATGGACAAATTGGCCAATGCGGTTAAAGTGACCCTTGGACCCAAAGGACGTAATGTAATTATCGAGAAAAAATTCGGTGCTCCCAGCGTTACGAAAGATGGTGTAAGTGTGGCTAAAGAAATTGAACTGGAAAACCACTTCGAAAACATCGGTGCCCAACTGGTGAAAGAAGTTGCTTCCAAAACTGCCGACGATGCCGGTGATGGAACCACCACCGCCACAGTATTGGCACAAGCCATTGTAAACGTGGGTCTGAAAAACGTTACTGCCGGAGCTAATCCAATGGACCTCAAACGTGGTATTGACAAAGCTGTGGCAGCCGTTATTAAAAATCTCGAAGGTCAGTCGCAGGTAGTGGGCGAAGACAGCGAAAAAATTAAGCAGGTAGCTTCCATTTCGGCCAATAACGACGAAGAAATTGGAAAGCTGATTGCCGAGGCCATGCACAAGGTGAAAAAAGAAGGGGTTATTACTGTGGAAGAGGCCAAAGGTACCGAAACTACTGTAGAAGTTGTGGAAGGTATGCAATTCGACCGCGGATACATCTCGCCCTACTTTGTAACCAATACCGATAAAATGGAAGCCGTGCTGGATCACCCGGTTATCCTGCTGTACGATAAGAAGATTTCTACCATGAAAGACCTTCTTCCGGTACTTGAGCCGGTGGCTCAATCGGGTCGTCCGTTGCTGATTATTGCTGAAGATGTGGATGGTGAGGCGCTGGCAACTCTGGTAGTGAACAAACTGCGTGGTTCACTTAAAATTGCTGCTGTGAAGGCACCCGGATTCGGCGACCGTCGTAAAGAAATGCTCGAAGACATTGCTGTACTTACCGGTGGGGTGGTAATTTCTGAAGAGAAAGGCCTTACTCTGGAAGGTGCTCAAATGGATATGCTGGGTACCTGCGAAAAAATCACTGTGGATAAAGAAAACACTACCATAGTGAATGGTTCCGGCGACAAAGCCATTATCGATGGCCGTGTGAAGCAAATTAAAATGCAAATAGAGAATACTACCTCCGATTACGACCGCGAGAAACTGCAGGAGCGTTTGGCTAAATTAGCCGGTGGGGTGGCAGTTCTGTATGTAGGTGCTGCTTCGGAAGTTGAAATGAAAGAGAAAAAAGATCGCGTAGACGATGCGCTTAGTGCAACCCGTGCAGCTGTTGAGGAAGGTATTATCCCTGGCGGTGGTGTAGCTTACATCCGTGCAATCGAGGAAGTGGCTAAAATCAGCGGTGCCAACGAAGATCAAAACACCGGAATCCAAATCATCCTGCGTGCTTTGGAAGAACCCCTGCGTCAGATTGTTCAAAACGCCGGTCTGGATGGTTCTGTAATCGTTCAGAAAATCAAGGAAGGTAAAGGCGATTTTGGTTACAATGCCAACGATGATAAATTCGAACATTTACTAAAGGCCGGAGTTATTGATCCTACCAAAGTGGCACGTATTGCTCTGGAAAATGCCGCATCTATTGCCGGTATGTTCCTGACTACCGAATGTGTAGTGGCTGAAATTCCTTCGGAAGATGCCCCTGCAATGCCTCCGATGGGTGGCGGCATGGGTGGAATGATGTAGAAGTTCCCCAAACTGAAAATATGAAGGCTGCTCAAGGTTTTGAGCAGCCTTTTTTAGTTTTTTCACTTAGTATTTCTTTCCCCCGGTATCCACCATGGGTACAAAACGTACCGCCAACACCTGAGTGCGTTTTAAACGTCCATGATTTTTTTCCAGCAGAACTAGCTGTTGGCCGTAATTTTGTTCCACCGGAATAATCATTTTACCTCCTTCGGCCAGCTGCTCTTTCAGAGCTTTGGGAATATGGGTGGGTGAACAGGTTACAATGATGGACTGGTAGGGAGCATGTTCGGACCATCCCTGATACCCATCTCCAATTTTAATTCGGATGGTGCCGTATCCCAACTGAGCCAGTCGTTCACGGGCTTCAACCCCCAATGGAGCTACTACTTCGATGCTAAAAACGGAGTCGCACAATTCCGACAACACTGCGGCCTGATACCCTGAACCCGTTCCAATTTCCAGAATTTTATCCTCAGGCCGGATATCCAGGATTTCCGTCATGAAGGCTACAATGTAGGGTTGCGAGATGGTTTGGCCATACCCGATAGGAAGCGGACAATCGTAGTAGGCTTTTTCCACCATGTCGTCGGGGACAAAACGGTGCCGTTCCACTTTTTGCATGGCATCCAACACCCGCTCATTCTGAATTCCTCGAATTACCAACTGGTTTTGCACCATAATCTGGCGCCTATGTGCGTAGTAATCCTGAGCAAATACCATAACACCAAAGAGTAAGGCCGTTGTTATTTGAAATGCACGGATACCCTGTTTTTGCATAGTGCACTGTTCAAGAGTGAAATGCGTCTGCTATGCGAGAGCACCAATTGCCGAACGGCTCTATTGAACAATAAAAGTTATTGTCTTTTCAGAAGTATTCCCCAGCTTATCGTAAGCGGTAATGGTCATCTGATTTTTACCTTTAGGCAAATGGGTAAACATACCGGTAGATTCTTTAACCGGGGCATTGTTTAAACAATAGGTAATACGCTGTAAACCTACCACAACATCGTTGGCCGTTACGAACAGGATGGTGTGAGCCGGGTAAACTGCAATGCCGTTTTCCATACCCAACCGGCTGGTACCAAAACTTTCCTGAATTTTGGGGCCGGTATTGTCCACTTTAAAGCTAAATGAACTGGAGCTGGTATTATCCACATTGTCGAAACCGGTATAGGCAATGGTACTGTAACCTTCGGATGCCACCTTAATGGCATTCGAATATTCTTTTGTGGTGGAGTCGTTGAGCGAATACTCTATGTGGTTCATGCCAGCCTCCGAATCGGTACCTTTCAGCACAATACCGCTGGTTGCGTTTATAAACAACGTATCGCGGGTGGTGAAACTTGCTCCCTGTATGCTGTAGGCCAATTTGGGGCCGGTAAGGTCGATGTAGGGTATGTTGGTTTTTTGATTGGCCAGCTGGCTGCTGGATCGGTTGTTGACATTATCGACCGCATAGGTTTGTATGGTTAACACGCCCGATGACTGAGTTAAAAATACCGGTTTGTCATACACCAGAAATTCTCCATTGTTCACGGAATAACGAATTTCCTTGACTCCTGCCTTGTTGTCGAACGAAGTGAGTTTTAGACGTGCTTTCCCTGAGGAATATTCTTTACCTCCCGAGAAGAAACTTTTACCCATTACTTCTTCAATAATGGTCGGGGCGGTTTTGTCCACATAGAATGCATAGGTTCTCTCCGCTTCCTTATTCCCAACTTTATCGGTAGCGTAATAGGTTATGGTGTGCTCGTCCTGGGAAATGTATTTTGCCTGAATGACTCCGGTGTACACTTTTTCCGGACCGTTGTCCAGCTTGTAATAAATGTGTTTAACACCTATACCTTTATCTTCTGACGATAGCGTAATAGCGGATTGAGACGAGAGAATGTTTTCGTACTGATCCACGTCAATGGTAAGTTGCGTTACGGGGGAGGTTTTGTCGTAGGCCAGCTCCCGGGTATGCACTTCCTCCACATTGCCCACATGGTCTACCGCATAGAATTTGAGGCTGTATTCTTTTTCCTGTTCTATCTTTAAAGGTGTGGTGTAGGGTTGATAGGGTGCGCCATCGAGCGAGTAGTAAATAGCGTCAACTCCCGAGAGCAGGTCTTTCGCTGCAAGACTAATTTCGGTTCCGGTTCCCAGGTTGATTTTGTGTTCGGCCTGGAAGGGATTCACCTTATAGTCGATGGTGGTGGTAGGTGCGGTTTCGTCGGCATAGATTTCAAAAACAATATCCTGCATCGGCAGCACGGTTTTATGCGTTACGGTATCCACAGCAGAAGGCGACCGCAGGGTATTGAATCCATCGGTGTCGAGATACATGGGATTGGAGTAGGCTTTGGACGCTTCGCTGAACAGACGGTACTTTTGCGCTTTTTCATCGGGTGAGGTGGAGAGCCAAACGTATAGCCCCAGCTGTTTATTTACGTAGAGCTTGCCATCTGAATCGATATAGGTTCCTTTTTTATGAGTTAACTGACTTTGTGCAAAGCTCACAAGGTTGCTGAAAATGAGCCCTGCAACGAGGAGGTATCGGAACATAGCGTGGAGATATTTTAAACAGACCGATGGCTGATAATTCGTCATGGCTATTCGGGGTTATAGGTTTTAAAGTTAAATTCAATTTTGGTGATATCGGCATATTCTTCGCCAGCTTCGCACATTTCCTCATCATCCTCAATAAAGTACCAATCAACCACTATTTCTTTATTCTTAATTCTTACCCGGCTTAGTATGGTAAAGATCTCGTTTAGTGCTCTTTGCGAGGCCGAGTTGAAATACACCACCTTAACTTCCACTTTCGTGTGCTCATTGGGGTCGGAGATGTACTGTTCCAGCCAGGAAAAGGCGGGGGTATAAAAACTGATTACGTCTTCGGGCAGCGATTTACCGGTTATTCTGAAAATGCCTTGGGTTTTGTCGAAGTGTATTTCAGGGGTGTCGTCGGTGGCTTGAATGTACAAGGGATTCATGCGTTTAAGTATTTGAACACTATTAAAGATACATATTCTTTTTGAAAACCTGAATCATAATCCGGGCTCAACCTAGCTGAGGAGTTTCTCCACCTTAGTCATAAAGGTTTTTAAGTCGATGGGTTTGGCGATGTAATCATCTGCTCCGGCTTTGAAGGCTTCCTCGCTTTCATCGTCGTAGTGCATGGCGGTTTGTACAATGATGGGAATATCGCTACGGATTTCCTTGATTCTTCGGGTAGCATCGTATCCGTTCATACGGGGCATATTGATGTCCATCAGGATCAGGTCTACCTCGTTGTTGTTTACAAAATCGATGGCCTCCTGGCCGTCCTTAACCCGCACCAGTGCCGCACGTGTGTCCTTCAGAACAGCGGTTAACAGGAAGTAATTTACATCGGTGTCCTCGGCAATCAGTATTTTTTTATCGCTCCAGTTGAGGTGCGATTTGGCTTGCTTGGTGCGCACTTTGCCTGCCAGGCTGATTCCCATGATTAAAACGTCATCGACCTGGGGTATATCTCCCCGCCAGTCTGCCAGATTTTTATCAAGGATGGCCTTTTGCTCGGCCATGGGGTAGTGGTGTATTTTTAGCAGCAGTTCGCGAAAGCGCTTGGCCATGAATTTAAGTTTCTGGTCGCCACCAAATTGATCGACATAGCCATCGGAAAAGAGGTAGATCTTATCATCAGGCTGCCATTCCAGTTCATGTTTGGTAAAGAGCACATCCTTTTTTTGGTGGTGGCTAACCGGCATTTTGTCGGCGGTGTACACTATCAGTTCTCCCTTTCGGATCAGGAACAGCGGATTGTTTGCACCGGCAAACTGCATAGCCTTGCGTTCAAAGTCGAATATACAAAGGGAAATGTCCATGCCATCCTTGGGCTCTCTGGGGTCGCCGGTTTGTCGCAGCGAGGAAATAATCATTTCACGAAGTTCGTTGAGAATGTCATCGGCGTTGAGGGTGCTGATGTGTTTGTTCACCGCAATTTTATTGACGATTTCGTTGAGGTAGGCCACACCCAGCATGCTCATGAAGGCTCCCGGCACACCATGTCCGGTGCAGTCGGCCACAGCCAGAATCATGACCTGGTCTTTTCGGGTGGTCCAATAAAAGTCTCCGCTAACAATATCTTTCGGTTTATAGAGCACAAAATAATCCTCAAACGTTTCGTCGAAGGCTTCCAGGGGGGGGAGAACGGCTTTTTGAATACGTTGGGCATATTGAATGCTATCGGTAATTTTTTTGGTTTGCTGGTTGGCCCAATCTCGTTGTTTTTCAATTTCGAGTTTTTGCTTTTCAATTTCGAAATTTTGCTCCTTCAACTGTTGGTTGGCTTTTTTCTTTTGGGCCAGTTGCCACATGATCAGGCTAATAATGCAGCCGAACAGAATGAGCACTGCCACCAACCCGATAAACCGTGTACGCCGGGTTTTTTCCCGGGCTTTGAGTTGTTCCTGTTCTGCTTCCAGGCGGGCTTTTTCGGCTTCCTTGAGTTGATTTTCCTTATTGAGCAACTCATTTTGCAGTTGCATTTCGTGGTTGAGTTCCAGTTGCTGGTTAAGGTCGCTTCGGGTGCTGGCCAGTTCCTTTTCTTTGGAAACTACCTGGCTTTCCACTTCGCGGGTTCGGTTCTCCATAGCAGCCATTTCTTCCTGTTGCAGGTGCTTGGTAAGGGCTGCATATTTTTCGTAATAGCTGGCAGAAGTTTTGCTCTCGCCCAGTTTTTCATAGTTCTCGCCAAGTATTCCGTAAGCCGTTTTTGCCTGTTTCAGGTTGTTGATTTCAAGGGCTTTTTCCAATGCCTGATCGGCTCGGTTGTTCGATTCGGAATAATAGCCCATCGACTGAAAACACAAGGCAATATTCAGATAGTCGGCAATGGCTTCTGCTTTGTTTTGCTGGTTTAAATTTAAATGGAGACTCTTTTCGAAAAAGCCAATGGCCTTCTGGTACTCCTCTCGTTCGGAATGGATTAAACCCAGGTTGTTGTAAAGGGTTTTAATAGCGTTCTTATTGCCCAGTTTTTCGTTAACGGTTACAGAGCGGCTGAAAAAGTCGATTGCTTCCAGTTTGGCATCAATTTGCCAGTATAAATATCCCAGTTTGGTATAGTAGCGTGCCTGGTCGGTTGGGTTTCCGTTTTCTTCCGCTTTCCGGGCTAGGCTGATTTGTTCTTCAATTTGTTGTTCAATATTGTTAGCTGCAGCAAGGGCAGGATAACCGCAGAGCGTTAAGCAGGTAAGTGCAAAATAACCCAGAACCTTCTGTACAAGCCGTCTACTCATAATTTCTTTTTAAATTTTTAAGTTACAAAGCTTGCCTAAGTTCTAAGGGGCATAAATAATGATATTTATCATTGGATTTCAGTGATACAGATCATTTTATTATTGTATCGTTATGCGTATTTGTTCGGTGATTTCTTTGGCCGTAGTCAGCGTACTTACATCGGGGTAAATTTCGCCGTCACTGCCGTTGTAATGGCTGTGCCCCAACAGTTCGAAAGGACTCACTTCCCACCGGCCGTTATTATCGGCTCGGGCACGATATACCAGGGCTGGCTGGCAGGACGATTGGTAATCGGTATCGTCGGGATACCTGGAGTTATTCCAAAACTGGTTCCAATCCCAGGTCTGATTGATTTCGAAATAAATAAAGATATTCGGGGGTAGAGGCTGGTCGGTATAGGTGGAAATCAGGAAGTTGCCCGGGGGTGTTGCTCCGGTATAGGCATCCGGAACCGGGTGGGCTTCGGTGGGCAAATAGTCTCCATGGTTGGTGGGGATGTTGCGGCTGTGCGCCCATACGGGCAGGGCCGCAGGCCTTCTAATGGAACCGGGTTGCCAAAAACCGGAGGCTTTGTCGCCGTGCTCGAAACGGCCACGTGATATCGATTGGGCAACATAGAGGGTTTGCAGATAAGCATTGGAAGTGTCGGTGATCCACAGTGCCATTACCGGATGGTTATGTTCAGGGCCTTTTCGGAATTCGAATTCAATGAAATTTCCCTGTCCGGCGGGGTTTAACCGGAGTGTGTCGGTGGAGAGCGGATTGGAGAGCCGGGAGGTGCTGCACGAGGGATGTCCCCAAAGTACAAGTAGCAGTGCAGCGAAACCTATCCAGAGAATATTTTTTGGTGTGTTCATTACGGATCTGTTTTATCGGTTACCTGGAAATTAAAATTCTACTATGATGCCCAATGTAGGCAGTACCGTTCCGGAGCCATCGCTCTCTAAATTCTGCAGCTGGTACCGCTCTATGCCGTTTTCGTCCAGGTAGCTGTCGTTTTGCGTGGGGTCCAGGAACGAACTCCGGATCAGCCGGTCGGGCTCATCGGCTTTGAAATTGTAAAGGTTCTGTATATCGATGTACAGATTGAGCGACCATTTGGCAAAATACCACTGCTTGTCGAAGCGTACGTCGAGCTGGTGAAAAGCCTTTAACCGCCTCTGATTGTACCGGTTGTAGTCGAGGTATGGTCCCGATTGGGCGTCCCAGGCTGCACGTATCGAGGATAATTCTTGATTATAGGGGGTGTAGGGTGCTCCTCCCACAAAACGCCATTTAAAACCCACATAGATATCGTTTTTAAAGGTGCGGGTAGCGGTTATGTTCAACAGGTGCCGGTTATCCCAGGTGGTAGGCAGGTATTGTCCGGCGTAAGCGGGGCGCTTATCCTTAAATTCGCTGCGCACCCAGGTGTAGGAAAGAACGGTATTGAAACCCAGTAAATCCTGCCAGCGAGCCAATAATTCAACCCCATACGCACGGCCTTCGGCTGTTGAACGCACGGCTTCGTTCCCAAACACTCCATAATCGGCTCCTTTGCTGGCCATGGGTATAGAGTCCTGCAACGAAAAGGGATAATCGCTGTATCTTTTGTAGAAGGCTTCAGCGGTTAGCTGGGTCAGTTCATTCGGGCGGTATTCCAGCCCGGAAACCAGATGATCCGAAACAATGTACTTCAACCCGTTGTTGTGGTTTACCCGTTCGCCTGCAGCATTCTGATAACCCATAAGGGTATAGGCTGGCCGCTGCTGGTAGCGGCCCACATTGGTGTTCCAGGTGAGTTTTTGTGAAAGATCCAGAGCGGAACTTACCCGTGGCGAAAGGTTTCCGAATGGTTGGTTCATAGCCGTTGAATAGCTGCTGCCATCGGCCCGGATGCCGGCAGAAATCGTCCACCGGTTATCCCACCAGGTTTTAGCGGCTTGGCTGAAGAGTCCGTAGTGAAACATATCCAGGTAGCTGGTATAGCTGAAGTCGGTGAGCCGGCCACCGGCGAATACCTTATTGAAGGTATAGTTGGTGTATTTGGCAAATTCCCCGTTTACTCCATAGCTAAATTTTATACCGTTGGAAGGTAGCAGGTTGCGCTCGTATCGGAATTTGTTTTCGATTTCATCCGAGGCATAGTCAAAAGTTTTGTACAAATCTTCGCGGTTGTCGAGGTATTTGTAAGCGGTGTTGTGCAAATAGTTGCGGCTCAATACCCAGGTGCTGTAGCCATTGTCGTGGTAATGTTTGAGTACGGTTCCCACCGTATAGTTCCATTGTTCGTTCACCGGAAGGAAACTGAGGATGTAACGCTGATCGGCGGTTTTATTGGCATTCAGGTTCAGGGCAAACTGGTCGAGTGCGCCCAAACTTATAAAAGTGAATTCGTTCCGGGTATTGATCCGGGTTTTTACCTTTAGCTGGTAATCGTTATAAGTGGGCAGAAAGGGTAACTCCAGAGCCGCAAACAGAAATTGCAGGTACGAACGACGAACCGAAGCAATGTAGGTGGTGTTCTTGCTCAACGGCCCATCGAAGGTGAAAGCCATGTCGCTGGCACCCACTGATCCACGGAATTTAAGCCGATCGGGGTTGCCATCCACCTGGCGCATATCCAGAACGGAACTGGTGGTATTCGAGATATTAGCCGGAAAGGCACCGGAATAAAAATTCACTTCGCGTATCAGATCCACGTTGATGATACCTACCGGCCCTCCCGAAGCGCCCTGAGTGGCAAAGTGGTTCAAATTGGGGATCTCTACTCCATCGAGCAGAAAACGGTTCTCACTGGGTCCCCCGCCGCGTACAATTACATCGTTGCGGTAGGCGGGGGTTGAAGCTACTCCGGGGAACGATTGAATAACCTTGGAAATATCGCGATTGCCACCAGGGTTTTTTTCGATTTGCTCAATGCCGATACGGCGCAGCGATACGGGGCTTTCTTCCGTTTTTCGATAGGGCGATGCTTTCACTACAATTTCATCCAGTGCCAGCGGCACTTCGGTAAGCGGCACTTCCACATAGGCTTTGGCCGAGTTGGTTACCAGGAATTCGCCGGTAACATAGGTTTCGAACCCCACCGAACTGGCTTGTATGCGTACATAGCCGGGTTTAATACCGGCAAAAAGAAACCGGCCATCAAGGTCGCTCACCGACCCAATATTGGTTCCAAAAACTACCAGGTTGGCAAAGGGTATCGGTTCGTTGGTAGCCCGGTTAAAGATCCGCCCTTCAATGTAGCCGGTATTCGTGGTTTCGGCCAATGCTCCAAGCGACAAGGTGCAAATTATAAGAGCAGTAAGGTATTTTTGATTCATGTTTTTCTGGTTTATGAAACAGAAACACCGTGCAGCCAGTGAATGTTTAATTATTTCGATAAAATATTAAACAAACTAGCAGAGGTTCTGTAACTCTTCATCGAAGTTCAAAAAAGGAAATTCCTTTTCAAGCTCCGAGAACTTGTTTCGGGTAGCGGCTACAAACGACTGATAGGAATGGGTCTCCGGGAAGCGCGGGCGATGCGCCAAAGCTTCGCGTAATTTTTGGATGCGATGGCTGAGTTGGAGGCTTTCAGGGCTCAGATAGGCTGAACTAAAGCGTTCCCAGACTATTGACTGGGCCATTTCGGAGGGATGGAGCATGTCCGCGGCATAGAACCGGTAGTCGCGCAATTCGTCCATAAAAAGTTCGTAAGCAGGAAAATAGTGCACATTATCCAGCTTTTCTTCCAGTTCCTGAATGGCCAGAATCAGTGCCGATTTGCTGCGCTGGTTTCCCACCGCCCCATCTTTCCAGTGTCGGATCGGACTCACTGTGAACAGCACCTGTATCCCGGGATTAATTTCCTGGATATGCTTTAAAGCGTTGAACAGCACCTGAAAGGAATGTTCGGGTTTGGAAAAGCTCCGCTGAAAGCGATCCGCAGGCAACTTATGGCAGTTGGCCACCAGTTTACCCGATTCCCGGAGTGTATAGTACCAGGAGGTGCCCAGGGTGATACTCAGCACGTTGGTGGAGCTGATCTGTTTTTTGGCGGCATCGAATGCTGCGTTGATGATTTTCAGGTAGTGCTTTGGATCGGTGTGCGAGAACAGCGTGTAGTGGGAGAAGCTAAACCATAATTCGTTATGGAAGGAAAGATCTTCCGGGGTAAATTCGTTTTTTTGGAGTAGGAGTAACAGGTTTTGCGCAATGGAGTGCGGGTTGTACAACACGCCAAACGGATTTACACAGGTGTTGAATTTCAGTTTTTGCATCCGCCTGCCCATGGTGTCGGCAAAGCAGGATCCGATAAAAAACAACCGGGAGGAATAATCGATTCGAAAATCAGGCTCGGAAACCTGAACCCGGGTTTGCAATGGAGTCATGGGCAGTGGTTTTAATTGCATCGGAACTTTGCTGATTCAGCCAATCTATTACACTTTGCAGCACTTCTTCCTGCATGCAGCCGGTATGTAAGGCATGGTATCCTCCCTGCCACTCGATAAAACGGGTTTTCCGGGAAGTGTTGCGTACAAACTCTCCCGAAGCCTTACACGAGGTAAAGTCGTCGTTGCTTCCATGCATCACCAGCAGGGGGATATTGATTTTATACTTGCTTAAAGCAGCCTGTGCTGCTGCCGATTGAAGTTCGGTAAAGAAGCGGCAACTGAGTGTGTGCTGGCACATCGGGTCTTTTTGATAAGCCCGCACGGTGCGCAAATCGCCGGATTGGAGCTGAGGATGCACGGGACTTTGAATCCGGATACGGGGCATCAGTTTGCTGGCGGCAGTAATCAGGAATTGCGCCAGCCGGTTGGGTTCGTGGCTGAGTGCGAGCCACGGTGCGCTACACACTATTCCTCCCAGCGCAAGGGGTGTTCGTATGAGCATATTCAGACCGAGCATGGCACCCATTCCCTGACCATAAAGAAACAGGGGTGTTTCGGGATACTCCTCCCGCAGGGATTCGGTGATTTGCAGCAGGTCGTTCAGTACTCCATTCAGGTGGGCCAAATGCCCTCGTGTTCCTTCCGAACGGCCATGACCGCGGAGATCCGGAGCCAGAACCTGATAGCCCTGTGTAGCCAATTGACTGGCCCAGTCGGTATAGCAGGAACTGTGTTCCCCCAAATCGTGTATCAGCAGAATTATTCCTTTCGACCGGGTGGCCGGGCACCAGGACTGGGAATACAGCAAGATTCCATCTCTCGTTTTCCAATGTTTCTCCACGTGCTCTCTTGCTATTTGTTTGCGCAGAACTTCACTCTTAAGCATTGCTGAAATGGGTATTAATAGGTTATTGAACATTTTTAAAGGCAGTAACCTTTGTTGGGTAGCAAAGATACGAAACATCCCGGATAATCACTGGATTCCGCTTGGTACGGCCTTTGGCAAGGTCATTTCACCCAGTGTTGCTGTCTTCAACGGTGGAATGCAATTCGATAGCATGAACTCGCGGGAAAACCTGGAAAACGTTGGCAGTGCCTTGGTTTCCCATGAATTCACGGATAGCAGAGGGGTGAATGATTACAGCATGGGCCGGTTCTCATTCAGCCTGATTTCCCAATATGGTGCAACTACGAACCGGCTTAAGGTTCTGTTTTGCTGAACGGGAGGTGGTGGAGTTCGTCTTCCGATTGAACTACCAAAATGTACCAACCGCTACGAAGCTGGTTTATGGCGATGGTAAATTCGGTTTTGTCGTCAACAGTTTCGGAAAACACCAAGGCTCCCTGCGCGGTAATAATACGTAAAGTTTGAGTTTTCGCAAGGAGCCCGTTCAGAGTAATGGACTGGCTTGCCGGATTGGGAAACAGTTTCAACCGGGATCCTTCAAAAAGGTTGATCGCGTTGGTGTTAACCACCTGAATGGTAGACGATGCCGAAAATCCCCCATCGAGGGTAGTAACCTGAATGACGGTGTTGCCTACGGCCAGTCCCGTTAACAGGCCATCGGAGGTTATAGATGCAATGGATGGCGCCTGGGTTTCCCACGAAACCAGTCGGTTGGTAGCATTGGCAGGTGTTATGCGGGCAGTTAATCGTATGGTATCGCCAATTTTCAGCGAATAGAAGGAGGGGAATACCCGAACATTGTCTACAGGGCGTGCCGAAACGATAACCTGCGTACTATCGCTAAAATGGCCATCGCGACTGGTGGCCTTCACTATGGCTTGTCCAACTCCCGTAGCAGTGACCTGTCCGTTATCAGTTACCAGGGCAATTTGCGAACTATCGACGCTCCACAGGATGCGTTGGTCGCTGGCATTGACAGGTAGTATGCCTGCAGTAAGGTTGTAGGTGTCGCCATCCAGCAGGTTAAGAACGTCCGGTTCCAGATTGATTCCTATAACCTGTATTCCCGTAACGGTAATGAAAGTGGTATCGGTAAGCGAACCATCTTCGGTAGTTACCACCACGTAGGTTTCGCCCAGGGTTATGGCACTAACCCTGCCCAGGTTATCCACGTGGGCAATGCTGGTATTTTCCGAAAACCAGGAGTAGTTGGGGTTGGTGGCATTCTGTGGGTTTATGATTGCCGTCAAATTAGTTTCCTCTCCAATTTGAAGCACCAGTTCACCGGGAGACAAGCTGATGCTGTTAACATGAATAGGATGCACCGTGATGGATGCCGATGCGGTAAAACCTCCATCGGTGGTGGTTACCCGTAAGGTACAGGTGCCCTCGGCCAGAGCCCGAACGTTGCCTAGCTGGTCAATTTGAATGCATGCGTTATTGTCTGATGCCCACAAAACTCCCGGATAGGTGGCATTGGAAGGGGTGACGATAGCTTCGAACCGGAGCTGGTCCCCAATCAGGAGCGTACTTTGGTTGGGACTGATGGAAACCGACTGCACGGGTATGCGCTCCACAGTAAGGCGTACGGTATCCGTAAAGTGTCCGTCCTGCGTGGTGGCTATTACGCTGGTTAGCCCTTCGGTGAGTGCGGTTACCCGGCCTGTTTGGCTGACTGTGGCCACTGCGATCTGGGTCGATCGCCAGGATAGGTTTCGGTTGGTTGCCGTATCGGGCAGAACCACTGCCTGAATGGTTTGGGTGTCGCCTACATGCAGGGTAAGTCGGGCAGGAAGTAGTTCCAGGCTTTCTACGGCCACCGGAACAATAAGGAGGCGGGTGGTGTCGGTATGGTTCCCATCGCTGGTATGAACTACGATGGTGGCTGTGCCGGCCTGAAGTGCCGATACTTTTCCGTTGGTGTCAATCCGGGCCACATTGAGGTTGGACGATTGCCAGCTTACAGTTGGGTTGCTGGCGTTGGCCGGATACACCGTGGCACGAAGTATCAGGCTGGCTCCAATTTTCAGGGTGTCCGATTCGGGGAGTACCCGCACACTATCCACCGGAATGCCAGTTACCGTAACCGTACAGCTATCGCTTAAACCGCCATCGGTAGCGGTGGCAATGAGGTGCGCCAGTCCCAGGCTCAGGGCATTTACCTGTCCGGAGGAGTTCACACTGGCAATTTCGGGGCTATCGGATCGCCAGGTGTATTGCTTATTGGTTGCATTTGCGGGCAGAAGAACGGCGGTAAGATCAGCCTGATCGCCCAACCGGAGGGATAGCGAATCCGGAGTCACCTGCAGGGTTTCCACGGCAATACGTTGAATGTATATCCTGGAGGAATCGGGGTAATTACCATCGTGCGAGGTAGCCACGATAGAAACCCATCCTGTATCGATAGCCGTTACCAAACCGGTTTGGCTCACCGAAGCTTTCAGTGGGTTAACGGAATGCCATACTATGGTGTCGTCCGTGGCATTGATGGGACTTAGGGAGGCCGTTAGAACCAAGGTTTGCCCCAGGATAAGGGTATCGGTGGAAGGAGTTACGGAAATACCGGAAACCGGGATACCGGTAACCGTTATGCGGGAGGTGTCGCTAAAACCGCCGTCGCTGGTGGCAACTACCACAAGGGCTGAGCCAACTGATATCGCGCTCACCGCCCCCAGGTTGGTTACATTGGCTACAGCCGGGTTTTCGGAGCGGAAGCTTACCTGTTGGTTGGTTGCATTGGCAGGCAGAATACTGTGGGACAGTGAGGTATTTTGACCTAATTGCAGGGTAACCTGTTCGGGGGTCAGTTGGATGCTTTCCACCGGAATGGTAAGGTTGGCGGTTTTCAGGAATTGAATACGATCGAGGTTCCATTGCCAGGGATTGGTGCCGCTGGCATACAGGCTCAGGGTATGTGGGCCTGCCTCACACCCGGTGGTTTCGCCAGAAAGCAGGCTGTAGTAACTGTCCCATTTTCGGTTGTTGGTCACCGGATCGGTGGACACGAGCCGATGGTCGATATAGGCTTTGATTTCTGCCTGATCGCTTGGCGTGGAAATGGAATAGATCAGCTGATAGATCCCGCTTTCCGGAAGCGAAAAGCTATACATGACGGAATCGCCATTGTTAACATAATTTATACCGTAGGAGGAAACATTGACGCCATAGCCGGTACCACCCCAGGTGGTATTACTGAGGAGGCCACCCGTGCTGGTATAACTTTCGGCCTCCACGGCATACAAGGGGTGATCCACCACATGTACCGTACAGGTATCGGTAAAGGATCCGTCGAGAGTGGTAACCACAATTTGTTCCGAACCCGATACCAGTGCGGTAACGGCACCATTGTTCACGGTGGCGATAGTGCCTGTCAGGGTACTCCATGTTATGGTATTGTCAGTGGCTGTGAGGGGTTGTACCTGGGCGGCCAGTTGATACGTTGTGCCCGGGTTCATGTAAATATCTTCGTGCGAAAGCACAACGCCGGTTACAGCAACCTGGGTATGTGCTGTGATGACTGGAAAAAGGGATAGAATGCTTACGGCTAGTAAGGTTTTATAGTTCATGATAACGGCAATTGAGTGAAGAAATTTCGCTTTAGGTTTGAACTGCAAAGAAACAGTTTTTTAGTCTGAATGCCAGTTGTTCAGGTAAAAAAGCGCACATGAAAATACCGATTTGCAAGCCCCATTTTACCGGGCTGCCTCCTGAGCGTGGATGTTACGCAGAAGCCCTTGGTATTGGCTGCGTGCAAGGGCCGACTGGTTGAACAGTTGCTCAAAACTTTCAAGGGAAAGTTCGTTCCAATCCTTTTTCGTCAGGGTCAGGAATGAGGGTAAAGGCTGGAAGTCGGCAATTTGGTTTGCAACCGCTTTACGGTTCCAGGGGCAAACATCCTGACAGATATCACATCCAAAAATTCGATTTTGGAGCGTGCCGGCGATTTCGTCGGGGAAAGGCCCCTTGTGTTCAATGGTCCAATAGGACAGGCATTTGCGGCTGTCGAGCTGTTTGGGTGCTACCAGAGCCTGCGTGGGACAGGCCTGAAGGCAACGGGTGCAGCTGCCACAGGAGTCCTTCATGGGCTCATCGTATTCCATTTCTGCATCTACCATCAATTCGCCGATGAAGCAGAACGAGCCCCATTTGGGGGAAATCAGGTTGCCGTTTTTGCCTATCCAGCCCAAGCCGGCTTCCGCGGCCAGTGCGCGTTCCAGAACGGGGGCAGAATCCACAAAAACCCGGCCTTCCACCGGGGTAATTTGATGCTGAATCTGTTGCAGGAATTCGTGCAGCCTGTTTTTCATGACAACGTGGTAATCGCGGCCATAAGCGTATTTAGCCACCTGATAGGTCTCGGTGGGTTGCAACCTGCCAGGATAATAATTGAGCAGGACGACAATTATCGTTTTGGCACCCGGAACCAGGAGCGAGGGATGGGTGCGTTTGTCGAAGTGATTTTCCATATAAGACATGTTTGCATGCATGCCTTTGTTCAGCCAATGCTTAAGGTGTTCGGCATCGTGGGCGAGGTGGCGGGCAGGTGTAATGCCACACTCGGTAAAGCCCAATTCCTGGGCTATTCTCTTAACATTTTGGGCAATATCGGATTTGGTAAGGGTCATATCCAAAAAAGGCCCGTTACATCAACGAGCCTTTCTACGTATTGTGCCACTTGATTAGAGTGTTTTTTTAACTTCAAAAGTTTCGAAGGCTTCCACCACATCGCCGGTTTTGATATCGTTAAAATTCTCAATATTCAAACCGCAATCCAGTCCGGCAACTACTTCCTTCGCGTCGTCCTTAAAGCGTTTGAGCGATCCCAGTTCACCGGTATATATTACAATACCATCGCGGATGATCCGGACTTTGCTGGTTCGTTTGATCTTTCCTTCTTTAACCATACAACCGGCAATGGTACCCACTTTCGTGATCCGGAACACTTCCTGAATTTCGAGTGTAGCGGTAATCTGTTCTCTGATTTCGGGAGAAAGCATACCCTCCATGGCCGATCTGATTTCGTCAATGGCATCGTAAATGATGGAGTACAGGCGGATATCAATTTCTTCGCGCTCGGCCAGCTTTCGGGCACTTAGCGACGGACGAACCTGGAATCCAATAACAATGGCGTTGGAAGCGGCTGCCAACAGAATATCGGCTTCCGAAATCTGACCAACGGCTTTGTGCTTGATATTTACCTGAATTTCTTCAGTTGACAGTTTGATGAGTGAATCGGAAAGGGCTTCTACGGAACCATCCACGTCGCCCTTAACAATAATGTTGAGCTCCTGGAAGTTGCCAATGGCAATACGGCGGCCAATTTCGTCGAGTGTAATGTGTTTTTGGGTACGACGACCCTGTTCGCGCTGAAGTTGCTCACGTTTGTTCGCAATTTCTTTGGCTTCTTTCTCCGAACGCATCACATGGAACTTGTCGCCCGCCTGCGGTGCGCCGCCAAGACCCAGTATCATTACCGGGGTGGAAGGGCCTGCTTCCTGAATGGCATTACCTCTTTCGTTGTACATGGCTTTCACCTTACCCATTTGAACTCCGGCCAGTACAATGTCGCCCAATCGAAGGGTTCCGCCTTCAATAAGCAGGGTGGTGGTGAAACCACGACCCTTGTCGAGAGCCGATTCCACCACGGTTCCAATGGCAGCTTTGTCGGGGTTGGCCCGGAGTTCCAGTAATTCCGCTTCGAGGAGTACTTTTTCCAGCAGCGAGGCTACATTAAGTCCGTCCCGGGCTGAAATGTCCTGTGACTGATACTTTCCGCCCCAGTCTTCAACCAGTATATTCATGTTCGCGAGTTCCTCTTTTACCTTGTCGGGGTTCGCGGTGGGTTTATCTATTTTATTGATGGCAAAAACCATGGGAACACCAGCTGCCTGGGCGTGGTTAATGGCTTCAATGGTTTGTGGTTTAATACCATCGTCGGCAGCCACCACAATAATGGCTACGTCAGTTACCTGAGCACCGCGGGCACGCATGGCGGTAAACGCTTCGTGTCCCGGAGTATCGAGGAAGGTAATTTTGCGTTTATTTTCGAGCTCCACACTGTAGGCTCCGATATGCTGGGTAATACCTCCGGCCTCACCGGCTACCACGTTGGCATTCCGGATGTAATCGAGGAGTTTGGTTTTACCATGGTCAACGTGCCCCATTACGGTAACAATAGGGGGACGATCCTTCAGATCTTCATCGGAGTCTTCTTCCTCGGCAATGGATTCCTGAAGTTCAACGCTTACAAATTCGAGTTGGAAACCAAATTCTTCTGCCAGCACCGCCATCGTTTCGGCATCGAGCCGTTGGTTGATGCTCACGAAGAGCCCCAAGCTCATACAGGTGGAAATAATCTGGGTGGGTGGTAAATCCATCATGGTGGCCAGTTCGGCAACGGTCACAAATTCGGTAACCTTCAGAATATTCTTTTTCAGTTCATTCTGTTCGGATTCTTCCTGCATCTTCTGGCTTACCCATTCGCGCTTTTCGCGACGGTATTTCGCTCCGCGTGATTTGCTTTTGGTTAAGCGGGCCAAGGTGTCCTTAATTTGCTTTTGAACATCTTCTTCGCTGATCTCCGGCTTGAGTGTTTTACCTTTGCGCTTTTTCTTCTGGGCATCAGCACTGGTGTTGCGTTCGGCATTACGTTCGGTATTGCGTTCACCATTGCGTTCGGGAGTACCCGGGCGTTGTGGTTGCTTGTTGGCTTCCTCGAGGTTGATTTTATCTTTTCGGATTCGCTTGCGCTTTTTCTTTTTATCGGGAGACGACGATCCGTCGGAACCGGATGTTCGGGTTGGTTTGGTGGGTAGTTCAATTTTACCCAGTACGGTGGGGCCACTCAGTTTTTCTACTTTGGCACGGATTATTTCCGGAACATCCTGTTCAACCGGTTTTTCCACCTTGACAGGTTCGACCGGCTTCTGCCCGGATTGGGGAACTGCCGCTGCTACGCGGGGAGTTTCCACTTCGCGGGTTTTTTCCTGGGCACGGACGGGTTGCTCTTTGGCGGTTTCTTCCTCTTTATCGGTTTCTTTTTGTTTGCCCTTTTTAACCGGACGGGTGCGCTGGTTCATGGCATCCAGATCGATTTTACCTACCACTTTAACTTGTGCTTCTTCCGGTTTTTCCAGCGGTACTTCCACATTTTCAATTCTGGGTTCCGGGGCAACTTCTTCCTTCACAGGCAGTGGCTCTTTTACTTCTTCCACCGGAGCTTTTTTCTTTGGTTCCAGATCAATTTTACCCAGTACCTTCGGACTTTCCAATTCCTTGGAGCGGTGATGGTAAATATCGCCGGTAACCTGGGTGCCTTTTATCAGGAGTTCCTCCTGGTCGTCGGCTTTGTCCTCTTCACTGACTGGAATGTCGTTAATGGAAACGGTTTGTTTCTTCTCCTTGATACTCCGTAGATTAACTTTTTCCGACTCTTTCTTGATGCTCAGATCGGAGCTAAACTCACTGGTCAACATTTCATATTGTTGTGGAGAAATTTTGGTGTTGGGGTTAGTATCCACCACCTCACCTTTTTTATGCAGAAATTCCACAATAGTGGATATCCCCACATTAAATTCCCGTGCAATTTTACTTAGTCGTGTAGCCTTGCTATTATCCATACGAAATACTCCTGTTTTCTGCCTGTTACCCGTTGATTGAACCGGGGGCTAATATACTGTTAATTATTCAAATTCTGCTCGCAAAATATTCATTACCTCGGTAATGGTTTCCTCTTCGAGGTCGGTGCGTTGTGCCAAATCCTGAACGGAGAGTTCCAGCACGCTCTTGGCGGTGTCGCAGCCAACAGCCTTTAGTTCATCCAGTATCCATCCGTCAATTTCATCCACAAATTCATCCAGGTTCACGTCTTCGTCATCTTCGGTGCCTTCGCGGTACACATCGATTTCGTAACCGGTTAGCTGGCTGGCCAGTCGAATGTTTAAACCGCCTTTCCCAATCGCCAGCGATACTTCGTTGGGTTTCAGGAATACCTCTGCCCGCTTGGTGTCCTGGTTGAGTTTGATGGACGTAATCTTGGCGGGGCTCAGGGCACGTGTAATAAACAGTTGCTGGTTGTTGGTGAAGTTGATTACGTCGATATTTTCGTTCCGCAATTCACGAACAATGCCATGGATGCGGGATCCTTTCATACCCACGCAGGCTCCAACCGGGTCGATACGCTCGTCGTACGATTCGACGGCTACTTTGGCACGTTCGCCGGGTACGCGAACAATTTTTTTGATGGTAATCAGGCCGTCAAAAATTTCGGGTACCTCCAGTTCAAACAAACGCTCCAGGAATACGGGCGAGGTGCGCGACAGGATAATCAGCGGGGTATTGTTGCGCATTTCAACGCGTACCACTACGGCTCGTATGCTGTCGCCTTTGCGAAAGTAATCGGATGGGATTTGTTCCGATTTGGGAAGGATCAGTTCATTGGCTTCTTCATCGAGGATCAGGATTTCGCGTTTCCACACCTGGTACACCTCGCCGGTAATAATTTCGCCAATGCGTTCGCTGTACTTCTGGAAGAGGTTGTTTTTTTCCAGATCCATGATACGTGACGTGAGGTTTTGACGCAGAGCCAATATAGCCCGGCGGCCAAAATGCTGCAACTTCACTTCGTCGGTTACGTCTTCGCCAACTTCATAATCTTCATCGATTCTTTTGGCTTCCGAAAGAGAAATCTGCAGGTTGGGGTCTTCCACCTGGCCATCTTCCACCACTTCGCGGTTACGCCAAATTTCAAAGTCGCCTTTGTCAATATTAATAATTACATCAAAATTCTCATCGTTACCATAAACTTTTAGCAATGTACTGCGGAATACATCTTCCAGTACAGATATCATAGTGGCCCTATCGATATTCTTAAGTTCTTTAAACTCCGAAAAGGTCTCGATCAGATTAATGTTTTCCATACCTTAATTTTTAAACTAACCATGTTAAAACTTTATAACTATTTTTACTTTACTTACTTCATCGTAGGCCAGGTGGACTGTTTCCACGAGGAGCTGCTTCTTTTTCTTTCCTTCGACCGTCACTTTGCGGGTTTGTTCCACGCTAAAGTGGGTGTCGTTGGCAGCAACTAAACTGCCCTGGCACTTTTTTCCATCTTTATCAAAAAACTCCACCTCGCGACCAATATTCTTCAGGTATTGCTGCTTAACCTGTAGTGGCATATCGAGGCCTGCCGAAGAAACTTCCAGTTCAAAATCTTCCGCTTCGCGGTCGAGGTTGTGCTCAATGTCGCGGCTGAGACGTACGCAGTCCTCTATTTTTACGCCCTCCATACTATCGACAAAAAGCCGGATGCTGTTTGCAGGGCTTATGCTGAGCGATACCACGAAGATGTTCTTTTCTTCCAGGGTATTTGCGATCAGTTGGAGTACTTTTTCTTTCGAGATCATTTATATTCAATAAAATAGGGGACTGCTGTCCCCTATCCGTTCATTCTACAACGCTGCAAAACTACAAATTATAGATCAAACTACAAAAATATTGGAAATCAATAGGAAAGATTTTTTCCGTTTAAAACTTTTTTAGCGCAGCGGGCGGGTTGTTGTTAATTTTAAGGCGCGTACGATTTAATGGCCAAGCGAGTGACAAAGAATAAGAGAAAAATTATTAACGATCCGGTGCACGGTTTCGTAACCCTTCCTACCGATTTTATTTTCGACCTGATGGAGCATCCGTATTTTCAACGTTTACGGAGGATCAAACAGTTGGGGTTAACGCATTACGTGTATCCGGGCGCTACGCATACCCGTTTCCAACATACCATCGGCGCCCTCCATCTGATGACCCAGGCCATTGCCTGTTTGCGCAGTAAGGGTGTGGCCATTACCAATGAGGAAATGGAAGGGGTGTATGTGGCCATTCTGTTGCACGACGTGGGGCACGGGCCATTTTCGCATGCTCTGGAGGAGAGTATCATATCCGGCATTCATCACGAACAAATTTCGCAGATCCTGATGTCGAGGCTGAATGAAACTTTTAGCGGAAAACTGGATGTGGCCATAGCCATCTTCAATAACAGCTACCCTAAAAAATTTCTTCATCAATTGGTTACCAGTCAGCTGGATATGGATCGACTGGATTACATACAGCGCGACAGCTTTTATACCGGAGTTACGGAAGGAACCATTGGGACCGACCGGATACTAAAAATGCTGACCGTAAAGCACGATCAGTTGGTGGTGGAGAAGAAGGCCATGTATTCGGTGGAAAAATTCCTGATTGCCCGCCGCCTGATGTATTGGCAGGTGTATTTGCATAAAACGGTAATAGCCTCCGAAAACCTTTTGGTGCGTATGCTGAAACGGGCCAAGTACCTGGCCGAAAGAAAGGAGGAGCTGTTTGCCACTCCGGCACTTCGCTATTTTTTATATGAGAACATTTGTGCCGACAATTTGAACACCAAGTTGAACGAAACACTTGGGCATTTTATTGAGCTCGATGATAACGATATACTGGCTTCGGCCAAGGACTGGCAACGGCACAGCGATCCGGTGCTCCGCGAATTGGCCATTAGCCTGGTAAACCGAAAACTGCCGGTGGTAAAGATACTCGATGAAAGACCGGATGCAGAATGGCTGAACCGATTGAGCAGCCAGGTTGCTGAGGCCTTTCGGGTAGAGCCGCACGAAGTGCCCTTTTTGGTGAGTGTGGGCGAACTTTCGAATAGTGCCTATAGCAGCCGTACCGATATGATTCAGATACTCTCCGGCAAGGACGAGGTTCAAAATCTCTCGGAGGTATCTGATATTTTGAGTGTTGCCTACCTGCACCGTGGTGAGAAAAAATACTATATATGTTACCCCAGGCATTGTGGTGTCTGATATAAAAATTACTTTTGCCTCAAATTTTACAACATGGAATTTACCGCCCAGATCATTGCCGACTTCCTGAAAGGAGAAATTATTGGAAACCCTGACGAATGCGTTAATACAATTTGCCGCATTGAAGAAGGAAGTAAAGGAGGTCTGGCATTTCTCTCCAATCCGAAATATGAAAAATACCTCTATACCACACAGGCTTCCATAGTACTGGTGAATAAGGATCTCGAGCTCAGCGAAGCGGTTTCGTGTACGCTGATTCGGGTGGCGGATGCATACCAGTCTTTTGCTTCTTTATTGAATTTGTATCAAAGCCAGTTGCCCCAGAAAAAGGGAGTGGCAGCCAACAGCACCGTGGAAACAAGTGCTAAGGTGGGCGAAGGTTGTTATATTGGAGCCTATGCCTATATTGGCGAAAATGCAGTGATTGGCAATAACGTTAAAATATATCCCCAGGTATATGTTGGCGATTCGGTAGTGGTGGGCGATAATACCACACTGTACCCGGGCGTAAAAATATATCAGGATTGTAAAGTTGGTAAAAATTGTATCCTGCATGCCAGTTCGGTAGTGGGTTCCGATGGGTTTGGATTTGCTCCCGGAGAGGCCGGATACCAGAAAATACCCCAAATTGGGAATGTGATTATTGAAGACGATGTGGAGATTGGCTCGAACGTTTCCATCGATCGGGCAGCTATTGGTTCCACCATTCTGCATAAGGGAACTAAGGTGGACAACCTGGTGCAGATTGCCCATAACGTTGAAATTGGTGAGCACACCGTAGTAGTGGCACAATCGGGTATTGCCGGCTCCACCAAGGTGGGTAAGCAGGTTACCATAGCCGCCCAGGCGGGTTTGGTAGGGCACATTACCATAGCCGATAAAACCATTATCGGGGCGCAGGCGGGGGTTTCCAACTCCGTGCGTACCGAAGGCTCGGTGTTGTTAGGGTCGCCAGCCTACGATATGAAGGAAACCAAGAAATCGATGATCATCTATCGGAAACTTCCGGAGTTGTACTCGAAAATTAACCTTTTGGAGAAAGAGCTGGAAGCACTAAAAAAACAAATCGGAGAATAGCACCCAAGCGCTATTCGAAAGATTTTATTTATCTTGCGCTCGCAAAAAAATATAGGTTTCAGCAGTATGGCAGAGAAGCAACGCACCGTAGCAGAGGTGGTTACACTTTCCGGTAAAGGGCTCCACAGTGGTAAACAAGTAAACCTGGTGATTAAACCTGCCGGGGAGAATTACGGATATCGTTTCCAGCGGGTCGACCTGGAGGGGCAGCCTGTGATACGCGCCTTAGCCGAAAATGTGGTGAGCACTGCCCGGGGAACCACCCTTCAGGAGAACGGCGGCCAGGTGATGACCATCGAACACCTATGTGCCGCACTGCAGGGGGTGGGTGTCGATAATACCCATATCGAAATTGACGGCCCCGAAGTACCCATTATGGATGGAAGTTCCAAATATTTTATCCAGGGATTGAAGGCAGCCGGAACTGTTGAACAGCTAGAAGATCGAAACTATTTTTCGGTCACCGAAAAAGTGGTGTATCGCGAAGATAATGGGGTAGAGGTAAGCATAGAGCCTGCCGATTCTTACAGCATCGATGTGCATATTGACTTCAATAGTAAGGTGTTAGGTAAACAACAGGCTCGTTTGGGTAGTTTGTCCGATTTCGAAACCGAGATTTCCTCATGTAAGACCTTCGTGTTTCTGCACGAACTGGAATTTCTGGCACAGAACAACCTGATTAAAGGCGGCGATGTGGACAATGCCTTGATCATTGTGGATCGACCCATGAGCCAGGAACAGCTCGACCGGCTTTCGCAACTTTTCCATAAACCTAAAATTGAAGTGTTGCCGGAAGGCTATCTGAATAATACGGAACGAACCTTCGAGAATGAGCCTGCCCGTCATAAATTGCTCGATATTGTGGGCGATTTGGCATTGGCTGGTGTGCATTTGAAGGGCAAAGTGGTGGCTAACAAGCCGGGCCATCATGCCAATACCGAATTGGCCAAAAAAATACGACAACTGATAACAAATCATAAATAACGTATCGAACGATCAAAATATACAAGCATGAGCACTCCCTTATCGTATATACATCCTGAAGCCCGTATCGGGGAAAATGTAACCATTGAACCTTTTGCCTACATTGGAAAGGATGTGGTTATTGGCGAAGGGACCTGGATTGGCCCGCACGCCCTGGTAATGGATGGAGCCCGTATTGGTAAGAACTGCCGGATTTTTCCCGGAGCGGTGATTAGCGGTATTCCTCAGGATCTGAAATTTGTGGGCGAAGAAACCACCGCCGAAATTGGTGATAACACCACGGTAAGGGAATATGTTACCATGAACCGGGGAACCAAAGCCAAAGGCACTACCCGGGTGGGTGCGAATTGTCTGATTCAATCGTATGCCCACTTGGCTCACGACTGTATCATTGCCAACAATGTAATTATTGGCAGCCATGCCGGACTGGCCGGCGAGGTGGAGGTAGACGACTATGCCATTGTAAGCCCCTATGCCGTAGTACATCAGTTTGTGCGTATTGGGAGTCATTCCTTTATTCAGGCCACAGGTAAGGTAAGTAAAGATGTACCACCTTATATTATGGCCGGTCGCGAGCCGTTGACCTATACCGGTATCAACTCCATTGGGCTTCGCAGAAAAGATTTCGCTAACGAAACCATATACCAAATTCAGGAGGTGTATCGTATCATCTATCAGCGTGGGTTGAATATTTCGGATGCCGTAGAGTTTGTGGAGGCTAATTTAACGGCCAGCGACGAACGCGACAAAATTATCCTGTTTATTAAGAACTCCAAGCGGGGTATTATTAAAGGTTACTTCGACGACGAGAAGTAGGCATCGGTCGTTTCCTACTCAGAGTCACGGTTAGCTTCTCCAATCAATTCTTTGCACGATTTGTATTTATGACGTATTGCTCGAATCTGCTGCTTCTGTATTTGGGTCAGAGCAATCATAAGATTAACGAACAATTCGTAAGGCAAAGCGACCTTCAACTTTACATTCAATAGTTCGCTGTATCATTGATGTTGTTGAATGATGAGTTAGAATTCGTCATGGTTCACTCTTCCACAAAACTGTTCCACCCCATAGAGGTAAGTTCTACCAAACTTCCATCCGGCATTACCAGGTAGTTTCCGTTACTGGTATTTTCCATATGACCCAGGATGGTAATTTCATCGAGCGCACTTACTTTTTCGAAGTCTGCCAGCGGTACGGTAAAGAGCAGCTCGTAATCTTCGCCACCGTTGAGGGCAATGGTAGCAGCTTCCAGATGAAGTTCTTCTGCAGCCTTCCTGATTTCATCGGCAATGGGCAGCCGGTCGGCATAAAGGCGGCAGCCGGTACCCGAGGCTTTACACAGATGCAGCACTTCGGACGAGAGGCCGTCCGAGATATCGATCATCGAAGAGGGCTGAATGCCTTTTGCGGCCAACAGGTTTACAATGTCGCGCCGGGCTTCGGGTTTGAGCTGGCGTTCCAGCACATAGCTGAAATCACTCAAGTCGGGCTGGCCGGCTCCGGCAGTTTGGAATATTTTTTTCTCGCGTTCCAGCAGTTGCAACCCCATGAAGGCTCCTCCCAGATCTCCGCTCACGCAAATCAAATCGTTTTCCCGGGCTCCCGAGCGATACGTGATTTTTTCGGCCGGGGCACTCCCAATGGCCACCACACTGAGGGTTAGTCCGGTAAGCGAACTGGTGGTGTCGCCGCCTACCAGATCCACCCCGTACCGTTCGCAGGCCAGGTGAATGCCATCGTACAGTTCCTCAATGCGTTCGGTAGTGAATTTGGACGATACTGCAATGGAAACCAGTATCTGGGTGGGTATGGCATTCATGGCATACACGTCGGACAGATTGACCACTACCGCCTTGTAACCCAAATGTTTGAGGGGGGTGTACATTAAGTCGAAGTGAATCCCTTCGGTTAACAGGTCGGTGGTAACCACTGTCTTCATTTGCCGAAGGTCGAGTACCGCGGCATCATCGCCCACGCCCTTCTCCGAGGAAGAATTCTTTAATTTTATGTTGCGGGTGAGCAGCTCGATTAGGCCAAATTCTCCTATCTTTGTGATCTCATTGGTCTTGCCAGACATCAGCACGGTATTTTTGAGTGGTACAATTGAACTACAAAGATAGTATTTCGTTTACTTTATATATCTTTGCACTTATTTGGAAATAGTCTAAATAAATTAGGGTTGGATTCAAAACATTGGAGCGCGCATGAGTGAGCAGGATAAACTTTTAAACGAGGTTACCTCGAACGAATACAAATACGGTTTCTATACCGATATTGAAATTGACGCCATTCCCAAGGGGTTGAACGAAGAGGTGATAGGGATGATTTCGGCCAAGAAAAACGAGCCGGAATGGATGTTGGAGTACCGCCTGAAAGCGTTCCGGCACTGGCAAACCCTGAGCATGCCCCGATGGGCGCATCTGAAAATTCCCGAGATCAACTACCAGGATATTATTTATTATGCCGCACCCCGGCAGCAGGCCAAATACGAGAGCATCGATGAGGTGGATCCCGAATTACTGGCCACTTTCGATAAGCTGGGTATTCCGCTCGCGGAACAAAAACACCTGGCGGGTGTAGCGGTCGATGCGGTAATGGATAGTGTATCGGTTAAAACCACCTTTCGCGAGACTTTGGCCGAGCAGGGGATAATCTTTTGCTCGTTTAGCGAGGCGATACGGGAACATCCCGATTTAATTCAAAAGTACATGGGCTCCGTAGTGCCCTACACCGATAATTTCTTTGCGGCACTTAACTCGGCCGTGTTCAGCGACGGTTCGTTTTGTTATATTCCTAAGGGCGTTCGCTGCCCCATGGAGCTTTCGACCTATTTCAGGATTAATGCGATGAATACCGGCCAGTTTGAACGCACCCTAATTGTAGCGGATGACGACAGCTACGTCAGCTACCTCGAGGGCTGTACCGCACCGCAACGCGACGAAAATCAGCTGCATGCCGCCATTGTGGAGATTGTGGCTATGGAAAATGCCGAAGTTAAATACAGCACCGTGCAAAACTGGTATCCGGGCGATAAGAACGGAAAAGGAGGGATCTACAATTTCGTGACCAAGCGCGGCATTTGTAAAGGCGATAATTCTAAAATTTCGTGGACCCAGGTGGAAACCGGTTCTGCCATAACTTGGAAATATCCCAGCTGCATTCTTAAAGGCGACAACAGCATTGGCGAATTTTACTCCGTAGCGGTAACCAACAATTACCAGCAGGCCGATACGGGAACCAAAATGATTCACATGGGTAAAAATTCGCGCAGTACCATTATCTCCAAAGGGATTTCGGCCGGTAAAAGCCAAAACAGCTACCGTGGCCTCGTTAAGGTTCTGAAGAATGCTGACGGGGTGCGGAATTTTACCCAGTGCGATTCGTTGTTGCTGGGCGACCAGTGCGGAGCACATACTTTCCCCTACCTCGAAGTGGATAACGATACCGCCATTGTGGAACACGAAGCAACTACCTCCAAAATTGGTGAGGATCAGATATTTTATTGTAACCAACGCGGAATAGATACCGAAAACGCTATAGGCCTGATTATTAACGGCTATGCCAAAGAGGTGCTGAACAAGCTGCCCATGGAATTTGCCGTGGAGGCTCAAAAGTTGCTGCAGATCAGTTTGGAAGGAAGCGTAGGGTAATTCGTTCTAAAAAACAGGAAACATGCTCAGGATAAAAGATTTACATGCATCAATTGATGGAAAGGAAATACTGAAAGGTATTAATCTGGAGGTGAATGCCGGCGAGGTACATGCCATTATGGGGCCGAACGGTTCGGGGAAAAGCACTCTGGC
>QKEH01000037.1 GCA_003252385.1 Bacteroidota bacterium | reverse complement strand
ACCTTGTGATGTTCCTGCCGCAGGTTGCGCAGCTTATGGATTATTTCGTTGTACTTACCCGATCCGGCAAAGTATTCCTCGTCAATCATTCCCGGGTGGTTGGCAATTTGTCGGAGCCGGGTAAGCGATTGCAGGATAATCATTGACGATTGCTGGTATCCATCCAGGCTCATCTTTTCGATGACCAGCTTGCGCACTTTCGACTTTTCGCGTTCGTAGTAGGCTTCCTGGTCTTCTTCCATATCGCAATACAAAATCTGTTCGTTGACCGGCGGGAGTTCCGGAGCTACCTGGCTTTTGGTGCGCCGCAGGATAAAGGGAGAAATAAGTTTCCGGAGTTTATCCTGCTTCTTTTCATCGCCCATCCTTTCAATAGGGTATTGAAACTCGTCGCGGAAAAAACTCAGTCCACCCAACAGGCCGGGGTTGATAAAATTGATCTGGGCCCACATGTCGGTGAGGGAGTTCTCGATCGGGGTGCCGGTAAGTGCCATGCGGTGTTCGGCCTGGAGTTGCATAGCAGACTGGTAGGTCTTCGACCCCGGGTTTTTTATCATCTGGCTTTCGTCCAATATTAGGCTCAGGAACTCGACCTTGGTGAACTCCGGAAGATCGTTTCGCATGATACCGTACGAAGTGATGATCAAATCGTTTTCGGCACAGAGTTCCATCAGGGGTTTTCGCTGCATTCCGACATAGGTTGCCACTTTTAACCGGGGTGTAAAGCGTATGGCTTCGTTCAGCCAGTTATGCACAAGGGAAGTTGGTACTACAACCAGAGAGGCTTTCGTACTCGTTTTTGGCAAAGGTGCCACCGAGTCGAAGAGCGAAAGCTGGCTGCTAACCTGAATTATTTTGGATCCGGGAGCTTCCCGGGGTTCACTTTCGTTGATAATTCGCTGTAAAACCGTAAGCATCTGCAGTGTTTTGCCCAGTCCCATATCATCCGATAAGCAGGAGCCAAAGCCGTTTTTGTAAAGGCGGTACATCCAGCTGTATCCTTCCAGCTGATAAGGGCGGAGTTTGGCCTGAATCTGTTCCGGTGGGGATTCCGGGGATGAATCGATTTCCACCAGGCTGAGCATGTTGTCGCGAAAATCTGACGATAAGCCTTGAATGTTTTGGTTCAGTAGCGAAAAATGCTGTTTTTCCAGACGAATAGTTTCATTCTCCAACCTTGAAAAGGAAAGCAGGTCGCGGTAGCTTTCGAACCATTCCCGGGGCAGGATCACAATTCGGCCGTCAGGGAGCATAAATTCCCTTTCGTCGCTAAGAATGTTTTTAATGAAGATGGAAAAAGGCAGGGTGAAACCTTCAAATTCCACATAGGCCTCAATATCGAACCAGTCGTTACTTTTTTCCGAAACCTTCATCCGAATTTCGAATCGATCCAGGTAAAAATTTTTGTCGGTGAGTTGTTGAGCCACCGTAAAACCGGCCTTTTTGAGGCTGGCATGGTTCTGGTTCACCCAGTTTATTATTTCATGACTTGCCGACTGGAGCTGGTTCTTTTTGAATACCGGCATAAAATAAGGGCCGTCTTTGTTGACCAGACCATACGAAAGCAGGGTGCTAATGTATTCGTTCTCGAGGTCAGTGTTTCGCTTCAGACGTACAAATTTTACCTCGTCACCCTCGAAGTGGCAACTTACCTTTTGCTCGGTATGCCGGTTAGCGTAGTAGATGCTTTTATCATCGTACACAAATTTGAG
Organism: Bacteroidota bacterium; assembly: GCA_003252385.1. GTDB lineage: Bacteria > Bacteroidota > Bacteroidia > Bacteroidales > UBA10428 > UBA10428. Next base: position 20,677 of record QKEH01000037.1, on the reverse strand, counting down.
GACGTAGGCATAGTGTCCTGAAAGGTCGCATTCGATGGAAAGAGTGGGTTTGGGCAGGGAATCCTGATCGATAATACTGAAACCTTCAGCCCTCACCCTGTATTTTTTGATCGCATTGCGAACAAAAGATTCAAAATACTTCTTTTCGGACGATTTGGAAACCGGAACAAAATCTTTTTCGAAAAAAGGAAGTAGTTTTTTGCTGTCGATATCGCGGAAGATAAACAGCTTCTTTTCTGTGGCTATACAGCAGGGCTCGTTGGTTACGGTAACCGCCTGTCGTCCCTTCAGATGCAGGGTTTGTCCCTGGTGCTCAATGGAAAGAAAGTATCGCAGCCCGTCTTTTTCGCGGATAAAGTTAAAAACTGCCGAACTGTCTTCTTCCACCACCTGAAGCCGATCATCTTCGTAGATGATATTCTGCAGGTTCTTGTAATACAGCGGAACCGGGTTAAACTGTACAATATCGAGGCACCGAACGATTCGTTTCTCAATGTAGGGACGTATGTGTTCTTCGAAGAAATCGGGAGCAATGGAATTGGTAAAATCGCGAGCCGTACTGTTTTTCTTCTTCGAAAACACCCGGTGGAGTTCTTTATCGTTATATTGTTCAACAATCCGCACCAGTTGCGCCTGTTCGGGGCTGATGGCCGCTCCAGATTAAGAAGCGTCAAACGGTCGTAAATCTCCAGTTTATCTCTCGAGCTTTGTCTTTTTACCAGATAGGGAGCCAGAACCCAACCAAAAAGCCGGTGTTCGGTTAGTGTCAGAACAAATCGTAATTCCATGCCGTAAAAATGGAATTTCTTTTTGAGCCTTTAAAATGATTTTACGATTAAAAATACAGGTCGAGATAGATTGGGAGGTGATCGCTAAAGCCTCCCTGATAGGCAGGTCCCTGATAAGTTCGAAAGGGTTTCTGGCCGCCGTATTTGGCATCGTCCAGGAGTAAGAAACCGAAAGTTCCGATATGCAGGCACGAAGGGCAGGAATGCAGCCGGCTTTGCGGGTTGAGTAAAGAGCCCGACAGGATGAACTGATCTAACATGTCCCAATAGGCCTGATAACGATAGGTTCCGCAGTGGCAGCTGGCTTGCAATCCAGCCGAAAGATTGTATAACCGGTCGGGATCCGGGGCGATGTCAGGGTTTAAAGCCTTCAGCCCATTTTGGAGGCTGTTATCGCGGGGTTCGTCATTAAAGTCGCCTGCAATTACCACATAGGGGTGCGGGTGCGCGCTTTGGATTGAGTCGACCTGTTTGCGAAGGGTTTGGGCTGCCTCCATCCGCAACGGTTCCGATTTGGCTTTTCCGCCCCTGCGTGAGGGCCAGTGGTTGATGAAAACATGCAACGTGTCGCCGGCAGAGGTTAGCAGGCTGACATATAAAATATCGCGGGTACGTTTTCTGGGGTAGTCCGGAAAAAGTATCGGAATTTTTTTCACTCCGATCAGTTGCAATTTGTCGCTTCTGTAGAGAAGTCCAACATCTATTCCACGCAGGTCGGGCGAGTCGAAATGGACAATCCGATAGGGATACCGGGAAAATGGGGTGCGATAGGCCAGCTCTTCGAGCACCTGACGATTTTCAATTTCAGCCAGGCCAATAATTTCAGGCGCCTCGGTGCCTCCCACCGCTGCTAGTGCCTGAAAGAGTTGGTGGGTTTTAGTGCGAAAACGATACGGGGTCCAATCATGTGATGTTCCGGGCAGAAACTCGTCATCGAGAGTGAGGCTGTCGTTGGTGGTGTCGAAAAAGTTTTCGACGTTGTAAAAGGCCATGCGGATGTTGCCACGCCGGTCGTCTGCCTGCCCGAAAAGACAAAGCCCAAAGGCCAGTTGCACTAAAAGAAGAAGGGTTGGTTTCATCGCATCAGGGTTGGAATTCGTACGCGCCCAGATCGGGGTGTCCGTCGGCCGTCCTGGAGTTACCGGCAAAATCGAACTGAAGTTCGGGAATGCTTCCGATCAGTTCAAGACTTCCCTGGTCAATGGCGGCAGCGTTGGTGTCAAGTTGGAAATCGTAGGCGCCCACCGGAATGCTGTCGTTAACAAATCCGGGATTTTTGTTGTAAATTACCGCCATCATCCGGTTTGAATCAAACAGCTTCAGGGAGTCCTCATTGAACTTGAGCAGGCAATGGTTAAACTCGTATTCAAAACCTGCTTCAGAGAGACTGTCGTGACGAACCTCAATTTTCTGGTCGCCATAAATAATACTGTTGTAGAAACCCAGATCGAGTGCCATGGGGTAGTCGGAAGGTATAATCCGGTAGTCCTCATCCAGGTCGAACCATTTGAAGTAATTGGTGAAATACAGCGTAGGGGAGCTCGATTCCCGGGGGATATAACTGTTGGTTTCGCTGGGATAGTTGGCCGAGTGGTTCGAAAGTGAGCAATGGTAAAAACGATACCTGCCCCCCATCTGAATAAAAACCGACATATAGCGGCTGTCTGCAACAATGGTGTTGTATGCGATAATTTTGGCATTGAAAGCATAAATGCCCAGTGCTCCCGAATTAAGAATCATGCAATTGTTCAGGGTGATTTCCGCCTGATGTTCTTTATCGGGGTAACCTACCTGCAATCCGGCAGTCGCATTTTTAATGATCACATGATTCATATAGTTGCCGGTACTTTCCTGGTGAATAAAAACGGCCCCCCATTGACCGGCAGTGCCTTCGTAAGCACCATCGAAACGGGCGCCGGTAAACAGAATAGGTTCCTCCAGGGTGCCCTGGGCATCAATCCTTCCGCGAACCTGAAGGCTGGCGTTGGGAGTCAGGTATATGCGGGTACCCGGTTCAATGGTTAATACCTGGTCGAAATCGATAGCAGCCCCTTGATCAATAAGGTAGGGTTTCTCCTTAGTCCAGGTCTGGCTTTCAAACACCTCACCTTTAAACAGGTGAACGTCCTGTCCGTAAGCTCGCAGGTTGACCTGTTGCCGGCGGGTTGCGTCGATAAAAAGTATCGAATCCGTAATGAGCATGGGGTTGTTGGTATTCAGCGGATCCAACGTCATCTGAACGAAAATATAAAGACTGTCCTTGGCAGGTATCCTAACCCGTTCGAAAGTGGTTCCATCCGTTCCGTCGAGGTTGATCCTGAAGAACGATTGGCTGCCGCCTGCCAGTGCAATCCGGTCAATCTCAACCGGCTGATTGTAAGGGTTGAACACTTTTAAATACCCGGTTACAGAGCTTAAGGTGCTCAATACGGTATCGAAATAGAGGGTGTCGTCGGAAAACTGTAGTACAACATCGGATTGACGCAGCGTGCTCTCCTTTTTACAGGAAATCAGGGAGAGCGCTCCCAGTACTGCGAGCAAGTTTATCCAGACCATTCGTTTCCGCATAATGGGTAGTTTTAGTGCAAATGTAATGAAATAGGCCGCATAGCCTATGGAATAAACGGTTTTAGCCGGCACTAATTGTGTTGCCTCCGGTTTGCCTCTACCGTTCGCTTTGCGTGGGGGCTGTGTTGGTTACCAATCGAAAGAAAAAGCACAAAAAGTATCTGTGAATAAGAATAAGGAATTATTTTTGACTGCTACGAGATTTTAAAATATCTTTAGTAAATTTAATAAGAGAATAGTTGAGTTGATTATTGCGTAAGTATCAATCCAAATGGAAATAAAACAAGCTCAAGAGAACAACCTGGTTGATATATTATTTCTGCTTCGCCAGTGCATTAAGGATATGCACGAACACGGGCTGAAACAATGGAATAGTGCCAATCCTTCTCCGGAATATTTAAAAGAACAAATTTCCCGGGGGGCTGTTTACATGGCTATGGATTTAGGCATGGCAAAGGGGATGATGAACCTTACCGAAGACGCACCCGAGGGATACGATCAGGTAGACTGGAAAAGCAGCTCCAATAAGATTTTGTACCTCAAGTATTTTGCGGTTCATCCGTTATGGAAGGATGTGGAAATTGGATATCAGCTCATCACATTTGCAGAGAATTACGCCAAAGAAAATGGATATTCTTCTATCCGGTTGGATGTTTTGGATAGCTATCCTATTGATGAGAAGTTTATTAACACCCTAGATTTTAGCCGGGCAGGTATCTTCCATTCCGAATTCCAAAAAAAGGCGTATGCCTGTTTTGAAAAAAACATGTAGTTCCGTTCCTGCTACATGCGTATAGTATTGCCCTGATACAATTCCAGGATCTTCACTGCAAACAGTAGTTCGTATCTGGCTCGTAACACTTCCGTTTCGCCTTCAATAAGTCTATTCTTGGAAACGCTGTATTCCAGCGAACTGGCTAACCCCACAAGGAGCCGTTGCCGGGTGTGGTTGTAGTTTTGTTGTTCCGAAATCAGTGTTTGTTTGGCAGCCTCAAGGTGCTTTATTCCCGTGCTGACATCGTTATGTGCCTGTTGAATCTGTTGAAGCAGATCTTGTTGATTTTGAATCAGCCGGAACTCAAAATCTTCCGATTGGATGCGAGCCTGGCACACTCCCTGCCTAATTTCCAGCCGGTTGAACAAGGGTAAATGAATCCCAATTCCCACCGATTGTGCCAGGTTTTCGTTAATCTGATTGCGATAGGAAGAGGCTGTATTTTGATTGGCATAGGTCTGATCGGAGTAGACGGTAAATAGGCTGGCCTGTACATAAACACTTGGGCTGATGCGTCCTCGCTGAATGGCCAGTTCCTTTTTTGAGCTTTGCAGGAGGAACTCGGCTTCGCGAATTTGTGGCATTACGGACAAGGCACTCTGAAACACTTCCCACGCCGATGGTAAGGAATCAGGGAGTATCAAATGGGTGGAGTCGGGGCGTACAATTTCGAATCCGGAAACCGTGTCGAGGTTCATCAGCTGCGCCAGTTGGAGAAGTGCCAGTTGCAGGTTGTTTTCGGAAGTCGTTTTTTTTAGATTTTCTCGTGCCTGTTGTGCATGCATTTCCAGCAATTCGCCTGGGGCAGCACTCCCAGTCTCCACCATTCGTTGGGTGCGTTGTACCTGAAAGGCAATTTGCTGCTGTTGGTTACCTGCCAAAGTGACCAGGTCCTGTTGGTAGAGGATTTCAAGAAAGGCAGAGGTGATCTGAAGGGTTAAATCCATGGTTTCGCTCAGCGTGTGCTCCTGAGCCGCCAGATAGTCGAAACGGCTCTTTTGTAGAGTGTGGTAAAGACGCAAACCGGTAAACAGATTTACGCCCGATACCACGCTGTATTGATCGTTGATGAAATTATCGTTTTCGAATTCGTTGGTTGTAGGATTTACCTGACGACCGAAGCGGTAATTCCGGTTGGCATCAGCCCATAGGTTGGGAAGGAGGCTGGCGCAAGCCTGTTGCCTTTGTTTGCGGGCCAGTTCGGTTTGTAATTCACTTCGTTTAATGGCAATGTTGTTGGAATGCCCTTGTTGGATACAGGCTTCAAAGGTCCAGGGTTGAGCCGAAAGGACGGTGGTAAGGGATGCCAGGCATAGAGGAATGAGAGATTTCATAGACACAACGTTATTGGATAATCCGAAAATGTGACCGGTTCAGGAAGCCGGTTGCATCCGATGGCAGCCCATGGTGTTCCATTCTTCCAGTAAACCGCATTGTACGTTGCATGAATTGTGCCTAAGCGTATAGTATGCAGTAAATCAAGATGTAATATAATTTAAGCAATGGTTATATGTAAAAAAAGTGGACAGCTCCGATGAAATTTTAGGCGAAGCTTATTTCTGAACGCGTATACGAATGTCTGCAAGTTCGACCAGGTCGCCAGGGCGTACCTTAGCTCTTTTGCGGTGTTCCACCTGCCCGTTAAGGCACACCATTTTTTCTTCTACCAGGTATTTGGCATGCGAACCGCTCTCTGCGATCCGCATTAGTTTTAAGAGTTTGATTAGTTCAATGTAATCCGATTCGAGCGTGAAGGTTTTTTCTTTCATCATTTCATCTTTGATCATGGAAAATTCCGGGGAGATTCCGGGCTTTAAGGCAAATTGCTCCGGGCCTGGAATTCCACTTCGCAAATATAGGTTTTGAATCCTGTATCGCATGGATCGGGCGAAAAATACTGACATAAAGGCATAGGAATTCGAGCTGGAAAACCATAACTTACTTTTTCTGTTATACTATACCGTAAAGGCAGGACAACTTTGGTTCGTCCTGTAAAAGGAGGGACTGTGAAGATCAGGAGGCTATTAAAAATCAAAACATCTAAATATGTAGATAAATGGCACGAAGTTTGTACTTCCCGGTAATCAGAATAATCAATTAAATAATATCGTATGGCACTTGAACATTTAACTCAGGACACCTTTAAGAAAAAGGTATTTAACTACGAAGCAAACAAGGAGTGGAAATTTGAAGGTAAAGCTCCAGCTATAATCGATTTTTATGCCGACTGGTGTGGCCCCTGTAAAATGGTAGCTCCCATTTTGGAAGAGCTCAAACTGGAATACGGCGAAAAACTGGATATTTATAAAGTAAATACCGAAGAACAACGCGAACTGGCGGGTATGTTTGGTATTCAGAGCATTCCGAGTTTATTGTTTATTCCCCTTAACGGACAGCCACAAATGGCCATGGGTGCACTTCCGAAGGACACCTTTAAAAAAGCCATCAGCGAAGTGCTGGATGTAAATTAGAGGAGGGACGGAGACGGATCTTTTAAGAGAATCCCGATTATTTCCCAGAGGCAGGAATTTTTACACCTCTGCGCAGGCGGATGCAGGCTCATGGTGGTATTAGGAATCAGGGAAGTTACATTCTTAAAAAGACAAGCTCGTCTGAAAACAGGTATAACGAGTAAACGTCAGCTGGATGCTGCAATCTGAAATGAAAAAAGTGATAAAAAAATACGGTCTTCAGGCAGGTCTTGCTGCAGCGGGCCTGCTCGGCGGCTTCTTGTACTGGCGGTTCGTGGGATGTTCAACCGGATCGTGTCCGATATGGAGCCATTGGTATACCAGTGCCCTGATGGGGGGTGTTATGGGCTACCTGATTGGTGACACAATTTCTGATTATAACAAAAAGCGGGAGAATGAAAGAAATGTGGGATGAACGCTACAGCGTTGACGACTATGTTTACGGGATCGAACCGAATGCTTTTTTTCAGCAGTTCATCGATACGAATACCCCGGGAAGCCTACTGCTGGCCGGAGAGGGCGAAGGCAGGAATGCGGTGTACGCAGCGCAGAAAGGCTGGCAGGTGTATGCGGTGGATTATAGTCTGGAGGCTCAAAAAAAGGCCTTTAAACTGGCGGCAGCGAAAGAGGTTACCATCCGTTATGATGTAGCCGATCTTTCAGCATGGAATACCCACGAGACCTTTGATGTGGTGGGGCTTTTTTATGCCCATTTTCCGGAATCGCTGCGCTCTGTACTACACCATAGGATGAAACATTTCCTTAAAAATGAGGGACATGTTCTGCTGGAAGCTTTTAGCAAGCAGCAATTGCAATACGATTCGGGAGGCCCCAGAAAGGAGGAGATGCTGTATAGTTGCGATGCGTTGGCTGTTGATTTTGAAGGACTTTTCCTGCATCAGTTGCAACAATTGGAGGTAGAGCTCGATGCCGGATTGTTTCATAAGGGAAAAGCAAGTATTATTCAAATGCATGCACAAAAAATAAGTTGACATGAGCTATTACACCACCAAAGTATTTGAAAAATCATTTGATGAGCTGAGACAGCGGATTGAACCACATCTTCAGCAGTTCGGTTTTGGGATAGTTTCGGAAGTGGATATGGATCAGAAATTCCGGGCCAAGCTGGGAGTGGAGTTCAGACGCTACAAAATACTGGGAGCCTGCAATCCGGAGTATGCTTTCCAGGCTGTGAGTCAGGAGGAATATATTGGGCTGATGTTGCCCTGTAACGTTATTATGCAGGAACGATCAGCAGGACAGGTAGAGGTTTCGGTTATTGATCCGGTAGCCTCGATGCAGGCTGTGGACAATGCTCAACTTGTCGAAATGGCCGGACTGATTGGAGAACAACTGAAGCTCTTCCTGGAAACGCTTTAGATCCCAATAGCTCTAGAGCGAGAGTAAATGGCGTTTGAGCTGTTTCCGATCTACCTTATAGGAATGATTTCTGGGAAGCGACTCAATGCAAATAATCTCTTTAGGGCGCAGGTGTTTCGGAAGCTCTTTATCGATAGTGGTTTGGAGTTCTTTTAAATCGATTTGCTCACTGCCCTGTTCCAATACCAAAACCACCTTTTGACCCAGCTTAATATCAGGCAGGCCTATCACTGCGCAGTCGAATCCGCTGGCTTTTGAAATGGCGGCTTCAATTTCTTCAGGAACAATTTTAATACCGCCTGAGTTGATGAGATGGTCATAGCGGCCTATCCAACGGAACTTTTGTTCATTAACAAGATCCACCACATCGTTGGTAATGATTTCCTCGTCTAGGTGATCGGCTTTAATAATCAGGCAGCTGCGTTCGTCGGAGGCGAAACTGACCCCGGCTATGGCTGTGTAATACCTTTCATAATCGGAACCACTTATTTTACGCACCGCCACATGCGAGCACGATTCGGCCATGCCGTAGCTGGCATATACCTCATTGGGCATATCCCGCAACATCATTTCCAGTTCGTCGCGTATTTCAGCACCGCCTATCAATAATTTTCGAATTCTGCGCAGCGTGTCTACATTATTGAGCGAGTTATACGCCTGCAGAGGTACCATCGAGCAAAAGTCTATGGTTCCCAGTCCATCGATATTGGGCATACTGGTAGGTTCTGTTATCAATAGGTTGAGTCCGCTCACCAGGGCACGAACCACCATCATTTTACCCGCGATAAATTCCACGGGAAGGCACAGCAGAATGTTGCTGCCAAATTTAAGGTTGAAATACTCGCAGGTTTTTCGAGCCGAAGCGGTCATGGCCTTCTTGGACAGCCGGATTTGTTTTTTATCCCCTGTGGTTCCTGAGGTTTCCTGAATAATGTATTCAGCCTCGTTTAGCCATTCGGTAATAAATGAAAATATTTTTTTCTTCCAGTCGGGTTCCGTGCTGTTCAGTATTTCGTGGCACAAATCCGGTAGCGCGTCTATCGGATAGATCCGGTTATTGAGTATGAGTCCGTGCGATGCTTCAATCATGTGTAATCTATTTTATGAGCGAGCCCATGTTCCATTTTTTCCGTGGGAAATAATACAATTTTTCGCCATGCAAAGCAAGGGGGCTTTCGATATTGTTTTCAAACAACATGCCCGTGCTTAAGCCATGCGGCAAGGGGTTATTCAGGGTGTAGGTCCATTGAGCAATGGCATTTAACCCTATGTTGGTTTCCAGCGAGGAGGTGATCCACCAGCCGATATCACGTTCGCGGGCTACCTGAATCCATTCCTCGCAGGATGTGAGTCCGCCCAGTATCCCGGGTTTCAGGACAATGTATTGAGTTAGCAACTGCTCCTTGTTTTCTTTGGGATGTTTACCAATGAGTTCTTCATCCAAGGCGATGGGTACCGGCGAGGTTTCGCATAGTACAGCCATTTCGTCCAGTTGTCCGGGCAGGATGGGCTGCTCCACGCTGTGAATGTGCAAATCGGATAGCTGGTACAGTATTTCCAAGGCTTCCTTGGGCTGAAAAGCGCCATTGGCATCGAGTCGGATTTCCAGATCGATGGGATGAAAGTTTTTACGCAGTCGGGAAAGGATTTCAAACTCGGTATCAAAGTCCAGGGCTCCAATTTTAAGCTTCAGACAACGAAAACCCTGATTGAGCCTGTCCCGTATCTGTGCCATCATGTCAGATACGGTGCCCATCCAGATGAGGCCATTGATAGCTATAGAATCGTGACCATGGGTAAATTTCGAGGGGTACAAGATTTTGCTTCCCTGCGATTCCAAATCGAGGCGAGCTGTTTCGAGGGCAAAATTTATGGAAGGATACGCGTAGATGGGGGTTCTCAGGTTAAACCAGCCTTTATTGATAAGCGAGATGATCTCTTCGAGTTTCTTTGGAAAGTTCTCCGTGTCGTCCATACTAAGCCCCGGGAATACCGAGCATTCGCCAATACCAAAGGTGAATGGGGCTTCTTCTTCGTACAGCAGAATAAAATACACGTCCTTATGGTATAAGGTTCCCCGCGAGGTGGTTGCCGGGCGGCGGAAGGTAAATCTACCAAATCGGGTTAGCGCTTTAATCATGTCAGTAAAATACCAAAACCAAAAATTACGGAAAATACAAAGGTAAAAATAGCGAGTTTTTTCAGTTCTTTATCCAATTCGCCCGGGTGGTTATGGGTTACTACGCGGCGCAAATGTGCGACGAATAACGGAGTGGTTAGCAGAAAAAGAAAAGCCCGCCAGGAATGGATATACCACAGGCCGTACAAGCTGCTAAATAGAAAGGCCAGGCCAATAAGCAGTATATGATAACTAATGGCACGTTTTGGACCTATTCGAACCACCAGGGTATTCTTACCGCTGTTGGCGTCGTTTTCCCGGTCGCGCATATTATTGAGATTGAGCACCCCGGTACTCAGGCATCCCATGGCTGCTGCCGGCAACAGCAACCCGGCAGGCAGTTGTTGGGCGTGGAGGTAGTATGTGCCCAGTACACCGGTTAAGCCAAAGAACAAAAAAACAAAGACATCGCCTAAACCGGTATAGCCATAGGGCTTGTCTCCAATGGTATATTTAATGGCTGCCCAAATGGCCAGCGAACCGGCCAGGTAGAATACCAGAATCTGGAGGGCATTGCGAAGCCCGATAAAAATCAGAAAGGAACCCGAGATTAATGCCAGCAGGGCAAAAGTCGCGATTAACAGCTGCATGTTTTTTTTGCTAATGCTACCTTGTTGCACTGTACGCAGGGGGCCAAGGCGATGCTCATTATCGACACCGTGCTGTGAGTCGCCATAGTCATTGGCCAAATTGGACAGAATTTGGAGCAGGACGGTGGTTAAGGCTGAAAGTATCAAAACAGCTGTCCGAAATAAGCCATCGGAAAGCGCCAGAAAACTTCCCATAAGGGTGGAGGCCAGCGCCAGAGGTAATGTTCGTAAACGAAAAGCTTCGAGGAGAGTGGACAATTTCATGGTAAGTCCTAGGGCATTTTGGGATATTTCTGAAAATCGGGTTTGCGTTTTTCCAGAAATGCGTGTTTACCTTCCTGAGCTTCTTCCGTCATGTAGTACAGCATGGTGGCATTTCCGGCCAGTTCCTGGATACCGGCTTGTCCGTCAAGTTCGGCATTCAGCCCTGCTTTGATCATGCGTAGCGCCAACGGACTGTGTTCCATGATTTTCTTGCACCATTTCACGGTTTCGTTTTCCAGTTCGGCCAGGGGTACCACTTTGTTCACCAGTCCCATTTGCAGCGCATCGTTCGCCGAATATTGTTCGCACAGGAACCATATTTCGCGGGCCTTTTTCTGTCCAACCACACGAGCCAGGTACGATGAGCCGAAACCGGCATCGAAGCTGCCCACTTTGGGACCCGTTTGGCCAAATACGGCATGGTCGGCAGCAAGGCTCAGGTCACAAACTACATGCAATACGTGTCCTCCTCCAATGGCATAACCGTTTACCATGGCAATCACCGGTTTGGGCAGGGAACGTATCAGTTTTTGCATATCGAGGATGTTCAATCGGGGTACCCCGTCTTTGCCGATATAGCCGGCTGTGCTTTTAACATTTTGGTCGCCACCGCTGCAGAAAGCCTTGTTGCCCGCCCCCGTCAGAATCACCACAGATATGTCCTGACTTTCGCGGCAATAGACCATGGCATCGCACATTTCGCGCGTGGTGTCAGGGGTAAAGGCATTGTGATACCTGGGGCGGTTGATAGTTATTTTGGCGATGCCTTCGAAATATTCGAATTTAATTTCTTCGTATTCTTTTAGGGTTTCCCAAACTCTCGTTGCGTTCATAGTGGTTATTGAAAATACGGTTAGCGATTACCCATAAGGGTGTTAAAACTTTCCAGGTTGTGTTCCTGGAGGGTGTTAATTTCAAGAACCGAGGCGCCGGCCTGTGCTGCCAAAAAGGCGGGCAGGCATTGAGCCAGTCGGTCTTCGGTGTTGGCACAAAAATAGTTCAATTTATAGGCTTCTACCAATTTTTGCAGGTCAACCGGGTGATGAGCCCGAAGGAAGTTGTTGAAAAACGGAGCATCCGCCGAACCCGGTAGAAGACCGAAAATACCACCACCCTGATTGTTGAGCACGACCAGCCGGAAATTGTCGGGCAGGTGTCGGTTCCAAAGCGCATTCGAATCGTAGAGGAAACTCAAATCGCCGACCAGGGACACAGTGAGGGCACGGGTTGCCAGCGATCCGCCTACGGCCGAGGATACGCAGCCATCGATACCTGAAACCCCGCGATTCGAATGGTAGCAGATGTCCTGGCGGCTGTCGCACAGCTGAGCCAAGCGAATGATGCTGCTGTTGCCCAGGTCGGCAATGGTGCCTGATGGCAGTTGTTGGAGGATCTGATGAACCGCTTTGAAATCGGAGAAGGGCAGATCGGGAATACTTTCGTTACGCAGGCTACGCACACCCAACTGGGCAGCCAGCCAGGCTTTGCGGAAACCATTCGGGGTGCCGGCCTGAGGCTGTTGTTGGGTAAGCAGCGCGTAGGTTTTATAGGGAGTATGTTTGCAGTGTCGGTTGTTCTGCCGGAAGGTGTCCATCAGGTAAGCATCCCGGCCTATTCTCCAGGTTTTAGCGATAGGATGGTTCCGGAGAAATTGTTTCAACCGCTTGGATACCACCTGGCCGCCGGAATACAGCAGTAAGTCGGGGTAGGGGAGTGCGCCGGACACAATCCGGGCCAGTAGCAGCTCGGGCAGGGAGATGGTTTGGTCGGTGTATACGTTAGATACATTTTCGGCAATTACTATTACCCGTTCGTCGTTGCAAAGCAATTCAATGGTGTTTTGGAGTTGGGGGTCGGGCCAGTGCTGTCCCAGAACGACGAGAATGTTTTTTGCATTTTTCCAGTCGTGAACCAAATCGCGGAGGCTTTCATCCTGGGGCAGCTTGGTTTCTTCCCACGGCGTATCACAAGCGCTACTGGCCTTTGGCTGGCTGATATACAGGGGTTCCGGAATGGGTACGTTCAGGTGTACAGGACCCAAAGGTGCCGAAACCGAAGCGGAATAGGCGGTTTGGATGAGGTTTCGGAATTCCTGCATCTCTTTATCGCCCGGATACGCTTCTGCCAGGTTGAAGGAGGTTTTAATGTAGTTTTTATAGATATCGGGTTGGCGAATGGTTTGGTTATCCTGCTGATCGATCCATTCGGCTGGCCGGTCGGCGGTAATGGCAATCAGGGGAATGTTTTGGTAATAGGCCTCGGCCAGTGCCGGAGCCAGGTTGAGCACTGCGGTACCCGAGGTGCAAATGAGTACGGCAGGGGTTTGGCTTTGCCGGGCAATTCCCAGGGCTGCATAGGCGGCACTGCGTTCGTCCACAAGGCTGATGCAGGCCGTACCAAACCGTTGAACAAATGCACGAATCAGTGGTGCGTTGCGCGAACCGGGCGAAATGACAACCCGCGACACCCCCCTGCGAAAAAGAATTTCGCTTAAATCGACCAAATGTTGCTGTGGGTGATGCATGTGTAGATTTATAAGCGGTCCATAATGGATAGCAGGGTATTGGCTTTTATTTCCGTTTCTTCCCATTCCTCGCGGGCCACCGATTCGGAGGTAATCCCGCCACCGACATAGAGGGCGGCATGTCGGTCGAGCACTTTCATGCAACGAAGGTTTACAAAAAGTTGCAGACGGTCGTCAATTCCAACCGGACCCAGGTAACCGGCATAATACTCCCGGTTGTGCTTTTCCACGCTCTTAATAAATTCAAGCGATTTCTTCATGGGCATTCCGCATACTGCCGAGGTGGGGTGCAAGGCCTGAATCAGATTCGGAAGCCGGCTCCCCAATGCCGAATACGGAAAGGTGAAATCGGTGCGTAAATGCAGGAGTCCTCCTGCCTGTTTGGTATAGGGGCCATTCTTCAGGTAGTTTTTCACCCGGTATTCATTCAGCACATTCTCAATGTATTCCGTTACGTACTCCTGTTCCTTCCTTTCCTTGTGGTTCCAGCAATGGATGTGTGTATTTTCTTCCGAATAGGTTCGTGTACTGGCCAGCGACACGGTAATTAGTTCGTCGTTTTTACTGCACAGTAAAGGTTCCGGTGTAGCTCCTGCCCAGCAGTGCCCTTCCATGCTAAAGATGTACACAAAGGCATTGGGGTACGATTGGCAGAGAAGTTTAAAAATTTGGTGAAGCTGATCGCGAAAACTTCCATAGGCATTCTTTACACGCGAAAGCACCACTTTGTCGTATTCCTTGTTGGTGATCAATCGGATGGTTTCTTCCACCCGATCCAGGTATTCCTTAAAGGTGGTTTCCTGGGGAGATACGGAGGCTTTATTCACAACAGGGCTGGCAGGCACCGCCTTGATATCCTGAAATTCTTTCCGGTTGAGTTGATTTCTGAAAATCCAATCGGGGCGCAGGAGATAGGTTTTGTCACCGTTGTGAGCCCAGAATGGGGCTATCAGAAATCCACGGCTGCTGTTGAGTCCCTGGAGATGGTGGAGTTCCTGTAACTCGTTGGTGTCCTGCAGAATAAGTGTAACATCCTGATTTCCGGGTAAGCGATAACATGCAAAGGTGAGGTTGTTTTGTAGGGCAAGTTCCAGGGCTTCGTACACCGAGTATATTTTTTGATCCACCTGCTGCATGCTTTTCTACTTCTTTTTCTTCTCAATGATGATGTTGGTTACACGTGCCACCGAGATGAGCTGCTGGTCCTGCGAAGTTATTTTTACATCCCAAACGTGGGTTGAACTGCCACGGTGAACAATTTCGGCACGGGCTATTACATCCCCCGAACGCAGCGATGCTACATGGTTGCCGGTTACCTGAAGACCCAGCACGTCGTAGCAATTTTCATCGACTAACAGCATGGAGCCGGCACTGGCTACCGTTTCGGCTAAAGCCAGAGAGGCTCCGCCATGCAGCAGCCCCATGGGTTGCAGTTTATTCTCGTCTACCGGCATACGGGCTTCGATAAAATCGTTTCCGTAATCCAGAAATTCAATTCCCAGATAACCGATAAAACTGTTTTCACAAAACCGATTGATTTCTTGTATGGTCATAATGGCACTGTTCGTTATTTCAAATATACTAAAACCTGTCTATCTTAAACCGGAAGTTCCGGTGCATGTTCGATGTTTCGTGTTTTTTCGGCAACCACCAGGCTGGCAGCTCCCGGAATAAAGTTTTTGATTTTCAGGATGGTGAAACCATTTTCGGAGAGGAATTGTCGTAACTCCGGAGGGCTAAAATAGTTGATCGACGAATGGGCCAGGTAGCGATATGCCTTCCAGTTTCCCGAGAGCAGTCCACCAATCGGAATGAGGAAGCCGTGCAGGTATGTTTTGTACAGCAGGCGCAAAAGCCTGTTTCCGGGTACGGCACTTTCCAGTATCAGAATTTGTCCCGACAGTTTTAGAACCCGGTTGATTTCGTGGATATGCCGGCTGGCATTAGGGTTTTGATACACCAGGTTTCGAAAGCCAAAGCCAATGGTAATGCGATGAAACGTTTCACCGGCAAATGGCATAGAGTCGGCATTGCCCTGAATATAGCGGATTTGATAGGCTATGGATGGGGTAGTTTTACGCCGGGCTATACTGAGCATGGGTTCGCTAAAGTCGTAACCGGTTACCTGTACTTGCTGGCTGCTTTTCGCCAACAGCACGGTCAGGTCGCCAGTACCACAGCACAGGTCAAGGATTTCGTGAACCTCAGGGCGGATGCATTCATCAACCGTAATGCGCCGCCAACGCTTATCCATGCCCAGGGTAAAAATGCGGTTGATCAGGTCGTAGCGGCGGTATATTCCTGAATAGAAATCGTGAAGCGGGTGCTTGCCTTCTGGTAATGTAAAGTATGCTTCCATGCATTGGATTTGCGAATACGCCCGCAAATAAATAAAAAAAGAATCAGCTATGGAGCGTTCCCACAACAATTAGTACCACACCCAACAGAATTCCAGTAAGAGCCAACCCTTTTCGTTTCAGATTCCCTTCTTTAAAGAACAGTGCCCCGGCAGCAAAAGAGATGATTACCGAACTGCGACGAATGACGGAAAGTATGGCAATGAGAGCACGATCATCGGACAGCGCATAGAAATACACAAAGTCGGAAACTACCAGAAGTATACCAATTAACGGAATTGCGGGATTCCATGACAGGGGTTTCTGCTTTTTTCGATTTGGGTACCACAACAGAAGCAGGTAGGGTAAGAGCACGGCAATCATGTAAATGGAATACCAGGATTGAACAAACATACGGTCATAATGAGCCAGCAGGTGTTTGTCGTACAAGCTGCTGATAGCTCCCGTAAGGGTGGCTCCAATGGCGAAAAAGATCCACTTGTTTTTCAGGAAGACAATCCCTTCGCGGCGGCCGGCCAGCGTGAAGTAGTAGAAGAAGAACAGGACGGTGCCGATGCCTGTCCATTGCATTGGAGTGAATTGTTCGTGATAGATCAGTATGGCTCCCAGTAGGGTCCACATGGGGCCGGTTGCCCGAATGGGAACTACAATGGTAAGCGGAAGCTTGCTCAGGGCATGGTAGGCCAGAAACCAGGAAGTGCCCACAATGAACGATTTCAGTAAGGTTTTAAGGTGTAATTCCAAAGTGCCTGATGGCACATACAACAGATTTTCCGGCAACAGGTATCCATTTCGCGACAGAATAATGAAAGGAACAAACAATACAGCCCCGGTGAGGCTGGCCAGGAACAACACCGGGATTACCGGACTGCGTTGGAGAACATGTTTCCGAACGGAATCATACCCTCCCAGAAAAAGGGCGGATAATAAGCCTAGAACAACCCACATATTTTTGGAATGAGCAGCGAAGATAACCAAAAGAAAAAACCCGAAAGCGTCTGCTTTCGGGTTTTCGGCTTAGAACCACATTTTTTTGATTTTGCCATCTTCGATGTATCGTTTTACATCGTAGCGCAGCAACGGAATGCGCTTATAGAGACCGCTGAATATACTTTTTTCGTTCATGGCGGTGGCATAGCTTACATAAGTTGGGTCGAGCGACAGATGGCGCTCTTCGGTAAGGGCGCGCAGGTAATAAATGAAATTCAAACCCAGTAATAATATACTGTGTTTAAGGGCGTCCTGCCAGCTGGTGGTAGAAATAAAGGGAACGGACATCATCCACCAGGCGATGTTCTTACTCACGTAAGCAGGGTGTTTCATAATCCGGTACGGACCGTTGGTAATGATCCCCCGGTGGGTGAGGTTCGAGAAGCGAAGCCCAAAGGCAATGGAACCCATTGTGTAAATGGTAAGCAGAATCAGAATGGACATGCCCCAAAGTTTGTAAAGCGGAAGGTTGCCTACCAGCATGTGCCCCCAGTAGTAATCGTCGTCGTAAGAAAAGAAGTTGCTGCTCGAAAATCCCCAGAATGGAGGGTAACATTGAAGGGCGACCAACCATCCGAAGATGGAGGGTTCTACCGATCGAATGTGCGAATCGAACATTTTTAGGGTAAGTAAGTAGCCCAGAGATACAAAGGCTAAATCGACCGAGAAGATGAAGTTGTAGGCATAATCGTAGAAATGTGGAAAAAATCGAATAGTGTCCTTGAAGGGACGGTTCATCATAATGCCGGTATTGTTAATCAGCGCCGGTATCATAATGGGCAGGAAGAATGCTTTTACCACCCATCCTAATAAATGGTTCTTGAGGATCAACTTGTTGGTTTCCCTGCCTTTTCCCAGCAGGAACATTCCCAGGTGCCAGTGGCCGTCGCAGGGGTTCTTCATAAACATATCCATAATGTAGAAGAAGGGAATGCTGCCGGCCAGAATCACTACCAGAATCATTTTTGCCATGCGGAAGTATTGTACG
This sequence comes from Bacteroidota bacterium, assembly GCA_003252385.1. Lineage (GTDB taxonomy): Bacteria > Bacteroidota > Bacteroidia > Bacteroidales > UBA10428 > UBA10428. Next base: position 2,803 of record QKEH01000037.1, on the reverse strand, counting down.
TAATCGTTATTCCGGTAGGCAGGAAACAGCCAGTACGTGAAGGCAACCAATGCCAGTGTAGCATACAAACCAAACAACTTAATGCCAATACGTTTCAGATCCGGTTTCTGCTTAATGGAGAAATCGATTCCCGAAGAAAGGGTGTGTTGTTTACCCATTTTGAATTTTTCCAGAACCATAATGGTGGACGCCAGCACCATCATGGAAATGATGACACCCCAAAATGGAGGAACCTGGTAAATACGTAAATAGTGTATGGAGAGCATGTAGGCTAATAAGCCCAGGAGGTTAATACCATAGGATGTGGCTGAACGGGGTATAGAAGCTTTAACTTTAGCCATCTTGTGAAATAGTTTTAGGATTAGCGCCCTAAAATACTATTTATCACGGGATATTAAAAATCCGGCAAGCTTGTATAAGCCTGCCGGATTTTTAATATGCAACCCGAACCTGTGTGGGTAGGGGCGTTTCTTGTGAATAGACGCTCACTAAACAAGCGGCCATGGTATTTCAGAATTCTTACTGATTGTTACCGGGCAGCACGTGTTGTTTTCCGGAGTCAAGGGGCGCTGGTTCTGGAACTGGCGCTTTCCTGGCTTGACTGGTGATCAGAAGTACTCCGGAAATTACAATCAGCGCCCCCAAGGCCTGAAAGGCGGTAATGCGTTCGTCCAGTACAATGGCGGCCATGATGATGGTTGCAAAAGGGCCAATACTGCCCATAATGGCAACATGCGAAGCACCAATGTATTTTATCGCATAGGCAATCATAAACGAAGGAAGCACCGTGGAGAAGATAGCCATTCCGGCACCTATCCAGTAAATTTCATGGGGATAAGCTCCTAATCCGGTATTTCCCTGGAGGGTATAATGAGCCAGTACTGCCATGCCGGAAGCAAGCATGGCATAGCAGGTAAAGCGTACGGCGCCTATTTCGGGGATTAGTTTGCCACTTCCTACCATAAAACACGCATAGGATAACGCGCAACCCAGAACCAGCCCAATTCCCAATAGCAGTCCATTATCGTGGTTTACAAATACGCTTTGATAGAAGGTAAGGAAAATGCCAAAGTAGGTTACCCCAATGGCATACAGCTGTCGTGCGGGTACGGGTTTCCGGTACCACAACGCAGTAATTGCCACTACCAGGGTCGGGTAGATAAAAAGTACCAGGCGTTCCATGCTGGCCGATATATAATGCAAACCGGAGAAATCGAGGTAGCTCGACAGGTAATAGCCAAAAAAACCCATCAAAACGGTCAGAAGAAATTGCTTAACAGACAGTTTGTTCCTGCGGCGCCATTTTCGGATCGAGAGCAATACAATGGCCAGGTATATGGGCATGGCCATGAGCATACGGATTAAGATGAGCGAAACCGTATCAATGTCATAGGCATACGCCATTTTTACAAATACTGCTTTTGCCGAGAAGAAGATAACTCCTGCAGCTGCTATCAGGAAGGCTCCTAACTGTTGTTTCTGTTGATCTGTTTTCATAGTGCAACGGGATATATGATAAAAAAAAACCTCCCGGTGGTTTTTACCGGGAGGTTTACTTGTTTATGGATTTATAGTATTTTCAACTACATCAAGAAACAACAATTCACCTCCCGAGCTCTCCATGGGGCTAGCGTGGTAAAAATCGAGTTCTTATGTAGCATTGTTCTCATCATGTGTTTACAAAAGTAGCAAACGTTTTAGATAATTGGAGGTTAGAAGGGTATTATTTTTTAATATCAAAGCGGCGGATGTGGTTCCATCCCCCATCGTAATGATCCCAATTCAGTGCATGGCACAATCCCCATTGTACACCGTAGGTGGGGAAATCGCCGGCTTTTTCCGGACGGTATACCCCAAAGGCATCGGGAACGTGTTTGGCACTGCCCATAATCTCAAAGTTAAATCCGTCGGGGGCATACTGAACAGTGCCAATCTCAGGGCCATCGAGTTTTTGGATAATGGCCATGCCTTCCTGATAGGGCCATACAATCACTTCGTGTCCGGTGTTGGTAATGGGATTGTATTCCGATTTGATATACGGGCCGGTGGGTTGATTATGGCTACCCCCCACTTAATTTCGCGTTGCCCGCAGAATTGTTCTTCGCCCATCCGTTCTCCTTTATAATAGAGATAGTATTTGCCTTTGTAGGGAATCACGCAGGGGTCGTGCACTTTATGGCTGTCGAAATCTCCTTTTGCAAGCACATCCAATCGGCTGGTCGATCCTTCGGCCCATTTGCCATTGTTGGTGGGGCGCAAAATGGGTTCGGTCGACTTTACCCAGGGGCCGTTGGGCGAATCGGCTACGGCCATAGCTACATTTTCAATTGCTCTTTCGTCATAGGGAGCTTTCACAACCTGATAAACCAGGTAGTATTTGCCATTTGCCGAGAATATTTCAGGGGTGAATACCGAGCGGTCGTCGTAGGAACCTGAATCGCCGCGTACCACTGCCGGGCCCATTTCTTTCCAGTCCCAGCCGTCTTTGGAAGTAGCATACCATACATCGCATTTATCCCAGGGAAAGGCTAAATCGTAATGACGTTCCGGCTTGTGCCAGGTCGAAGGTTTTCCTTCACCTTTGGTATACCAAACGTAGTACAGGTCGCCAATTTTGATCACGGCGCTGGGATCGCGGCGGATGTAATTCGGATCGGGCGCCAAGTCGCCTTTCAGATCCTTTTCGGTGAACTCAACGGACCACTCCGGATTGTTAGGGATTACTACCGAATGGTAGCTGATACAGCTGTCGGCTGTCATGTAGGTATTCCAACGTTTGCTGGCAGCACTGGGTATTTTTTTT
>QKEH01000087.1 GCA_003252385.1 Bacteroidota bacterium | reverse complement strand
TTCCACCATCTTGATTAAAGCTTGCAGAACTGTTTATTGCCGATGTTCTGCGTCTTGGCACACGTATGGTGTCGTATGGGATTTCGGGCTTCAAACCTATCAAGTTACCCACCAAATTGATGCGGGTAATACCGCTCGAAAACCCATGAAATCCTTATGCACTATACACATTGTTAGCGGTTGTTGATAATTAGTAAATCCGAGAAAATTCTATTTTTATTTTTGATTCTAATAATATATTGACCTGCAGGCAAACCAATTACAGATATAGTATTTTCCTCATCAGTAAGTGCTTTTCTTTTTAAAAGTTGCCCGTGCAAGGTGAAAAGTTCAACTTCAGCATTTCCAGCACCTTCGATATGTATTAAATCATTTGCCGGATTGGGGTAAACAGTAAATCTTTTATTGGTTTCTGTGAGTATTGCTGAAGACGTTTCAAGCTCCACAAAATCTATCCAGTTCAGGAATCCCCCATAATCTCCCAGAAACTCAACTTTCAATATTTGATTATTGCCGGCAGGCACAACAATACTGTCTAACGTAACCGTGCTCCAATAGGGCCAGGAATACCAGGAATGCGCTTCGTTTACCCAATCGGCCCAACTGCCATTAATGGGCAATTCAACTACGCCAAGTTCGGTTTGGTCGAGTGAAATTTTAATGCTATTTCCTGAACTTAGTATTGCATAGCGGAACTGGATATTCATTAGCGATTCCTTGCTAGAATTAACCGTATATTCCAACCATTCGCCAACTTCGTAACCCACCGAATGGCCCAACCCAATATCGGCAGTTCCGAAAATATCTACGTCGGTATTTCTATAATATTGTCCATTATTTCCGTTATCGATATCGAAGTAAGAGGCATCACGGAAACCATAATCGAAATCTTCCGCTTCTATTTTACCGGGCAGTTCCAATGCCTGCCCATAAAAGGGTAGTTGATCGGTATTCGTTCCCGCTTTAACAAATAGTATTTTGCTAAGCACGCTATAGGTATAATAGTTACTTCTGAAATACATATACAAATGGTGTACCCCGCTAAATTCGGAAACCGGAAAAATATATTTTTTGCGCGAGCTATCGGGTATAGGCGACAGGGGGCAATTGGCTACCAATTGTCCATCGAGGGAGTCGAGATGAAATTCAATCCAGCCAAGGGTGTCCACAAACGATACTTCAAGAATAATCGAATCGGGTCCTTCTTCAAAATCGACATTGTAATAGGTTACATAGCTTTGCTCATCCCATGCGAAATCAACAGCCAACATTTCGAACTTATGGGAAGGACATGTACCATAAGTGCATTCATCGGCAAAAGCAAGCTTCATTGGTGTATATGGGTTTTTGTATGAAATAGCGCCCGTATGGTTAGGCCAGGTGCCAAAGTCGGGCTCCCACCGTATCTCGCTGTTTTCAATTTGCGATTTATACAGTTTAGGATCCATCAGATGCACCGGAGTTAAAAAATTACAGTAAGAAACCTCCTCCTGTTCTAACATACGAATAAACGCCAGGTTGGCATAGGATTCGGGGACACCCGGAGTATACCAAATAACAGGAACCTCGGTAATGGTAATGGCATAACCCGAGTCCTGAACATTGCGGATAAAGGTACGGTTATCTTCCGCTGAGTTGGTATAGCCATGTGCTGCAATAGAGGCATTACTCCAATCAATGCCCTCCCCAAGACGATGTATATCGTCCATAAAATTGTAATTGCGATGCGTAAAGGGATAGCTCATAAACTGTATGTGGGTATCGGGGGCATACTTTCGTATGGTATCATATACAGCCCGTTCCATAGCCATGGTAAGCGAATCGCAAGTATCTAAAAACGGATACGTATCAGGGAAAAATGCTTCGTTTGCAATTTCGTATATTACGTGTGTTTCGTCTTTGTATCGTTCGGCATAGTGCCTCCAAAAATCAATTGGGAACGTATAATCCCCCAGATCCGATGACCATTCACTTAAAGTAAGAATCAGATACAATGAATCCTGACGGGTCCACTGTACAATACTATCCACCAAATCCTGGTTTTCTCCCACGAAATTCTCTAATGCGCCTTCGGCATAAAAATGAAAACAGTTTAATCCAAGTGCTTTTATCTGGGTTACCAATTCATGGGGCGATAGGGTGGTCCATTGCGACATACCGTCGTATGCCCCCCGTAGCAGAGTGCCCCGGTCGGTAACCAATGTTCCGTTTTGTATTTGCACTCTTCCTCTTCCGGTTTGTGCATGCAGCCCACAAGATGCGATTAATAATATTGCAAATATTTTCGTTTTCATTCTTGTCAGTTTATAGTTTTGAGCACTCATACTCTCTGTGAGCTAATAACCGCTAACGGTGGCGGTCGAGTAGACAAGGGGAGTTTCACCCCAAGCCTCTCACAGAACCGTGCGTGATAGTCTCCCATCACACGGCTCTTGTTATACAAATCTAAACGTTTTACTTGCATAAACCAATTTGCCAATGATAGAATAGGCATGGAAATTGTTTCTGTACCCGCTCCAACCACTTACAGGCTTTAACCAGGCTGTGCCGATAACGTTTGTACCGTTTGCGTGCCCATCGGACCAATCTGCAACGTAACAGATAGAAAACCCTGGAGAGTTCATACCCCCTGAATTTCCCATAATAATGAATCCAACCCCGGATATAAGGATTCAACTTTTGCGCAATGCCGACTATGCTTTTAAAGCTCCTGTTTATAATATCCAGCTCTTCCAGCTTATCAGCTAGTTGCTTGCGCGATTGAATGCTTATGGCGCAGTCGTAGCCCAGAAAAAGCTTCCCGGTTCGTTTCGACTTGGCCGTACGGGGTTGAAAGGAATAACCCAGAAAATCAAATTTAACC
>QKEH01000140.1 GCA_003252385.1 Bacteroidota bacterium | reverse complement strand
GTTCTTCGAGGTACTCGCGCGAAGGTATAACCTCGCTTTGGGGCGAAGTCCATGCACCGATACGGCTGCCCGTGGGGCGATTTTCAAAGTACTCGTCCGATTTGGCTTCCGATACTTTTTCGACCCTGCCGCCCAGACGAACCTGTCGTTCGAAGAAGTGCCAGGCAAAGAGGAGCGAGGCGTAAGGATTTGCCTGCAACTCGTGGCCTTTCCGGCTTAGGTAGTTGGTAAAGAAGGTAAATCCTCCATCGGAATATTCTTTGAGCAATACCAGACGTGACGAGGGTCGTCCTTGTTGGTCGGCGGTTGAAAGCACCATGGCCGTGGGATCCGGAAGCCCCGAAAGGGTAATTTGTTCAAACCATTTCTGGAATTGGATCACGGGGTTGGGATGGCAATCGGCAAGGTGTAATTTGCCATGGCTGTATTCTCTGCGCAGTTCCGATAAGTTGGTCATGAATGGTGTGTTTTACTGAAAAACAACCCGGGGCAGCTATTGTTCTTGCAGGTTGCGATCGGCAATGTGTACGCTGGCGTTGAGCTCAAAACCCACCAGGAGGGTGAGGGCATTGAAATTGAACCACAGCATAAGCGCCATCAGCGCCCCAATGGAGCCAAAAAATTTATTGAACTGGGCAAAGTGGTTCACGAAATACGAAAAACCCAGCGATGCAATTACCGTAAGCACTGTGGCCAGTGATGAGCCTACCGAGAAGAAGCGCCAGCTGCCACGTTTTGCCGGAGCCAAATAGTACAGAAAGGAGATGCAGCAAAAGGTAAGGGCAATGATCATTAGCCATTTTCCATAAATCATCAGATAATAGGTCGAATTTACCTTGATATAGCCGCTGCTGTGCAGGTTTTCGAACAGTGTTTTGGTAAAGAACATCAACAGCGCGGCCACAATGATCAGAGCATAAACAATGAAGACCAGAGCAACGGCCACCAGTCGCTGCCGGAACCAGGGGCGCGATTCAAGCACATGATGGGTGCTGTTGAAGGCCGCTATGATGCCATTGATTCCTTTTTGGGCAAAAAAGAGGCTAACCAATAGACCAAAAAAAGGCAATCCGCCGCGTTTGTGGAATATTTCCTGCATGAGCGACTCAATGGCAATGTACGAGTTTTCGGGCATTATGCTGTTGAACACGTCCAGAAGCTCCTGCTGGAAATTTTCGATAGGCAGGTAGGGTATTAATGTGAGCAGGAATATAACCCCCGGCCCCAGAGCCAGCATAAAATTAAAGGCAATGGCGGTAGCCCGGGTGTTGAGCCCCCCTCTTTGCACTCCGTTGAAAAAAAACCAGAAGGCATCGTAGAGCGGCACTTCCTCAAAGCCCGGAAACGAAACGTGTCGCAGACGCTCTCCCATGCGGTGGATGCGGTTGTTGAAGAAACGATAGTTGCGTGGATTCTGGTTCTCCTCCATAAACTGCAGGGCAGATGGTACTGCCGGTATTGTTAGTAATCGATAGCCTTCAGGCTTAAGTCCAGGCTTTTAATCTGATGGGTCAGGGCGCCAACCGAGATAAAATCAACTCCGCATTTAGCATAGTCGCGAAGGTTTTCGAGCGTGATCCCTCCTGATGATTCGGTTTGGCATTGATCGCCAATTAGTTCAACCGCAGCTTTGGTGTCTTCCAGGCTGAAATTATCGAGCAGGATCCGGTCAACGCCCCCCATGGTAAGTATAGTGCGTACATCGTCGAGGTTGCGGGCTTCCACTTCGATGGGCAGGTTCTTTTGGTGGGCGTGCAGGTAGGCCTTGGTACGTTTTACAGCCGGTTCAATACCTCCGGCAAAATCAATATGATTGTCCTTTATTAGAATCATATCGTACAGCCCTATACGGTGGTTGGTTCCCCCTCCCAGTTTTACAGCCTGTTTTTCGAGCAGGCGCATTCCGGGGGTGGTTTTTCGGGTGTCCAGTACCTGGGTGTGCAACCCTTTCAGGCGAGCAACATACATCTGGGTCTGAGTGGCAATGCCGCTCATGCGTTGCATGATATTGAGTACCAGTCGTTCGGCCTGAAGCAATGCAATTACCTTGCCTTCCACCTGAAAGGCCACATCGCCGGGTGATACAAAATCACCATCGGTTATAAAACTTTTAAAGATTACTTCGGGATCCAGACGCACAAAAACAGCTTCGGCAATGGCAATACCGGCAATAATGCCCGAGTCTTTAACCAGCAGTTCGGCTGTGCCGGTAATGTGCTTCGGAATGCAAGCCAGTGAGGTATGGTCGCCATCGCCGAGATCTTCTCTAAGGGCAAGGTCAATCAGTTCTTCAATCAGTTTATTCATTTCCTTCTTCTATGCGCAATTGATGGATAAAAACTGTGTTTCCGGAAGATTTCAGCAGAAAGGTAATCCGGTAGGTTTTGTCGTGGGTTGTCAGGTTGCCAATCGCATATTTTGAGGTCTCCTTTCCACCCTGGTGGATTAGCTTGAATTCGGTAGGGGTGTTTTTTTTAAAGAAGTCGTCCAGGATCCGTTCGGCCTGTGTTTTGCTGTATATTTCTTCTTTATCGAACAGGGTAAGTTCAAGTGTGGCATTGAAAAATTCCGACACGGCTGCTGCATCGCCATTGGAAAAGGCGGTTACCAGCTCGGAAGGTACCGTGTTGCATGGTGCTTGCATGGCCATGCTCAGGTAAAGTAACGTAATTGTAACTATTCGCTTCATACTTTATTTTTTTACATGGGAAAATGGCAACGGATGCGAAACCGGGAGCCGGGTATGAGAATACAAAAATTACACCACATTGGAGTTCAAAAATACGGATTAGTTTGCCGATTGAAAAATTACGGCAAGGGTTTTGTGGTTTACTGCCGGGTAAACTTCGTGGTTAGGGATCCAAATACTGGCATGGTCGCAGCGTGTGTTTTGCAGGTAGAAGGCGCTATGTCGGTTAGGTAGGGCATGGCTCGGCGAGGTGTATTTTAGGGTAAAAAACCCGGGAACGGTTTTGGGAAGGTGTTGAAAAGTATTCGCAAAATGTGGTGTTAAATGGTTAAATAGTGGCAAATTTCGAACATGCGCTTGGTATTGTACAACATAGGAAAGACCGATAGTGGCTATTTACAACAGGGTGTCGCTGATTATATGAAGCGTTTGTCCCATTTTGTCGATTTTTCGATAGTAGACCTGCCATCGGTAAAAAAGAAAGGAAATGTAGCGCCGGAAGTACTGAAAAAACTCGAAGGCGAACTCATTTTGAAAACGGCAGGCAAGGCCAATTTGCTGGTACTGCTCGATGATAAAGGAAAAATGTTGAGTTCGCAGGAATTTGCCGGATGGGTCGAGAGCCACATGAACCGGGGGATCCGGGAACTTGCTTTTGTGTCAGGTGGTGCTTGGGGGTTTTCCGACGAAGTCTACCAAAGTGCTCAGGAAAAACTATCGCTTTCCCGAATGACCTTTACCCATCAGATGGTGCGTCTGATTTTTTGCGAACAGCTCTATCGGGCTTTTACCATTCTAAAAGGTATGCCCTACCATAACGAATAATATTGAATTGTGTCATGAAACTGAAGCACCTGTACCTACTAACTCCGTTCATTTTGCTGCTGTCGGTTCTGCTGGCCTATTTTTCGGATAGGGTAACCAACACACAACGCTACCCAAGTGTGTTTATGCAGGTACTCCATGGTAAAATGGCCGAAGCCGACCGCCTTTTCGATAGGCTGGCCACCAACCAGCCCGACCGTGTGGAGAAGGTGATTGGTACAGCTAACAGACATGGCATTATTCTGTTGCGATACGAGCGGGATTCATTGTCGTTCTGGTCATCGAATACTATACCCATTCGGACGGTGTACCCGGAGGAAGAACTGCGCCCGCGCGTGGTTCAGATTTATAATTCGTACTACTATGTATATCACCAGCGGGACGATTCGGTGCAGCAGGTTGCACTTATTGTGCTGAAGCATTCCTACAACTATGAGAACAAGTTTCTCCAGTCGGGCTTTCCTGCCGATTTTATGTTGCCTGGGCAGGCTCGCATAGGCTTTTACGAAAAACATGGACTACCTGTGTACGATACCGATTCCTGCTATCTGTTTTCGATTTTGCTGGCGAATAAGGTTGAAAGCACCCCAAGGTTATTGGTGGCAACCTTGCTTTTTTTTATCGGGGTCTTCCTGCTGGGGTATCTGCTCCTAAGGTATTTTAATGGGTATATTCAACAATACGGACGTCGCTGGAGAGTGGTTTTTATGCTTGTGGGGGTTGTGTCCTTGCGTTTGGCCCAGTTGCTGCTGTGCTGGCATTTGGATGCTTTTTTGCTTTTTGACCCCTACCTGTATGCCGACTCCCTGCTTACTCCCAGTTTGGGCGATTTGATACTGAATGCCCTTTGGGTGCTTTTTACAGCCGTGGTATTGTTTAACGTGCTGGATGGTATTGCGGTTAACGCTTCCATGAACCGGCGTTTTCGAATTGCCCTGTACACCGGACTTAATTTGTTGTGCCTGGCTTTCTTTCTGTATGCACAATACTATGTTTACAGTCTGATATTCAACTCAAAGATTGATTTTGGGTTAAATACTGCGCATAAGATCAGTCCCGATAGTCTTTTTGGCTATTTGGTTATTGGCATAAATTTCGGGGCGTTTTTCCTGATTGCCGTTCGGGTGCTGAAGCTTTTGGTGCCGGCAGGCGATGTTTATCTGATGGTGCAAATCTTCGTATTCACCTCAGTGGTAGTGCTGGGAGGGGTTGTGTTGCTCGGAGGGACAATAAGTGCTACCAGCATGGTCTTTTATGCGGTGTTGATGGTTGTCCTTGCCTGGTCGGTTTACCGGCAATTTGACCTGAAGACCTATTCGTATCTGGTTCTTTGGCTCCTGCTTTTTTCTACCTATCTGTTTGTCGAAGTGTCTTCCATGCAAACCGATAAGGAAAAGGTGATTCGTTCGTCGTTAGCCCTGAGCCTGGCCAATGAGCACGACCCCGTGGCCGAGTTTTTGTTTGAATCGCTGTCGAGACAGATTGAAGCCGATACCTTGCTGTCAGAGCGGTTTGCCGAGGTGCCCCTGGATATGTATGCCATATCCGATTACATTAAAGGACGGTATTTTTCCGGATTTTGGAACAAATACGAGTTGCACACCACGCTTTGTTTTCCGGATGACAGTGTGTTGGTGGAATCTCCTGACTTGCGGTGGTATCATTGTTACGACTTTTTTGATGCGATAGTCGAAAAAATTGGATACAACCTTCCCGATACCCGTTTTTACTATCTCGACTATTTAGTAGGACGTATCAGCTATCTGGGGCGTTTCCCTTTTACGATCCATCCCAATTCATCCGAGGTTACTCTGTTTATTGAACTCGATGCCAAAATTAACAGTGACTTTTTGGGCTATCCGGAGTTGCTGCTGGACGAGAGGCTCCATGAACAGCGATTGATTGATAATTACTCTTATGCCAAATATTTTCAGGGCAGCCTGGTTCGTAAGTTTGGCCGATTCAGTTATAGTTTCACACCACGCCGGTTTGGGGCTTCCCAAGACGAGTTTTCAGAAATATCCTTCGATAACTACCATCATCTGCTGTACCACCCCGATCCGGAAAGTCTGATTGTGATCAGTAAGCCCCAAAGTGGTTTTCTGGACTATGTAGTGGGTTTTTCCTATATTTTCTTGTGCTACTTTTTGCTGCTGTTGTTGGTTATTGCCGGCAGAAAAATTTATTTCCGGGAGTGGTATTTCCTGTCCAATTTACGCAATCGCATTCAAATGGCCATTCTGGGGGTTATGTTGGTGTCGTTGTTGCTGATTGCCGGTAGTACTGTATGGCTCAACTCAAGGAATTTTCGCGAAACCCAGTACAACTTGCTGCAGGAGAAAATCCAATCGGTACTTATCGAAATGTCTCATAAACTTTCAAGGGAAGAAGTTTTAAGTCCATCGTGGTTTTCCGACAGGTATATGAATCTGAACGCTTTGTTGATCAAGTTCTCGGAGATTTTTTATACCGATATTAATTTATATTCGCCCGAGGGAACGCTTTTAGCCACCTCACGTTTTGAAGTGTTTAAACAGGGGCTGCAGGGAGAACGGATGGATCCGATGGCCTACGATCAGTTGCGCAATCAACAGCGGGCGCAATTCATTCACAACGAGAATATCGGAAAGCTGAACTACCTGTCGGCCTATGTTCCGTTCTTTAATAAAAAGGGGCAACTACTGGCTTACTTAAACCTGCCCTATTTTACCAAGCAGAAGGATTATCAGGCATCCTTATCGGCGGCATTAATTGCCATTGTCAACAGTTATGTCATTTTAATACTGCTGGCCATACTGGTTACCGTGCTCATTTCGGAACAAATAACCCGTCCGTTGGCCATGCTGCAAATGCGTTTCAAAAACCTGAAGCTGGGTAATAAATACGAACAGATTCATTACAAACGCAACGATGAAATTGGTAATCTGGTGGCCGAATATAACCACATGGTTCAGGAGCTGGAACGCAGTGTTAGTTTGCTGGCACGTACCGAACGGGAATCGGCTTGGCGCGAAATGGCCAAACAGATCGCTCATGAAATAAAAAATCCATTGACACCAATGCGTCTAAGCATACAGCAACTGAACCGGGTTTGGAAAAGCAATCCCGAGAAATTCGGCGAATACCTCGGGAATGTCACGGCCACACTTATTGAACAAATAGATAACCTGTCGAACATAGCCACATCCTTTTCCGATTTTGCGAAGATGCCTTTAGCACGGATCGAAAAGTTGGATTTGGCAGAGGTGATCCGAAAAGCGGTGCAACTTTTTGAAAGCGAACCCGATTTTGAACGGCTAATGCAGTTACCGGAGCATCCCGTTTACGTGGATGCCGATCGGGAACAACTCGCACGGGTATTTATCAACCTGATCAAGAACGGAGCCCAGTCGATACCCGATGGACGCAAGGGTAAAATTGTTCTTTCCCTGAAGACCGAAGGACAACAGGCGGTGGTGCGTATCAGTGATAATGGCAACGGCATTCCCCGCGAAATACAATCGAAACTTTTTATGCCCAATTTTACGACCAAAACCAGTGGCATGGGGTTGGGGTTGGCCATTGTTCAGAATAGCATCCATCAGTTGCAAGGCGAAATTACTTTTGAAACCGAACTGGGTAAAGGAACGGTTTTTTCGATCCGTTTGCCCTTATCCAAGGGGGACGTTTAACGAGAAGAAATGGTGCTCTTTCATTTAATGGCTCTTTTTTTGATGGGATTGTTTGAATAACAGGCCTGTAATTGGCGGGTTGTTGCGAATGGTTTTTGGTAATAGAGAAATGGTAAGTGCAGGGTATGTAGGCTCCCGGAACACTGCTTTTGCGGAGTGTTTTACCTAATCTGCTGTTTGAAAGGGGTTTTGTTAATAGTTTCATTGAAATAGCCTTTGGAGAATCGTTATCTTTGAGTATTCGGAAGCAGAACGAATGAAACTGAAACTACCAGGCATACTTGGATTTTTTATTAGTGCTACGTTGACAGCGCAATACCAGCCCATTGGCGGGGTGGTGAATTCCTATTATCCGGTGGATGCGGTAAGTGTTACTTCGGTACAGTGCACACCGGGTACTGATTTGTCCACCCTTTCTCCGGGCGATAAGGTGGTGCTCATTCAGAATACGGGTTTTTTAGTGAATGATGAACCTCCTGAGCCGCCTATGATTGCGGAACGCACCTTATCAGGAAGTCAGGTGGCCAATGTAGGCCGTTACGAGTTATTGGCGGTTAAAACCATCAACGACGGTACCGATGTAGTGACCTTTACCGATACACTGGGGACCTATTCTAACGGAGAACGCATACAAATTGTTAAAATTCTGGAGGCCGATTTTGCCGAGGTGAATACCACCCTCGAAGCTCAGCCCTGGAATGGGCAAACCGGCGGAGTGGTAGCCTTGGTGGTTTTTAAAAAATTGCGTTTGCATGCCAATATTGACGTGTCGGGACAGGGTTTCCGTGGTGGTGCTGTGGAATCCAATTATAACTACGGATGCTGGCCCATTAGTACGTATGTTCTGAATGTTTTGGGAACACAAACCAACCGCGCCGGTTCTAAAGGCGAAGGGCTTGCCGAAATATCCTGTTTGTATACCAAGGGGCCCGGCCCTTTGGTAACCGGTGGAGGTGGAGGCCTTGGGAAATACTCCGGAGGTGCCGGAGGCGGAAATTACAACACAGGAGGTGGTGGAGGAAGTCAGGCGAACGGTTGCGATCCGGTAACGAGAGCCTCAGGCGGAATACAGCTACTTGGCTTTTATAATAATACGCGTATTGGTTTTGGCGGAGGTGGCGGCTCTTCAACCGAGCCCTCATCAGCTAATCCTGCCACCCCGGGAGGGAATGGTGGAGGCTTGGTGATAATTCTGGCCGACACCCTCGAATCAAACGGATATTCTATTCTCAGCAACGGACAAACGGTATCTGCTGTAGCCGATGCCGGTGCCGGTGGAGGAGGTGCCGGCGGAACCATTGCACTGGATATAGGCTACTATGCCGATCAGGCCATCACCTCGGTTAAAGGAGGTAAAGGAGGGAATACCAATTCGACCTTTACCAGCACGGGAGCCGGTGGCGGTGGCGGAGGGGGGATTGTGCTGTTTGCCAATCCGGCCAAACCGGCCCGGTTGCGTACCGATACGCTGGGAGGGGCACGCGGATTAGCAGCCACTAGCGACCATCATGGTTATGCAGGTGCAGCCGGGGGATCCCTGCCCAATTTGGAACTACCCCTCAACGGGTTCCTGTTCAATACGCTCAACGGTTCCGATACGGTTTGTGCAGGGAACAAACCCCGCATTATTGTAGGCAGTGTACCCAAAGGCGGAGCGTATTCGTATGTTTATACCTGGCTTCAGAGCCCCGACGATGCTACCTGGAGCCTGGCAGCCGGGAGCGGCGATTCAACCCATTTTCAACCCGATGCATTGACAACAACAACCTATTTTACCCGGGTGGTGCAATCGGGCGATGTGAGCGACACTTCGATAAGTGTAAAAGTTTTTGTGTTCAACGCCATTGCAGGCAATAACCTGAACCTGCGCGATACCCTGTGCTATGCAACCAGCCCGGGGACACTAAGCACTGGAGTATTGTCGGGAGGGAACGGCAGTTACAGCTACCGGTGGCAAGCCGATACAGAAGGGGGCAACTGGCTCAGCCGGGGAACTAATGCTTCGCTGGTGGAGAGTACCCTCACCGAATCTACCTACTACCGCTGTATTGTTACATCAGCACGGGTGTGTATTGATACCAGTGCTGCGGATACCATAACCATTCTTCCCTCCATTAGTCAGAATACCTTTCCGTTGGCGTATTCCGATACTGCCGTGTGTGCCGGTTTGGATGCAGGAACCATTCGTCCGGGCCAGCCGGCCGGAGGAGAGGCTGGAAATTATCACTATCAATGGCTGGAGGGTGTTTCGGCTATTTCATTCGTGCCGTTGCCCATGGCTACCGGGATGAATTACAGCCCCGGCGTGGTGCCCGCCAGCCGATATTACAAACGGATTGTAAGGTCCGGCGAAGGCAACGCTTGCATCGATACCAGTAATGCCTTCTTTCTGGAGGTTTACCCTGTTATTGGATCTAATACTATTCAAACCGATTCGACGCGATACTGCTGGGGTGATGTGCCCGAAATTATTACCGGCGACCTGCCCGAGGGCGGTAATGCCCCGAATTACCTGTATCGATGGTTGGAACGCACTAAGGGGGGCTCCTGGGGTATTCTGGCCGGCCAGAACAGCAGGAATTATCTTCCGACCCGTGCCTACGGAGATTCGGTGGAAGTGCGGCGTGTGGTCGAATCGGGGCGGTATTCCGCTTGTATCGATACCAGCAACATGCTGGCGCTTGATGTGATACCACAAATCGAAAATACCCTGCTTACCGCGGATACCAGTTTGTGCGAGGCATCAACCCCGCTACCCTTTGTCGAAGGGGTGGCTACCGGAGGCAACGGAGGATTTACCTATCGTTGGCAGCAACAACTGGTAAGTGGCGGCAACTGGCAGACAGCCAGTGAACTGCCTAACGATGGTGCCGGATATATTTCCGGTGAACTGATCCAGTCCATGCGATTCCGTAGGGCTGCCCAATCCGAAATATGTACCACCTACAGTAACGCCATTGAAGTTACCATTTATCCCACTCTGGCTAACAATCAGATATGGGGCGGAACTTTGCAGTATACCTGTTTCAATACAGGTATCGCTTTAAGTACACCTGCACTGGAGGGAGGAATGCCGGGCGATACTCCCCGGTATCTTTGGCAGCAGTCGCTAAATACTACCGACTGGCAGGAGTCTGCCGGCACAGCCAATGCCTTCGATTATCTTAGTCCATCGTTGCAGGATAGCATCTACTATCGCCGTATTGTTCGTTCCGGCGAATACGATCAGTGCATCGACACGACCGATGCGGTTCTGGTTCGCATCAATCCATTACCCACCGGCGATATTCTGTCCGGCATCGATACCGCCTGTTCCGATGGATCCATAGCCGTACAGTATTCTTCTTTGGAAGGGAACCGCCCCTGGACCCTGGTTCTGGCAACCACCGCAACTGATGCCTTTACCACATCGGATATCGAACAGTCCGAAGGTCAGGTAGATTTTCCGGTACAGGGATCGGGAACCCTGCACGTCCTTGATCTGATCGACGACAGCGCCTGCCATGCCAACCTCAGTCTTATGAGTGGCGCAATAGAACTGAAGGTGTACACCTACCCTCAGGTGAATGCCGGTGTTGACGATGAAGTTTGTGGAAGGAGCTATACCTTACAACCTACCCCCGATGGTGAAGGAGGCGTTT
>QKEH01000031.1 GCA_003252385.1 Bacteroidota bacterium | reverse complement strand
ACAGAACATTAGCCGGGCCGAAGAATACACTATGGGCAATATGGACGACCGCGATATTATTCAGGATGTGAAGAACGACGTGATGTTGTGGGCCAAAAAGAAAACCCGCGAAATTTCGCAGCTTCGGGAGCTGGAACGCTACCGCCGGGAGTTTTTGGGGGATGTAAGCCACGAACTTAAAACCCCCATCTTTAACATTCAGGGCTACATTCTTACCCTGCTCGATGGCGGCCTGGAAGACGAAACCATCAACCGGAAATATCTGGAACGGGCTGAAAAAAGTGTGAACCGGATGATTTCCATTGTTAACGATCTGGAAAGCATTTCGCGCTTAGAATCGGGTGAGCTGAAGCTGGTATTTGAACGTTTCAACTTGGTTAAATTGGTGGAAGAAGTTTTTGAAGAACACGAGCTATTAGCTCGTGAGAGCCAGATTCGACTGAAACTGCAATACAGCATTGATCGCCCCATTTTTGTTCGTGCCGATCGCAGCCGCATCCTGGATGTGCTGAACAACTTGGTGGTGGGAACCACCACGGTCGATTTTCTCGACATGGAAGACCATGTGATGATTGATGTAGCCGATAATGGAATTGGCATTTCTGAAAAAGACCTGCCTCGTATTTTTGAACGTTTCTACCGTTCGGACAAAAGCCGCTCGCGCGAAATGGGTGGCACCGGGCTGGGCTTATCCATTGTAAAGCACATTATTGAAGCGCACAAACAAAGCATTAACGTGCAGAGCAAACCAGACCGGGGTTCGTCGTTTGCGTTTACCCTTCGGAAAGCCTGAGTGCTGATGTGCGGAACTCAGGTTCAATTTCCCTTCGGTGGGCAGAATAACTACTCGACCCGTTTTAGAATCGTAATGCGGTCATCGTAAATCACGGTCCAATCTTTCGATTCTTTAAGTTCCCGGAAAAGGGTCATAAAATCTTCGTAAGGAATGGGGTAGGTACCTTCCTCGGGTGAAACTACAATATACCCGGCATGCTCAATGGTGGGAAACTGATAAATTGTGTCGCGCAGGGCCAGGTGCGGCAGAAAGGGCGATTGCGCACTTACCACAGCATCCTTGGGTATTTTGGACAGCTGCTCATGCACTGGCTTCACCGGGTAGGGTTTCTGAAAATGCCGACCCTGATAAAAAGTAATTTTGCTATTGTCGAGTCTGAATATCGGGCGATCCAGTA
Source organism: Bacteroidota bacterium (assembly GCA_003252385.1). Classification (GTDB taxonomy): domain Bacteria; phylum Bacteroidota; class Bacteroidia; order Bacteroidales; family UBA10428; genus UBA10428. The sequence goes on along the minus strand of QKEH01000031.1, from coordinate 10,170 downwards.
CCCGTATGGTGGCTGCCAGGGTAAGAATGGTGACGAGCAGAGCCAGGATTCGAATGAGTTTTTCATTCCGAAACGAACTTATGGCCTCGAATACCCCAATGGCCATGATAGGTGCAAACTCAATACTGTACTGGCCTCCAATGCTCCATACGGAGTAATCGTCGTTATACATCTTCTGGAAATAGATGGGAATCAGCATAAGCAGGTACTGAGGCTTTCGGAACAACAGCGGAAGGCCACAGGCCACAAGGGTCAGGTGGACCTCCAGTTTCACATAGTCTCCGGCCCAATACCGGGTATGGTTGGTAAACAGTATTTTGAAAGATTCCCAGGGGTGGGTGAGCAGTTGAATCAGAGCCTCCGACGAGGTATGTCCCAGGTAGGCATAATGAAAATGCGGATACTTTCCAGCATTCGAAATGGCGGGCATTACTACCCCCGTAATCAGTACAAAATAACCTGCACTAAAAGCTGCTGCACCGAGGAGGTAGTTTCGCAGCCGGGTATCTTTTCGGTATTCAACAGCCAGTCCCAGGCCAACAAAAAGCATCCAGAGTGCAATATTTTCTTTGGATACCAAGATTAATAAAAGCAGGACCGATGCCTTCACCAAGGACCTCTTTCGGATGAAGTAAAAGAAAACTGGCAGCAGCATAGCTGCAACCACGTTGCTGTGATAATCGAAGGAAACGGCCGTGTAAACGGCAAAGAAGGAGTAGAAATACAGGGTAGCCCAGAGCGCTACTGAACGATTCGGATTGTGGGTTTTAAAGTAAGCATATACGCCCACACCACCCAGTAGAATGGATAAAATCTGAACCAAAAGAAGGGTGTAGGATCCGAACAGCAGGGAAAGCGGAGAAAACAACATCAAATACAAATCGAAATGATCGGCCAGCAGGTTTTCGGACGGTTTGAAGGTGGTACTGTCGTTCCACTGCAGGTGTATATAATCGTACAGGGCATTGGTGTAGGCCCCCAAATCCAAGGCATAAGTTCTGAAATTGAAATGATTAACCAGGGAAATAAGAGAATAGATTAAGCCAAAAACAATAATGAGCAGCAGAAGTAAACCCGTTTCCCGGTTTATACGAAGCGTTTTCATGGTACCTTAATAATGTAGGTTCAATAACCGGCACGCAAGATAGGTAAACTTGGCAGCAACTGTTTATCCGTAGCGTATTTTTATCATAGCCTTGCGCCTTAACCTCGCAAAATAGCTGATATTCAAATTACTGGATAACGATTCATTTAATTGGTTTTTTATAGCTATAAATCTATCTTTGGGCAATTTTTAGAAGCGTTTACACGAACTTTCATATTTAGCATTCATGAGTACGAAATTTCCGGAATATAAGCCGTTCGATCTGTCGCAGATCAATAAGGAAGTTTTGAAGAACTGGGAGGAGAAGCAGGTTTTTCAGCAAAGCATCGACAGCCGCAGAAAGAATACCCCGTATCTTTTTTATGAAGGTCCTCCTTCGGCCAACGGCATGCCGGGTATTCACCATGTTATGGCCCGGGCCATTAAGGATATTTTTTGCCGGTACAAAACGCTCAAAGGTTTCCTGGTGGAACGAAAAGCCGGCTGGGACACGCATGGTCTGCCTGTGGAACTGAGTGTCGAGAAATCGTTGAACATCACCAAAGAGGATATCGGCAAGAAGATTACCGTTAAGGAATACAACGATACCTGCAAGAAGGAAGTAATGAAATATACCCGTGAGTGGGAAGACCTGACCCAAAAGATGGGCTATTGGGTCGATATGGAAAATCCCTACATCACCTACGATAACCGGTATATCGAAAGCCTTTGGTACCTGCTCAAAGAGCTGTATAAAAAGGATTTACTTTACAAAGGATTTACCATTCAGCCGTTTTCGCCTGCGGCGGGTACCGGATTAAGCTCGCACGAACTTAACCAGCCGGGTTGCTACCGCGATGTAAAAGACACCACCTGCGTGGCTCAGTTTAAAGTCATTCGGAATGAACGTTCGCAGCAACTGTTCGCAGGGGTCGAAACCGACTTGTACTTTCTGGCCTGGACCACTACCCCCTGGACACTGCCTTCCAATACGGCACTGGCAGTGGGCGAAACCATTACCTATGTTAAGGTTCGCAGCAACAACCCTTACACCGGGCTGCCGGTAACGGTTATTTTGGCTCGCGAGCTGATGGCTCGTTATTTTGATCCTTCACAGGCCAATTTGCCATTGGACAGCTATAAGGAAGGCGATAAAAAAATCCCCTATCAGGTGCTTGGAGAGTACCGGGGTTCCGAACTGAAAGGGATACAATACGAACAGTTGATCGACTGGGTGCGTCCCGTGGGAAAAGCCTTTGAGGTACTGATAGGCGATTTTGTAACCACCGAAGATGGAACGGGCATTGTGCATATTGCCCCTACCTTCGGGGCCGATGACCACCGGGTAGCTGCCCAGCACGATGTGGTGCCGCTTACCGTTCCCGATAGGGACGAACGCATTGCACCGCTGGTTGACCGTCAGGGAAGGTTTTATCCCATTGAAAATATCGATCCGGTTTTTGTTTCCAAACAGGTGAATGTGGAAACCTACAAAGCTTTTGCCGGACGTTACGTGAAGAACGGCTACGATGAGTCCTTGCCCGAAGATGCCCCAACGATTGATGTAGATATTGCCATTCTGCTGAAAAAGGAAAACAAGGCTTTCCGTGTGGAGAAACATACCCACAGTTATCCGCATTGCTGGCGTACCGACAAACCGGTATTGTATTATCCGCTTGATTCCTGGTTCATTCGTACCACAGCCGTGCGCGATAAATTGATGGAACTTAATACCACCATCAACTGGAAACCCGAATCGACCGGATCGGGACGCTTTGGGAAATGGCTCGAAAATCTGGTGGACTGGAACCTGTCCCGTTCGCGCTATTGGGGAACCCCGTTGCCCATTTGGGTTTCGGAAGATAAATCGGAGATGAAATGCATTGGTTCGGTGGCCGAGCTGAAGTTGGAGATCGGTAAAGCCGTTAAGGCAGGGTATATAGCCGAAAATGCTTTGGCCAGTTATATGGAGAAGGATTTTACCGCGGCCAATTACTCCGGTTTCGATCTGCACCGGCCTTTTGTGGATGAGGTGATCCTGGTTTCGGAAAGCGGTCAGAAAATGTTTCGCGAGCCCGATCTGATTGATGTTTGGTTCGACTCGGGAGCTATGCCCTATGCCCAGATGCACTACCCCTTTGCTATCTCGGAAGCTGATTTCCAAAAGGTGTATCCGGCCGATTTCATTGCCGAAGGCGTCGATCAAACCCGCGGCTGGTTCTTTACCCTCCATGCCATTGCCGGTATGCTGTTCGATTCGGTGGCTTATAAAAACATTATCAGTAACGGGTTGGTACTGGATAAAAACGGCAATAAAATGTCGAAACGACATGGCAATGCAGTGGATCCCTTCGAAACCATTGAGAAATACGGTTCCGATCCGCTGCGATGGTACATGATTACCAATGCCCAGCCTTGGGATAACCTCAAATTCGATATAGAAGGAGTAGAGGAAGTACGTCGGAAATTTTTTGCGACCTTGTACAATACCTATTCGTTTTTTGCCTTGTATGCTAACGTCGACCAATATACCCATGCCCAGGAAGAAATTCCGGTGAGTCAGCGTCCCGAAATTGACCAGTGGATCATTTCACTGCTCAATTCACTCATACGCGAGGTGGAAACGCATTACGAAAACTACGAGCCGACCAAGGCCGGACGCGCCATACAGCATTTTGTGACTGAAAACCTGAGTAACTGGTACGTACGGCTAAACCGGAAACGTTACTGGGGCGGTGCGTTCGATCAGGATAAAGTGGCAGCCTATCAGACCTTGTATAGCTGTTTGGAGCAGGTGGCGGTTTTAATGTCGCCCATTGCTCCCTTTTATGCCGATAAGCTGTTTACCGACCTGAATGCCGTTTCGAAAAGGCACTCCGTCGACTCAGTACACCTAGCTGATTTTCCCCGCTACGATGCTTCGCTCATACAAGCCGATTTGGAAGAACGCATGGATTTGGCGCAGCGTATTTCGTCGATGGTGCTTGGCTTGCGTCGCAAGGTAAACATCAAGGTGCGTCAGCCGTTGAGTAAAATTATGGTACCCGTACTAAGTCCAAAATTTGAAGAACAACTTAAGGCCATTTCCACCCTGGTGTTATCGGAGGTGAATGTTAAAGAGCTGGAACTGCTTAAGGAAACCGAAGGCATACTGGTGAAAAAGATTAAACCCAATTTTAAAACCCTGGGTCCCCGCTTTGGCAAGATGATGAAGCCCATTGCCGAAGCTGTTTCCGGTTTTGGTCAGGCCGAAATTTCGAAGATGGAGGCCAATGGGCAATATGCTTTCACGCTCAATGGTACGGACATTCTGCTTACCCTCGACGATGTGGAAATTGCCTCCGAAGACATACCCGGATGGTTAGTGGCCAACGAGGGTAACTTAACCGTGGCGCTTGACGTAGACCCCGATGAGAATCTGCTGCAGGAAGGTATTGCCCGCGAATTTGTCAATCGGATTCAGAATCAGCGGAAGGATTGTGGACTGGAGGTTACGGATAAAATCCGGGTTCAGATTCAGGACCATCCAGCCTTACGGAAAGCTATCGAGATTCATGCCGACTATATCGGTTCGCAAACCCTGGCAGGTTCCATTGAAGTCGTGCAAGCCATCTCACAGCCGGCAGCCCTTGAAGTGGTGCTGGATGATGAGGTAAAGACCCTTCTCTATATTGAGAAGATTTAGTGCCTGATGTGGCACGTATGATTATTTTTTATACTTTTAAAAACATTAAAATTCCAAGCTATGGCAGATAAGACTAGATATTCCGACGAAGAGCTGGCTGAATTCAAAGAAATCATCCTTAAAAAGCTCGAAACAGCCAAAAAGGATTATGAGCTGTTAAAGAGTGCCATTACTCAGAGCGAAAGTAACGACACTCAGGATACCTCGCCTACTTTCAAAGTATTGGAAGAAGGTGCCGCTACCCTGTCGAAAGAAGAATCGGGTAAACTGGCCCAACGACAACAGAAGTTTATTCAGCATTTACAGGCTGCCTTGGTGCGCATTGAGAATAAAACCTATGGCGTGTGTCGCGAAACCGGAAAGCTGATTTCCAAAGAACGCCTTCGTGCAGTTCCTCATGCAACCCTTTCCATCGATGCAAAACAAAATCAGAAGTAGTTGCTAAATTAAATTACAGAAGGAAATGATTGAGGTACAACACCTCAATCATTTTTTTATTTTTACACCCTGAAAGTTAAAACCTTATCGCATGACACTTGCCAAAAAATCGATGCTTGTAATATTCCTGATTCTCTTGGTAGATCAGGTATCCAAGATCATTATAAAAACCCAGATGCCCCTGGGCGGTACTGAGCCGGTAGCGGGCAGCTGGTTTCTGATTCGTTTTATTGAAAATCCGGGAATGGCCTTTGGTATTGATATGCCCGGTGCCTGGGGGAAACCCATGCTTACCCTGTTTCGTATTGTGGCAGCCGTATTTATTGGTATTTTTCTTCGTTCGCTTATCCGCAAACAAGCTCCTGCCGGTTTTATAATTTGCCTGTCGATGATCTTTGCCGGAGCAGTTGGGAACATTATCGACAGTATGTTTTACGGCCTCATTTTCAGCGAGAGCAATTATTTCGAGGCGGCAAGTATGTTCCCGGCCGGTGGAGGATATGCCTCATTTCTTCATGGAAGGGTGGTGGATATGCTCTATTTCCCCTTGATCGATGGATCTTATCCCGATTGGATACCCGTACTAGGGGGACAAAAATTCATCTTCTTCCGACCCATTTTTAATGTAGCCGATTCGGCTATCTCGATGGGTGTGGCTGCAATATTTCTGTTTCAACGGAAATATCTGAAGGAATTAAACTAACTTTAGTAGTAACGTCCTCACCAAAAGCAAAATGCTTGCTCCGGTCCAAAAGCTATATAGTATCCATTTAAACGGTATAATTGACTGATGAAAGAAGTAGTTATAGGTATTGATATAGGTGGATCCTATACTAAGTACGGTATTGTTGATTTTAAGGGAAACTGTCTGAGAGAAAACTTTATCAGCACCAGCAAATATGCCGATTTTGATGTGTATTTCGATACCCTTCAAACTGAGATTGAGGAGACCCTGTCGCAAATCAACGATCCAATAAAGATTATGGGGATTGGCATTGGTGCTCCAAACGGAAATTACTACCGGGGAACTATTGAAAATGCTCCGAACCTCAATTGGAAAGGGACTATTGCCCTGGTTGATAAGATGAAGGAATACTACCCGGGGCTACCCATAAAACTAACCAACGATGCCAATGCTGCTGCTTTGGGAGAGATGATTTACGGCGGGGCAAAGGGCATGAAGGATTTTATTGTAATAACCCTGGGAACCGGCTTGGGAAGCGGTATTGTGGTGGATGGAAATATTGTTTATGGCAACGATGGTTTTGCCGGAGAACTGGGACATATCAACGTAAAACACCGCGGACGCGAATGTGGATGCGGTAAGCGTGGCTGCCTGGAAACCTATGTGTCGGCATCAGGTATTAGGCGTACGGTGTTCAAGCTTCTGGCGGAGAAAGTTACTGATACCGAATTGCGCAACTACAGTTTTAAGGATCTTACCTCTAAAATGATTACTGAGGCAGCCAAAAAGGGAGATCCCATTGCCCTTGAGGCTTTCGAAATAACCGGACGGATACTGGGTGTGAAGCTGGCGGATGCGGTTGCCTGTACCAGCCCGGAAACCATTTTCCTTTTTGGAGGCCTTGCTCAGGCTGGCGAAATTTTACTCGAACCCACCCGAATCTATATGGAAGAAAACCTCTTTCCCATCTATCGGGGAAAGGTAAAATTGGAACGTTCGCACCTTCAGGAGACCAATGTAGCTGTGTTGGGTGCTTCCGCTCTTATATGGAAAGAGTTGCAAAGCTGATAATTTTTCACTTTCTTGAACCATCATTCCCAATTTCCTTCGGATCATGTCTGAACTATTAAAAGGAAAATCCATTCTGACAGTTGAGGACGAGGAAACCAACTGGTTTCTGATTCGTGATATTCTTTTGGCGCACCAGGCACAACCCCATTGGGCCGAAGTGGGTCAGCAGGCTATTGATATGGTACAGGCAGGTAACCACTACGATCTGGTACTGATGGATTTGAACCTTCCGGTGATGGATGGACTGGAAGTAACCCGCCGAATTAAAGACTTACGACCCGATTTACCGGTAGTTATTCAAACGGCATGCGCCGTGGACAGTGAAATTGAACTGTGTTATCAGGCCGGATGTATTGGCCATGTTATTAAGCCGTTTAGCTTGGGTGAATTAACCAATGCCATAATTAGTGCCTTTCTAAAAACCAAAACCCAATAAGCACGGTCTGGTTCCGGTGGTCAATTCTTCGGGGTATAATTTTTTAACTAAATTTGAAGGCTAAAGCTTTACTGCATGAGATACGTAGCCTTCATTCTTTTTTTCGTCATACTTCTTTCCTGCCACTCCAAACAGGAAACTATTATACCCCGAAAGGCACTGGTGGATTTGCTGGTGGATTTGCACCTGGCCGATGCCATAGCCACTAATACTATGGTGCGCCGGCAGTTCGGAGAGCTCGATTCGGCTCTGATTTATAAAACGGTTTTTGATAAACACGGCTATACACGGGCAGACATGAGTCGCAGTATCGCCTACTATTCTACCGAAACCAAAAAAATTGTTCCAATCTACGATGAAGTGCATGCACGCTTAAGTGCACAATCTGAAGAAATGCAGGAACTGATACAAAAAATTACCCTATCGGCAACCTATCGTGTATGGCGTTCCGAAGAGAACCGTTACCGGATAAAGGGAGATACGGTAAGTTATCTGGAACCATTTGATTTTAAGGTAGACACTACAGGAAGGTTTGTGATTGATGTGGAAATACGGATTGATGATGAAGAGGATCAATCTGTAAATCCCCGGATGGTGGCGTATTTTTACAACCCGATAAAGGACAGGCCACAGGACAGGGTTTACTTCGATACAGCAGTTTTGAACAAGTCGAAAACGTTGCGTGCTTATACGCTGATAGTCGAAAACCGCGACACGCTGCTCAACCGGCTCCGGTTACAGATTCCCGTACAGGACAACAAGGATAAGGTTTTTATGAAGGATATTGAAATACGCAACCTGCAATTGTCAGTGATAAATGTAGATAAGGAGTAGTTACATTACAGCAATATGCCCACTTTTCTGTTCGATGAAATAATTTTTGGCCCGGTACGTAGCCGCCGTCTTGGAAATTCGTTAGGAATTAACCTGTTACCTACTCATGCTAAATACTGCAATTTTAACTGCCTGTACTGCGAATGTGGGTTAACAGCCAGGGGATATGGAAAACACAGCCGGGAGTTGCCTGCACGTGCAGTCATACGGCAACAGCTGGAGGCCTCCTTACGGGCATTCCGGGAAAAGCAGCAACCCATTGATGCCATTACTTTTGCAGGGAATGGCGAACCAACCATGCACCCCGATTTCCCCGGAATAATTGATGACACGCTTGCGCTTCGCGACCGCTTTTTCCCCAAAGCTGCCATAGCCGTGCTCTCGAATGCCACTTTGATAGGTCGGAATGCTATCCGGGAAGCGCTTTTAAAGGTCGATCATAATATTCTTAAACTCGATTCGGCTATGGAAGAAACGGTGCGTCGTATTAACTGCCCTATAGGGGAGTTCTCCATGGAACAACTGGTTACCAACCTAAGTGCTTTTACTTCCAAGCTAACCATACAAACCCTGTTTGTAAAGGGGAATTACCAGGGCGCAACCTTCGATAATTCTTCTGATGAGGAAGTTGCTGCCTGGCTGAAACTAATAGCCCGTCTGAAACCGGAACTGGTTATGGTGTACACTATTGCACGGGATACACCCGTGGAAACCCTCCAAAAAGTGACTCCGGAGCGTCTGGAAGAAATAGCCGGAGGAGTTCGAAAACTTGGGATTCAGGTCTCCGTTTCGACATGAGTGCGGAGACTCAAAAGCGGTTTTTGGTGGCAGCGCTAAACTGGGGGCTGGGCCATATTACCCGCGTTGTTCCTGTAATTCGCGAGCTTCGGGCAAGAGGGCACGAGGTTCTGGTTGGTGGAAGCCCTGCGCATCACGCTTTAATTTTGAAGGAATTTCCGGACATTGAGTTTATGGCCATGCCCAGCCTGAGCATACGGTTATCAGGAGGAAGGAGTCAGGTTGGTGCTATCGTTCGAAGCGTTCCATCCTTTCTGCTCGCTATTCGCAACGAACATGTCTTTCTGAAGAGGTGGTTGAAAACCAATTCTGTCGATGCGATATTGTCGGATAACTGTTACGGTTTGTGGCATCGGACGGTGCCCAGTTATTTCATTACCCATCAGGTTACCATTCTGCTTCCCCCAAAGTGGAAGTGCTTTCAACCCATGGTGAACTGCTTCCATCACCGGTTAATTTCCCGTTTTACACAATGTTGGATTCCCGATTTTCCGGATGCACGATCGCTGGCCGGAAAGCTCTCTGCTGCTATGAAACCACGAAAAAATCTACGGTACATAGGTCCGCTTTCCCGGTTATCGCCCGGGGGAACCCATGCTCCTGTGGCATCGGGGCAGCCAAAGGTGCTGCTGTTAATTAGCGGACCGGAACCACAACGTACGCTTTTTGAGACGGCTGTAATTTCACAATGGAATGCCCTGGGTAGTCAAGGTTCGGTTTCGGTGATACGGGGTTTGCCGCAGCAAGGTGAACGAAATGCCTTACCGAACGGGTGGTACAACCATGTTACTACTGATCAGATGGAACATTTGCTGGGTAAAGCCGATTTGATTATCTGCCGGTCGGGTTATAGCACACTTATGGATTTAGTAGCAATGGGCAAACGTGCCTGTTTGGTTCCCACCCCGGGGCAGACTGAGCAGGAATACCTTGCCGGGTATTTTCAGGAAAAGTGGGGCTTTCTGTCCATGGATCAGCATAGCTTTTCATTGTCCCGGGCGCTCGAGTGGTGGTCGGAAAGTTCGAAAACCGTATTCAACCTGCCCCAGATTACCTACGAGGGCATGTTAATGGCTTTGGATGATCTGTTAATGCAGGGTGCGGAAAAGAATGGTTCCCGTAATTACAAAGCCGGTTAG
>QKEH01000103.1 GCA_003252385.1 Bacteroidota bacterium | reverse complement strand
AACGGTTACCTGTTTACTGGTTGGGCGGCAGGCGTCATTTAGGAGGCATGACCTTTATACAGGCTTGGTTAAGGAACTTGGGAACCTGCATAACCATGCAAAGGGAAAAGACCAATAGGATCACCCTAGAGGCTGAATACCGACGGACGGTTATTGTCCGTCTTCCGATCTAAAGAACTAAATCAAATCCGTTCCATCAGAATTTCCCTTATGTCATCCTCACTAAGGGCTATCGGATGGTTCTTGAGTTCCGTCAGTCCAATAATCCGGTTTACATCTCCGGATCCAACCCCAAATTCCGAAAACTTCGGAAGCGCAAAACGTCCGGTTAATTCGTCCAGCTTATCCAGAAGCGCCGCGAGCGAATCCTGAGTATTTTTAACCTCCGGCTGAAACAACTGCCCTACCCGGGCAAATTTCTTCAATACCCTGTTTTGAGGATCGGTCTGCCGGAGGTGTTCAATGGTTACCCGGTTTACAGCATACAGCAACGAACCACAAACCACTCCGTGGGGAATGGGAAACAGGCTCCCCAGGGGTTGTGCAAAACCATGCACCAGTCCCAACCCGGCATTGGCCAAACAAATTCCCGAGAGCAAGGCCGCATAGGCCATGCCCGATCGTGCTTCGAGGTGGTACCCCTGCTCCACAGCTTTCTCCAGGCTGTTGGCTACCAACTGCAAACCGGACCAGGCCAGGGCATCCGTAAACGGGTTGGCCTTCACCGATACGTAGGCTTCCAGGAGCTGCGAAAAGGCATCCAGGCCGCTGGCAGCAGTTTGGGCAGGAGAACAGCTGCAACTTAGTTCAGGATCAATAAGGGCGATATCCGGCACGTAATTTTCGTGCCGAAGCGATTTTTTAAAGCCCTGGGGTCCCTGCCGGGTGATCACGGCATTCTTGGTAGCTTCGCTCCCGGTACCCGCTGTAGTTGGCACAGCAATAAGTGGCAAGCGCTTTCCGGAAGGCGTGCGGGTTCCCACGCCTTCGAGGTAATGGGTTATACTACCTTCCTCCATAAACCGGGCAGCAATGGCTTTTCCGGCATCCAACACGCTACCTCCGCCAATAGCCACCACCAGCTCTATGCCTTTCCCCGAATACAGCTCTACTGCCCTATCAACATCCTCTGGTGAGGGTTCGTTCCGCACCGGGTAGCGCTCCATCCGAAGACCTTCCGTATGGAACTGTTGTTCCAGTTTGTGCCGATAAGCCGACTGCTCGAAAGATTGCCCTCCGGTAACCAGCAACATCTGTTTGCCATAACCGGCACAGTGCCGTGCCAATTGGTGCAGGCTGCCTACACCAAAAATCACTTGTGGCACCCGGCCCAATGAGAACTGTATAGGGTTGGTCTGCATGCAGGTATCGTTTTAATGCGTGGATATTCTTCTTAGCGGTTTTGAAGATAGTTGATTCCCATTACTACAAATACCCCGGTAAGGGCTATGCCAAAAAAGAAACCAAAGATAAGCGAAAAATAGGCGGAGAGAATGTCCACATGCTCATCGGGGGTATGAAAGAATAAGTCGTACACCGAATGGAAGACCAACCATACTCCAATCAGTATAAAAAGCAAGTTAAGAACGATGTACACGATTCGCGCCATAGTCGATTTCCGGAGTACTTCCCAAAGGGTATATTCCTTCTGCCGCACCTTGCTTCGAACCGCACTTCGATGCATGTCCTCGGCACGTTTGCGCTGATGGTACCTGCGGGTAATCTCCATGGCCTCTTCGTGGGTATACGGGTGCTGTATCAGATAATCGTACGCATTCTTAAGCAACACAAAATACTCCTGTGCCTTCTCCGAAGCATTCACATCGGGGTGCAATTCTTTGGCTGCCTTGCGGTACGCCTGTTTAATGGTTTCCGGATCGGCTCCCGGCTCTACACCTACTATTTTACAGCAAATATTATACACCAGCAGTTCATCTTTAAATTAAAGGTAGAAATATATTGCCACTTCTAACACTTGCTTACAGCGTCCAAAGCAAACTACTTAACCCTTGCCCGACTTCTTCTTTATCTAAAAGCGATCCCACCGTTATCTGAAGTGACAAACACCATCTTGCAACTTTTAATACCGGTATAAACCTAATGCACCGGAACAAACACCACCTTCTGCCAACGCATAGTATCGGGCTCGGAACGGGGAAATACAGGATATTTCTCCCAATACAAGCTATCTGCCCGTAGGTTCCGGATATTCAGGAATTCATGGAGCTTGAGGAAGGGCTCGCTGCTGGAGTAAACACCCCAATGGCTGATGGTGGCCACCCGGGTGGTATCCATGGAAATGCAGCGGTACTGCTCCCATCCCCAGGTGCGTTTTTCGATGGGATAGGCACAGGCAAAAATGGCATATTCCGAATCGGGGGAATTGTAGAACACCACCAGAGAATCGTCCGGAACCGCAAGAGTTCGGCGCTGCATATAGGTGGCCAAACGTTGAAAATTGCTTTGAATAGCCGGCAGGAGTTCCTGGCGGGGCACCGAATCAAATAAACCCATCAGAAGCATCGGAGAGTGCGTTTCCAAGGTGGGTTCGTTGCAACGGCTAAGTCGTAATAATTCGCATTGTTCCCCCAGTTTTTCCAGTCCGCCTCGAATACTTCTCGCTACGCTTTTGCCAAACAAGAACAGGTAGTAGCGTTCCAGATAGCCTACCGATTGGTATTCCTGCTTCCAATACAAGGTACACGTTGCCCCTTCTTCTCTCATCCGAAGGCTGAAGGTTGCCTGTCCACCCGGAGAAACGGACATAATGCCTTGAACCTGCCCGGTATCCGAAGCGATAATTTCCACTGTTCCCTGTCCCTGCTTCTTGCTTTGCCAGTTCAGGCTTTTGGGGTTCCCCTCCCGGTTGACCTCATAGGTTGCCGAATCGTCCAGAATGCCATCCATCCATAACGGCCATTGTTCCAGGTGGCGCACCATGGGGTACACCAGCGACGAGCCGGAACGCACGGTTTGTTGATTCTCAAAAGTATAGGTATCCGGTAAAAACAGACCGGCTAGCAAACTCAGAATTACCAAAAAACAGAGGGCATAGAGGAAGGAGAGCAAGGCTTTCATGGGTCGAAAGGTTTTAGAACGTTCAAAAATAAAAAATATTACGCTTTAGCGGTGGTATTGCATGCCCGGCTTTATCCCTAAATATCAACATGTAAGCGGGCCGTTGGTGTGCAAAAGCTGCCTGTACCCCTTGCAGAAACGGCACTATTTATCGAAGTTTGCACAAATTGTTTTCCATGAAAGCTCAGGTAATCACCGCCTTTGGCGAACCACATGTATTTGAATTACAAGATATTGAACGTCCCCAAATCCAACCCAACGAGGTTCTGATCCGTACCCTCGGTGGCAGTGTAAACCCCATCGACTGGAAACAACGCAGGGGCAAACACAAATGGATCATGGGGTCAAAATTCCCCATTGTGCTAGGGTACGATGTTTCCGGCGAAGTGGTAGAAACCGGCGCCGCGGTTAGCCGTTGCCGGGTAGGCGACCGGGTTTGCGGTGTATTGGATAACAAATACGGCGGAGGACTGGGCGAGTGGGCCAAGGGCGAAGAAAAATGTTTTGCTCTACTGCCCAAAACCGCTGACGTTGCTCGTTACGGGGTGTTGCCCCTGGCTGCCCTTACAGCCTTGCAGTCGCTGCGCGATCGTGCCAGGCTTCATACCGGACAGAAAATTCTGATCTTGGGTGCTTCGGGAGGTGTGGGGCACTATGCCGTGCAAATTGCCCATATCCTGGGAGCCACCATTTATGCGGTAAGCAGCGGCCGCCATCAAAGTTTCCTCGAAAACCTGGCTCCATTGCACCATATCGACTACACCCGCCAGAACGTGTACCAGCTTCAGGAGCGCTTCGATGTTATTTACGATACCATTGGCAGCTATCCCTTCCCCAAATGCAAACACCTGCTGGCCGCCGGAGGAATCCACATCAATACCCTGCCCCGCCCAAAAATTCTGTACTACAAACTACTTTCGTGCTTCACCCGCAGCAAACGGGTTAAAACCCACCTAATGCAACACATCCCCTCCGACCTGGAACAGCTCGTGCAATGGGTGGAAACAGGCAAACTCCAACTCTGTGTCGATAAGGAGTTTCCGGTAACGCAAATAGACGCTGCCCACCACTATATGGAGCAAGGACATACCCGGGGTAAAATACTCATCCGTTATACCTGGTAACCCTCAAAACCACTGCCATGGACAAAACATCCTCCAAATCCCATCACCTGAAAAGACGTCTGATCCGTCTGGGCTTGTACATCGCTATTTGCCTTATCTTACTTTTTCTGCTATTTGTAGGGCTGACCCTCCTGGGAACTTTTGGCGAAATGCCCGACAGAGACGAAATCAGGAAGGTATCCAACTATACAGCCTCCGAGGTGTATTCGGCCGACAACTACCTGTTGGGGCGATACTACCTCGAAAACCGCACCAATACCCAATTAAAAACCATACCGAAGCATCTGATCCAGGCCCTGACCGCTACCGAAGATGCCCGTTTTTACCAACACCACGGAGTAGATGCCCGCAGCACGTTCCGCGTACTCCTGAAATCCATTTTGCTTTTCGACAAGAGCAGTGGTGGAGGCAGTACGCTTACCCAGCAACTGGCCAAAAATTTATATCCTCGAAAAAACATCGGCTTTTTAAGTCTGCCGGCCGCCAAAATACGCGAAATCATCCTGGCCCGTCGCCTGGAAACTGTTTTTACCAAGGATCAAATTCTGGAACTCTATCTGAACACTGTTCCCTTCGGAAACAACACCTATGGCATTGAAACGGCAGCGCTGGTCTTCTTCAGTAAAAAAACCTCTGCACTAAAGGTCGAAGAAGCAGCAGTACTGGTAGGTATGCTAAAAGGGAATACCGATTTCAACCCGATGCGCAATTACCAATCGGCGCAGGAACGGCGCAATGTGGTTATCCGACAGATGGTGCGTTACCACTACCTCGACCAGGCCACTGCCGATGCGTTACAGAAGTTGCCCATCCGACTGAACCCCCGGAAGCTGCAACACGACGAAGGCCCGGCACCCTATTTCCGGGAGTACCTGCGTAAAGAATTGAAAAACTGGGCTGAAAGCCACCCCAAACCCGACGGATCGTCCTACAACATTTATACCGACGGGCTAAAAATCTACACCACCATCGATTACCAGTTGCAGCGCGCAGCCGAAAGCGCCGTAAGCGATCACCTACACCGGCTGCAGCAACAATTCAACCAACACTGGAACGGGCGCGAAAGCTGGAAGGACGATCCGGATATTGTTCAGCAGCAAATCATTCAAAGCAAGCGTTACCAGGCTCTGGCCTGCAAGGGGATGAACCACGAAAGTATTATCCGCCAACTGAAGCAGCCCATTCCCATGAGCATTGCCACTCACCGGGGAACCGAACGGGTGAACCTCTCTCCCATCGATTCCATTTGGCATCATTTTGCCATGCTGCAAGCCGGCATGCTTTCTATGGAAAGCCGCACCGGCTACGTAAAAGCCTGGGTTGGTGGCAGCAATTACAAATTTTTTAAGTACGACCATGTCACTTCGCAACGTCAGGCCGGTTCTACCTTTAAGCCCTTTGTTTATGCCGCAGCGCTGGAAGATGGCACACAGCCCTGCGACTTTTTTGCCAACGACAGTACCGTATATACCGAATACGATAACTGGACCCCGCACAATTCCGACCGTAAGTTCGGCGGCCTGTACTCCATGAAGGGGGCACTAACCCACTCGGTGAACACAGTGAGTGCCCAACTGATCATGAAAACCGGAATCCGGAAAGTGATTCGCCTGGCTCGGGCCGTGGGTTTTGAAGCCAACTGGCCCGAGGTGCCTTCGCTGGCCCTGGGCACCGGATCGGTTTCGGTGTACGAACTGGCTCGGGCCTATTCGGCCTTTGTGAATCAAGGCTATACGGTCGAACCTGTATTTATACGGCGCATTGAAGACGAAAACGGAAAGGTTATCTTTGCACAGGGACCGGCAATCTCCGAAAAAGCAGCCTTCAGCCAAAACACCGCTGAAACCATGCTGGCTATGCTGCAGCAGGTTACCAACCAGGGTACGGCCGCCTCGCTGCGCACTTCCTATGGATTTACCAGCGAAATAGCCGCAAAAACAGGAACCACCCAAAACCACACCGATGGCTGGTTTGTGGGCGTAACCCCCGATCTGATCACCGCCGTATGGGTAGGAGGCGATAACCCGGCTATTCGGTTCCGCAGCATTACCTACGGACAGGGAGCCTATATGGCGCTGCCCATATTTGCCCGCTTCCTGCAGAAATTCTATCAACATCCGGTATACCAGGTGGCACAAAACTCGTCGTTTCACATTCCCCCCGAAACCATGGCCACTCTGAATTGCCCCGATTTCAAGGAACAGGATGTGGAAAACTTGCAGGAACTGCTGGATAAAACCGAGGAATCTATCGGCGATTTTGTACGCCGCATTTTCCAACGACACAAAAAATACCGTAAGGATGAAAACGATTAAAATTACCCTGGGCTCCCACGAATGTTTGGCCGAACTGTACCCAACCCTCACTGCTGAGGCCCTCTACAACCGGCTGCCTCTGGAAGGAAAATGTACTTTCTGGGGAAAAGAAGTCTACTTTATGGTTCCGTTGCAGCTTGCTCAGGATGCCGATGCCCGCGAGGTGGTAGAAGTTGGAGAACTGGGATTTTGGCCGGTGGGTTCCGCCTTTTGTATTTTCTATGGCCCCACACCGGTCAGTACCGATCAGCGTCCCCGGGCCTACAGTGCCGTCAATGTTTTTGGCCGGATCATTCAAAACCTGGAGGTTTTACCACAAATTTTACCCGGCGAGGCCATCCGTGTAGAAGCCCTGTAATTCCGGCATCTGCATCATTGCAGAAATATAAATCATAATTTAAGGTGATGCATATCATTTAATTAGCGCCCGGGTGTGTCCAATTATCCAGTATTTTAGCAAAAAAGGTTAATGCGCAAACTGTGGTTAACCTTCTTTTATCCTTATACTTCTTCTACTCAGCCTCAAGAACTCCTTTCTTGAGGTTTTTTCATTATTGTCCATAACTTGCTATTTTTGGGCATGAATTCATCTGGAGTTTGCGGTGTGGTTCTCTGCGGAGGTAAAAGCAGCCGGATGGGAACCGACAAAGGTTTGCTGGTTTACCAGGGTAAGACTCTGGTGGAACATGCCCTGGATCCGATTCGTTCCTGGTGCCACCCCCTGTACATCAGTACCAATGCGCTTCATTACCAGCACTTGGGACTTCCACTTATTTCGGACATCCACCAGGGAATCGGCCCATTGGCTGCCTGGCATGCCGGTTTAACCCAACATCGCAGTGGCCCGGTTCTGTTTGTAGCCTGCGACATGCCCGATGTGAATGTTTCCCTCTTGCAGGAGATGGTGCGAATGGCAACTTCGTTCGATGTTGTTTACTGTCAGCTGTCCATCGAACCCATACTCCCGCTTCCCGTGGTTTTGGGTCCTAAAATCCTTCCCGTTATTGAGGCACTCATCGGGGAAAAGGACTATAAATTGCAGCGCGTTGTGGAGCAGGCCGGGGCAGATGCCAGCCTGAAAATTCGTGCCATTGCGCTGGACAAGGAACCCAAAAATATCAATTCATCAACCGATTTAACCAACTGACACCATGAGGTTTTATCCCAACATCCTATCCATACTGGGCGAAGGCCAGAATGTAAGTAAAACTTTTCTGGCGGAAAAAATCATTGCCAAATTCTCGCGACACCACCGCGTCGTTGGCCTGAAAATAACGCCGCACATGCACGGCAACACGGCCAACGCCCAAATTGTGGCCACCCGGGGCCAGTCGGTGCTGATGCTGGAAACCGAACTGCATTCCAAGAAAGATACCGGCCGTATGCTGGCTGCCGGCGCCGAACGCGCCTACCTGTTGCAAACCGTTGACGAAGAACTCGACCTGGCCGTGGAACTTTTTCTGAACGAAATTGACGATACCACCCTTGTAGTTTGCGAATCGGGCAAACTGGCTTCACAGGCACAAACCGGGGTGAATCTCTTTGTGCGCCGCCTGTGTTGCCGCGTGGTGTCTTTGGATAAAAAACTACCGAACAAAGAACACTACCGGATCGTTACCTTCTCGGGAATGGATCACGACATCAACCTGGATCATCTGAAGGTGGTAAACCATGCCTGGCAGCTTACGGAGCCCATTACCCCGAACGAATAAGTTAAACCTGAAGAAAAGATGGCTATACTAAACTATCACGAAGCACTTGAAATTTTTACCACGATACCCTATCGTTTACCATCGGAAAAGGTAAAATTAACCGATGCCTGGAATCGCGTGCTCGCCGAAGAGGTTCGCTCCGATCTGAATATGCCGCCCTTCGACAAATCGGCCATGGACGGGTATGCCTGTCGGAGGAGCGACATCACCCAACCGCTGACGGTTATCGGCACCCTGTTTGCCGGCAGCTCGGAAAAGTTCCGAATCGGTCCCGGTGAGTGTGTTAAAATAATGACCGGAGCTCCCCTGCCCGAGGGTGCCGACACGGTTATTGTTGTAGAACATACCGAAACCCTCGGCGATACCCACGTGCGTTTTACCGGGGAAAAAACCAAATCCAACTTCTGTCCCATGGGCGAAGATGTAAAAGTGGGTGATGTATTGCTTCGGCCAGGGCTCCTGCTCAAAGCTTCGCATATTGCCGTACTGGCTTCGGTGGGGTATAACGAGGTGATGGTAAGCTGCAAACCCAGGGTAGCGGTTATTTCTACCGGAACCGAACTGGTGGAGCCCCATCAAAAACCTTCCGAAGTGCAAATCCGGAACAGCAATGCCTATAACTTACTGGCCCAGTTGCAGGAAATGGGCATTCAGGGCAATTACATCGGCATTCTGGACGACCGCCGGGAACTGATCCGTGAAACCCTGGAAAAAACCCTGGCAGCGCATGATATGGTGCTGGTTTCGGGAGGTGCATCGTTCAGCGAATACGATTTTGTACCGGTAGCACTTAAAGAATTGGGGGTAAAATCCCATTTCGAATACCTGGCCATTCAACCCGGCCGGCCGGTGAGTTTCTCCAGCAAGGACAATAAGTTTGTGCTTGGATTAGCCGGCAATCCGGTTTCAACGGTTGTGCAGTTCCAGATACTGGCCAAGCCCTTTCTGTATCACCTTATGGGGCATGCATACCGGCAACCCATGCAAACCGCTATACTTTCTGAAACCATTTCGCGAAAACGTACCGACCGGCTGCAATTCTTCCCCATAACTTTTGATTCCCAGGGACAGGTGCAGGAGGTAAAATTTAACGGCTCAGCCCACATTGCCGGTATCAGCCATGCCGAAGGCTTTGGACTGTTTCCGAGGCATTGTAACGAACTTAAAGCCGGAGACCCCATTGAAGTGCTGCGCATGTAAAGGGTAGCATTTAAATCGCATACGTTCACCTTAAAACACCTTACCCCAATCCTTTCAATCTCATAGCTCACATCTCATAGCTCACATCTCATAGCTCACATCTCATAGCTCACTTCTAAAAAACACAAAAACATGTCACAAAATACCTCCTCTCAACTCAGCCATACCGATTCCGAAGGAAAAGCCAAAATGGTGGATGTGGGCCATAAACCCGACCAGAAACGAACTGCAATTGCCGCTGGTTTTATTGAACTGGCGCCCGAAACCCTGGCACTGATCCGCGAAAACCGGATCAAAAAAGGCGATGTAATTACCGTGGCTCGTATTGCCGGCATTCAGGCAGCCAAACGCACCTGGGATCTGATACCGCTGTGCCACCCTTTGTCGCTCAACTTTATCGACCTGCGCGAAAGCTATCGCGATAACGGCATTTACATGGAAGCCGAAGCCCGCACCACAGGAAAAACCGGTGTGGAAATGGAAGCCCTTACGGCGGTGAGTGTTGCCCTGCTTACCATTTACGATATGTGCAAAGCCGTAGATAAGCAGATGGTATTAGGATCCATACAACTGCTCGAAAAAAGAAAAGAATAGCACCATCCCTTCATTCGTACGGCTTCGTTCACCTACAAAAAAACCATACTGATCAATATATCTTCATACATAGTACTTGCAGGAATACCCGGCAAAACGATTGGCGGTCAGGGCAATCATTACAAACAACACAATTCAAAATAACTCGACCACAGCGAGTTGCATTTCCACCAGCAGCAAAGGTCCGCAAATACTGTGCAATAAAGTGAGCTTGGCAATCACTGGTGTTCACCAACAATTCATCTCCAATCCCTTGACAAGGGAAGTCTTTTGGCACTATCTTGCAGTTACAATACCCCCTATCACCACCTTATCTGTATACTAACCGACAGCCGGTTCAAATCCAGAGAATCATCCCAAATGTTGGGCAATTTGCAAGCATTTCCGATGATTTTTATGTATCTTTCAGGATAGTAACCCCTATTGGCTGTAACCTTCCTGAAAACTTCCGGAACGTGATCCAATCCGGCTTTGGTAAGCCTGTTCCCGGATATCTCTCAACAACTGTTGCAGTTGGCCCGGTCTTATCAGTGACAGACTGTATGTGTAAAGTGAAGTTGAACGATTTAAGGAGGGAGCTATGTGGTCCTATACAAATTTCCAGGAATTTCTGACCTACATTCAGGAGCAATTTGAGAATGCAACACTTTTGAACGATAAGCTAAACGGCGACTGGGAAGCCTTGTCGGTAGATCAGTTCACCAGCACCGTAAAACGCTGTGCCGCCGGATTGCGCTTTTATGGCGTGGAAAAAGGCGATGGCGTGGCCATTATCTCCGAAACCAACTCCCGATGGCTGGTCATGGATTTGGCCATTATGAGCATTGGAGCCGTATCCGTGCCCATGTTCCCCAACGTATCTATGGAAAACCTCGAATACCAGCTTAAGGATTCCGGTGTACATTTTATTTATGTGGATACCGATTTAAAGAAGGACTATTTTATTGAACAGAGTCACCGTTTTAAAAAAATCATCACCCGGCAAAGTGTCGATAGCAGCAACGACCGGCTTACCACGTTCCAGGGCTTGCTTCGTCAGGGCCAGCTTTCGCTCGGCAAAAGCGGACACTATTTGTACGGATCGCACATACCTGTTTATCCCGGGGATCTGGCCACCATTGTTTACACCAGTGGATCTATGGGCGAACCCAAAGGCGTGGAGCTGAGTCACAGGAACCTGATCCATCAGCTGACCCATATTAAGGAAGTGTTCCACCTGGAATCGGGAATCGACTCTGCCGTTAGTTTTCTGCCCACCGCACACATTTTTGAGCGTATCGTGGTCTACTTCTATCTCAGTCGGGGTATATCGGTTTTTTTTGTGCCCCACGTCAAACTGCTGGGCGATATTATTCGTGAGGTACGTCCTACCATTCTCACCGTAGTTCCCCGGGTATTGGAAAAAGTGTATGATAAGATGGTTTCCAAAGCCCGTTCTAGCAGCCTTTTCAAACGTACCCTGGCTTTGAATGCCATCCAAAGAGCCAATCATCGCCGGGCAAACACCCCACCCCAACGTATCGACTTTTTCTACAACAAACTGGTGTATCAAAAACTTCGCAAAGCCCTGGGCGGACGTTTACGTTTGATCATCAGCGGAGGCGCTCCGCTGTCGGGTCGTTTGATCCGTTTCTATTCGAATGTGGGTCTCGATATCTTTCAGGGTTACGGACTTACCGAAACATCGCCGGTTCTGGCAGCCAACTACCCCGGCAATAACCGGCATGGAACTGTTGGTCCGGTGCTTCCCGGTGTGCGCATTAAAATAGCTTCCGATGGCGAGATTCTGGCCAGCGGCGATAACATTATGATGGGCTATCACAACCGACCTAAAGAAACCCAAAGCGTAATTGATCCTCAGGGATGGCTCCATACCGGAGACCTGGGATCGCTCGATGACGATGGTTTTCTGACCATTACCGGACGCAAAAAGGAATTGCAGAAAACCTCCACCGGAAAGTACGTAAGTCCAATAGGTATTGAGCAAAAGCTCTGTGCGCACGAACTCATTGGTAATGCCCTTGTGGTGGCCGAAGGTCGTAAATACGTCAGCTGCCTGTTATTCCCCGCTTTTGAAGAATTTGAAGAACTGCGAAAAAAATGGGGTTTTCCATACTTATCCCTGCAAGCCTTTTACGGCCATCCGCAAGTGCAGGAAGCACTCGCCAACCATATTGAATGTATCAACCTGTCGTTAAACCCCTGGGAACGCATTGGCAACTACCATATGGTGCTTCGTGAATTGACCATTGAACAGAACGAACTTACACCAAAATTGAATCTGCGGCGGAACTATCTCTATCAAACCTTTCTGAAAGAAATAGAATCGATGTACCACCAAGAGGTTACCTCCTGACCCATCCCTGTTCTCTCTGCCCGCCAGCTCATGCGGGTATGCTCTCCCGGCTGCACCAGGGTGCAGTTTGTACTACCCTTGCAGTAACCCATAATTTCAAATACCATGCAAAAAAGGATTTGTATTGTAGACGGTATACGCACGCCTATGTGTAAAGCAGGAGGAAGCCTGCAACATACCACCGCCGATGAATTGGCAGTATATACCGTAACCCACCTGTTGCAGCGCGTGGGGATAGAGGCCGGCCGTATCGATGAAGTGATCTTTGGCAATGTATCCATGCCGGTTGAAGCAGCTAACATAAGCCGGGTAATTGCCCTGAAAGCCGGAATACCAAGTAGTGTACCCGGATATACCGTGCAACGCAATTGTGCTTCAGGAATGGAATCGGTGGTTGCTGCCGCCCGAAAAATTGCAAACAACGAAGGAGATTTGTTCCTGGCCGGCGGCACCGAATCCATGAGCAATATTCCGTTGCTTTACAACCAGCGCATGGTAGAGCGATTTCGTGGGCTGATGACCAAAAACCGTTGGAAAAGGATGCGTTCCCTGTTATCGTTATGGCTGTCCTTTGAACAACCAGTTATAGGCCTCGAAAAAGGGCTGACGGATCCGGTATCGGGGCTGATTATGGGGCAAACTGCCGAACTGCTGGCCCGACAGTTTCAGATCAGCCGCGACGAACAAGATGAATTCGCCTTATGGAGCTATCAAAAATACCTTGCAGCCAAAGCGGAACACCGCTTTGTGAGCGAGGTGGTACCCATTCCCCATAAACCCGGTTACGACCGCTTCATCACCGAAGACGAAGGCATACGCGAAGATCAGACCTATCAAAGCCTGGCTCATCTGCGCCCATACTTTGACCGTACCGATGGAACGGTAACGGTGGGGAACTCCTGTGCCATAACCGACGGAGCGGCATCGCTGTTGGTCACTTCGGAAGCCACTGCCGAGCGTATGGGATTTAACCCGTTGGGCTACCTGAAAGATTACGCCATTAGCGCCCTCAACCCCGAAATTATGGGACTGGGCCCCGTATTTGCCTGCCACCAACTCTTCGAAAAAACCCATAGCACCCTCAACGATTACGAACTGATCGAAATGAACGAAGCCTTTGCTGCCCAAGTCATTGCCAACGAACGTGCTTTTGCCTCCGACCAGTTTGCCCGGGAACACCTGGGTCGCAAAACCGCCCTCGGCCCCATCGACCGCGACAAGCTTAATGTGAATGGTGGGGCTATAGCCTTAGGCCACCCGGTAGGCATGACCGGTACCCGGTTGATATTGCATACCCTAAAGGAACTGCGCCGGCGAAATCTGAAGAAAGGCCTCGCCACCCTGTGTGTAGGCGGGGGACAGGGCTTTGCCGTAGCGCTGGAAGCAGCTTAATGGCTTTCACAGGGATCACACGAAGTCGGATAGTTTAAAATTTACAAAAATGAAACGGGAAGCATTTACCATACAGGAAGAATCCAATGGAACCATTCACTTATGGATTCATACCTCTAACGAGTCCATGAATGTTCTCAATCAGTCGGTACTACAGGAACTCGATGGACTGCTCCAGGAACTGGCTCAGCTCAGGAAAGCCAGAATACTGTTTATTCGCAGTGGTAAGCCCAATGTGTTCGTGTCGGGGGCCAATATCCGAGAAATTGAAAAAATTCAATCGCAATTAACGGCAAAAAGTCTGGTGACTGAAGGCAAGAAAGTATTCGATAAGCTGGCCGACCTTCCCTTTCCCACCGTAGCCGTAATTGACGGGGTATGCCTGGGAGGTGGCCTCGAACTGGCACTGGCCTGCCGCTATCGCATAGCCACCGATAATCTCAAAACCCGACTGGGGCTGCCCGAAGTACAATTGGGCATCCTGCCCGGACTGGGAGGTACCCAACGTCTGCCCCGCCTTATCGGTTTGCAGGCTGCACTACCCCTGATTTTAAGCGGAAACCCGATTGATGCCCGAAAGGCGCTACGCATCCATTTGGTCGATGCCATCTACCATCCGGAATACCTAAAGTGGGGTATCGAAACATTTCGAAAACAGGTGCTCCATGCTCCTCAAAAAATTCTTCGTAAACGTCGGCAAAGTATGGCTGCGCTTCTGCTGGAAGGTAATCCGCTGGGGCGAATGCTGATTTACCGCACCGCAAAAAAAACGATCCTGACCAAAACCGGAACCCATTATCCTGCCCCGCTGGCTGCCTTACAAGCCGTGCGAAAAGGGTACCGCAGGAGCCTGCAACGCGGAATGGCCATCGAAAGCCGCTATTTCTCCCGGCTGGCAGTTTCCCCGGTAAGCAAGCACCTGATTCGGCTTTTCTTCACCGGACAGCAAATTAAAAAGGAAACTTACAGCCATAACCTGGCCGATGTGCAAAAAATCCAAAAAACGGCTATTCTGGGAGCCGGGGTCATGGGCGGTACGATTGCCTGGCTCTTCAACAACCATTCGGTACCGGTTATTCTCAAAGATATTTCCTGGAAAGCAGTGGCTCAAGGCTTTCAAAGCTGCCGGAGAGCCTATGCCTATCTGTTGAAAAAGGGTAAACTCACCCCGGCCGAGGTAGATATGCGTATGTTGCGCATATCCGGGCAAACCAACTATACCGGTTTCAAACGGTGCGACCTGGTACTTGAAGCCATCCCTGAAGATTTGCGACTGAAGAAAACTACCCTGCAGGAACTGGAACTCTATGTTGCCCCTGAAACCATTATTGCCAGTAATACTTCGGCCTTATCCATTGACGAGATGGCCTCCGTGCTGCGCTACCCGAACCGTTTTCTGGGCATGCACTTCTTCAATCCGGTGAACCGCATGCCCCTCGTGGAAATTATTCCTGGGAAACAAACCAGTGCCAGCGTATTAGCCTCAGCCGTGCAACTGGTAAAAGATTTGGGTAAAACCCCTATTGTGGTGAAAGACTCGCCCGGATTTCTGGTAAACCGCATATTACTTCCCTATTTGAACGAAACCACCTACCTGCTTGCCGAAGGTGCCAAAGCCGAGCGCATAGACAAAATCATGCGCGATTTTGGTATGCCCATGGGTCCAGTAGAACTGCTCGACGAAATAGGGCTCGACACCGCCGGCAAGGTAGTACATGTTTTTTCCATCCAGCCGAAAACCCAAATGGAAAGCAACGGACTGCTGGAACGCATTCTTACGGAAAAGAGTTTTCTGGGACGAAAGAATGGATTAGGATTCTATCGCTACCGGAAAGGGAAAAAAACCGGCTTCAACGAAGCGATCAACCTGTTTGTTCGTGAGGTGCAATACCACCAGCATATCAGCCCGCGGTACCTGCCTGATAAAGAAATCAGGGAACGGTTGCTTTACCGGATGGTAAACGAAGCGATGAAATGTATGGAAGAGCAACTGGTAGCCAGTGAAACCCTACTCGACCTGGCTTTCATATACGGAACCGGCTTTCCTGCCTCTACCGGTGGCCCGCTTCAATACACCCACGATCTTGGGCATGGCAACCTGCTGGATGCACTTCAACGTTATCAACAACGTTTTGGGGAACGATTTCTCCCGTGCCAAACCCTGCAACACGAAAGACATGCCCAACCCCGTTACCGGCATGCCGAGCGTGATGGAATAAAAAGTAAGCACACACATACCCACTAAATCCCACCTTGATGATCCCGATACCCATAACAGTTTAAAATCCGATATCATGAATACCAATAACTCCATAGAAAACTCCATGAACCTGGCCGAAGATTCACGGCAGCAGGAATGGAAACACCCCAGTTTTGCCTCCGAACTATTTCAGGGACGTTTTCGCTGGGATTTAATTCACCCTTTCCCCGAACAAAATTATATGGATAAGATGCTTGGGGATGAATACCTGGAAGTACTTAAAAATTGTTTGGTAAAGCATATCGACCCGGAAAAGGTGGATCGGGAACAACAACTGCCCCCCGAAGCCTTAGAAGCTTTAAAAGCCGTCGGAGCCTTTCGTATGAAGATACCCAGGAAATACGGAGGACTGGGGCTGTCGAATACGAACTATGCCCGGGCAATCTCTTTAGTAGCCAGCTATTGCAGCTCCACCGCGGTATGGTTGTCGGCTCATCAGAGCATTGGCGTTCCCCAGCCGTTGAAGCTCTATGGTACCGAGGAACAAAAACGAAAATTCTTCCCGAAACTGGTTAATGGAGCGCTATCCGGCTTTGCCTTAACCGAACCCGGTGCCGGCTCCGATCCGGCACATATGCAAACCCGGGCCGACCTAAGCAACGATGGCCGCTACTACCTGTTAAACGGCACCAAACAATGGTGTACCAACGGCCCCGATGCCGATTTGATCATTGTTATGGCACTGACCCAACCCAAGCTGGTACATGGAAAAGAACGAAAACAGATCTCTGCTTTCCTCCTCAACATGGACAGCCCGGGTGTGCTCATTCAACACCGGTGCCAGTTTATGGGCATCCGTGGCATATCCAACGGCATCCTTCGTTTCGAGAATGTCCGTATCCCGGCCGAAAACCTGCTGGGACAGGAAGGCCAAGGCCTGAAAATTGCCCTGGACACCCTTAACAGCGGACGCCTGGTAATACCCGCCTGCTCGGCAGCGGTAGGCAAATACTGCATGCATGTTTGCCGTAACTGGGCCAACGAACGTGAACAATGGGGGGCAAAAATTGGCCAACACCAGTCCGTAGCTCAAATGCTAACTGATATCAGTTGCGAAACCTATGCCATGGACAGCATGGCGCAACTGACCACCAGCATGGCCGACCAAGAACGCTTCGATATCCGGCTCGAAGCCGCCATGGCCAAATACTACGGTTCCGAAAGAGCCTGGAAAGTCGTTGACCAGGCCGTTCAGATACGCGGCGGACGAGGCTACGAAACCGCTACCTCGCTTGAAGCCCGTGGCGAGACTCCCATTCCGCTGGAACGTATCCTGCGCGATATCCGGATTAACCGCATTATAGAAGGCAGTAGCGAAATTATGAAGCTCTTTATTGCCCGTGAAGCACTGGATCCCCATCTGAAACGTATTTTTCCCCTGCTGAAACCGGGTAAACCGGGCAACAAATTGCTCGCTGCACTTGGCCTGCTGGCTCATTATACCTGGTGGTATCCCCGCTTGTGGTTGCCCGCATGGAGTCTTCCTAAGGTCAAATTTCTGAACCGTCACAACCGGAAGCACCTGCAGTTCCTGTCCCGAACCACACGGCGGATGGCGCGAAAACTGTTCCATAGCCTGATACACCACCGCACCCGCCTGCAAGATGAACAACTGCTGCTGGGACACTATGTGGATACTGCCGCACTGCTGTTTACCATGAGCGCCTGCCTGTCGCGCACCGAACAACATATAAAAGCACATGGCAGTCAACCTAACCTGCAACAACTCACAGATACCTATTGCCAAAAAGCCCGTACCGAAATTAAAGAGCATTTGCGAAACCTTCGATCTGAAAATCGAAAGAACATGGAACAAATCAGTTCCCATTTACTGGAAGGACACTATGCCTGGATGGAAAACGGTATTCTGAAGTACAACGATTCCAGAACAGTTGCAGAATCCGGAGAGCTTTCGCAAAAACAAAATAAGAAAGAAATGGTTTAACCGTATCCGTTGCGGTGTATGCACCCGCCAACCATCGGCAAGCACCACCCACTGTACAGGGTACTCATTACGTACCGCTATGAGAGATGAAAAAAGAGGCCTGTCGCCCATACGAAACTATCTGTCGATCGAAAACATGCCTCGGACCGCCAGTTTAATTAAACCGGGTTTCGATATCGATGAATATATTGAAGTATTGAAGGTTACCAGCCAAAACTGCGAGCTGGGCCCTAATGACGAAGCCATGCCCGAGCCGGAAAGCTGCCGAAAAATATACCAATCGGAAGCCATCGGCCTGGACAATATGTGGAGCCTTTGGATCAAGGATGTCCGAATTGGGGTAATCAGCATCCGGGGAACCACTTCGGACGAGGTAAGCTGGTTGCAGAATTTCTACGCTGCCATGTCGCCAGCTAAGGGTGCCATTCAGCTTAGCCACAGCCAACACTTCGAATACCATCTGGCTTCACACCCCGAAGCAGCAGTTCATACCGGATGGTTAGTTGGCATGGCCTTCCTCTCCTACGAGATTATTCCCAAACTCCAGAATTGCATCAAACAAGGCATTTACGATTTTATAGTAGTTGGACACAGCCAGGGCGGAGCCATTGCCTATATGCTGACCTCCTATCTGTGCAACCTTCGCAACGAGGGCAGCCTCGATGAGAAAATTCGTTTTAAAACTTATTGCAGCGCTGCCCCAAAACCGGGCAACCTCTATTATGCCTACGAATTCGAAAACCAAACCCAGGGAGGCTTTGCTTACAATGTAGTTAACACCCACGACTGGGTGCCGCAAACCCCCATTACCATACAGATACTCAACGATTTTAACCAGGAAAATCCCTTCCTGAATACCAACCTGTTCCTGGAAGGCCAAAGCCTGTTGATGAAGATGTTCCTGAAACATGCCATGCACGAGTTGGTGAGCTCTCCCAAACAGGCGCTGCGGCTGTATAAAAAATACCTCGGAGTCAAAATTCAGTCCCACATTATGGATCTGCTACCGGGCTTTGTCCCACCCAAATACTATCCGAGTAACTACTACGTACGTACGGGACAGGCCATACTGCTTCATCCGAATAAAACCTACCTGGAACGGCTCAACACCCAGGAAGACGATGTTTGGATCCACCACAATTACAGTGCTTACCTGCACCTGGCCCAAAACTACAAACGCGATCTGAACCTTCCCGAGCACGACGACGACACAAATTTGCAGGAAACCGCTTAAAATTTCTGTTCATACCAATCAGCGTACGCCCGACCTGTTCTGGAAAAGTTGCCGTTCCTTTGGCCACCGGAAAAACAGCCGTATCTTTGCGTAATCGCTAATCGTTGGTTAACTTAGAAGAAATACACGCACTATGAATACGTTTGCCGGGTTAAAACCTTCGCTGATCTGGAAATATTTTTATGAGATAACGTGTATCCCCCGCCCTTCCAAACAGGAACAACTCATTAGTAATTACCTGGTAAAATTTGCTCACAACCACAATTTAAGCTGGAAGAAAGATAAAGCAGGTAATGTGGTCATTCGTAAACCATCGCGCCCAGGATACCAGTTTAAAGAAACACTGGTACTCCAATCGCATATGGATATGGTATGCGAAAAAGATCCGGATAGTACCGTTGATTTCACCCGGGAGCCAATACCTGCCTATATCGATGGAGACTGGGTGCGTGCTAAAGGAACCACCCTGGGAGCCGACAATGGCATAGGCGTAGCTGCCCAATTAGCGCTTTTAGCCGACAACACCCTGAATCACGGCCGAATCGAGTGTCTTTTTACCATAGATGAAGAAAGCGGTATGACCGGGGCAAAAAATATAAGTCCCCGCATGATCAGTGGTTCTATTCTAATCAACCTGGATTCTGAAGACGAGGGCGAACTTTTTATCGGCTGCGCGGGAGGTATGGATACCGTAGCCCGTTTTTTAGTGGATATCTTACCGTGCGAAAAAAACACCAGGGCATTTTCCCTTAACATATCGGGCTTACAGGGAGGGCACTCCGGCGATGACATTAATAAAGGCCGGGGCAATGCACTGAAAATTGTCGCCGAACTGCTCTACCCGCTGCATAAGGATCACAACATACAGCTGGCCCAATTTTCAGGCGGCAACCTGCGCAATGCCATTCCGCGCGATGCCCAAGTGCTTGTAATTACCCCTGCCAGCGCATTCGATTCGCTACAGAATAACTTAAAAAGTCGCATAAACACTATGCTTAAGGCACTTGCCAAGGACGAACCCCAACTGCGAATTGATGTCACTGCCGAATCACTTCCCTCCGGGCAGTTAAGTTCCGAACAAAGCGGACAACTTCTTGAAACCATACACCTGTGCCCCAATGGAGTTATAGAAATGAGTACCTCCATGCCGGGTCTGGTACAAACCTCCACCAATCTGGCTTCCATCCGGATGCAGGGAAATACGGTGGTGATGGCTACCAGTCAGCGCAGCTCGAACGATAGCTCCAAACAGCTGCTGGCACAGCAGGTTCAGGCCGTTTTTGAAAAGGCCGGAGCCCAGGTAACTCACTCCGATCCGTACCCGGGATGGGAACCTGACCCAAATTCCGAAATAGTAAGAATCGCGTCAAATGCGTACGAAAATCTTTTTGGCAACCCACCGATGGTTAAAGCCATTCATGCCGGCCTGGAATGTGGCCTGCTGCTTCAAAAGTTTCCCGGACTTGATATTGTATCCTTTGGCCCCACTATACGGGGCGCCCATTCGCCTGCCGAACGCCTGGAAATTGCATCGGTGGAAAAGTTCTGGAAGTTCCTTATCCGGGTGGTGGAAGCCATACCCGACCGGAAATAGTTATTCCACCACTTCAAAATCGGCTTTACCCACGCCACATAGCGGACAAACCCAATCGTCAGGCAGATCTTCAAAGGCCGTGCCCGGGGCAATGCCAGTGTCCGCATCCCCTTCCACCGGATCGTATACATAACCGCAAACAATACATTGATATTTTTTCATAGAGATAAAGGTTACGTGTTTACCAGCACGAAGCTGTCTATTGGTTGCAAACCATTCACAAAATTATCATTTACCTTGAGCTCCCGATCAAAAATCCGAATCTTCTGTATACAATAACTGTTATATTTGTTCGTTGAACGGATGAGTTCCATAACTAGTAATCTTTCCAGGTATGATACAAGAAGCATTACAAGCCTACCAGCCCATTAGTTTGGGCGAAATGGATTCGGTTACCTTAATGAACCGGATTGATTCCAAGTACGTACTGTGCACCGACTTGCTTCCCCATGTTCTGAGACACATGCAGAATCACTACCAGGTGTTGGAAATGAAACAAAAACGGATTTTCCCTTACCGATCGCTGTACTACGATACGCATGATGATGCGATGTACATGGATCATCACAACGGGAAGGTAAACCGCTTCAAAATCCGGTTCCGGGAATATACCGATACGGGAGACCGGTTTCTGGAAATCAAACGAAAAATTAAAGGCACACGAACCGTGAAACACCGTATCATGGTATCCTCGCTGGAAGACCGTCTTTCGCCAGAATCAGCTCAGTTTATTACCAAACACACCCCGTTCGATACCCGTCGTCTGGCGCCGAGTATTTTTACCGACTTTTCGAGAATTACCCTGGTGAGCAATGCCATGAATGAACGGGTAACCGTTGACCTGTCCCTGAACTTTGTTAAGGAACAGGTTTCCCACCATGCAGGCAAACTTGCCATCATTGAACTCAAACGGGCCGGCACTGCCCAATCCTCTCACCTGATCAGCATTATTGAACATTACGGCATCCCGGCTATCGGATTCAGCAAGTATTGTATTGGAAGGGCTTTATTGGATGATGGGCTCAAAAGCAATAACTTCAAAGAACGAATTTTAACCTTAAACAAAATAAACTATGGCAAGCTTTATTACCGCAATTTTAGCGAATACGCAGCTGTTCGGAATTGATCTCATTGAAAGTGTTGATTTTATTGAGTTGGCAGCGCGCTTCCTGTTTAATATGCTGGTGGTAATTATAGGAGTTCGCTACCTGTATTACCCGGTTGCAAAACGAAAAGATTACCTGTTCACTTACATAATTCTCAGTGCGGTGATATTCCTGTTATGTTTTCTGCTGGAAAACGTAAAACTGCAACTGGGATTTGCACTGGGGCTATTCGCCATTTTTGGCATCATTCGTTACCGTACCGATGCAATTCCCATTAAGGAAATGACGTATTTGTTCCTGGTAATTGGTATATCGGTAATCAATGCACTGGCTAATAAAAAAGTAAGCTACGCCGAATTGCTCTTTACCAACCTTATCCTTTTATTGGTTGCCTACCTGTTGGAGCACGTATTTCTGTTGAAACACGAATCGACCAAGACGGTTCTTTACGAAAAGATTGACATGATAAAGGCCGGGAAGCGTGAGCTTTTGATGGCTGATCTGGAAGAACGTACCGGATTAAAAATTAACCGCATTGAGATAGGCCGTATCAATTTTCTGCGCGATACCGTTCGTATAAAAATTTACTACTACGAAACCGACCAGGAAGCCATTTTCCATGGCGATGATTATGTGAGTCACGATGATTCGGACAATTTCTAGTGTCCGTACAAGGCAGGAATGTCATCGAAAACAGTACACCCACACGATACCCAATACAAAACGCCCGGAAGGTTCCGGGCGTTTTGCCTTTTATACTTCGTCATTCATCCTCATTCGGTTATTGGGCCGATACGGCCACGGTAATCTGGTACCGTACCCTACATTTGATCCAAAGCGTATCGGCTATCGCCTGGCTCAACATACCTGTGGTGGTAAGGGTGTAGCTGTTGCCTGTCAGGTATCCTTTGAGTTCTACATCCTCTATTTGCATGGGCAGGCTACCGGTGGCGGTGCTGTCGCTTTCGCAGGTTGCAATCTGAGTTGGGCTCAGCGACTCGGTGGCAATGGCATTATTAAAATAGGCCACAGAAGCTAAATTGTCGATCCGGCTTTTTTCACTCACTTCCAGGGTTCCGTCGAGCAGTTTAACCGACTGTAAAGCAGACATGTCATAACCTTCGGCTGCCAACAGGGCTTCCATATCGAATGCCATAACACTGTCCATGGCAATTTCAATGCCGGCCGGAGCGGGTGGAATAAAATGTTCCACTTCATAGTATGCACTATTCAGCGTAGCCGACATAGTATCGAACATGGTGTCCATACCATTCATTTCCAATTCTTCGCAGGAGGTAAAGAAACCTACACTTGTTGCTGCCATTGCCATAAGAATCCATCTTGCTTTCATAACCCCATTGTATTTAGTTAAACTTTCTTTCGGTGTTTTGTCTGTGAAAGTTTACGCCGCGACCGTGGTTGCGTTAAGTGCATTCATCAAAAAAAAAAGGCCGTTCATCAGGAAAAACGTGCTGTACGATGAAAGGGTGATAAGGCTCAAATCGAGCGATAACAAGCGTCACCGGTAATTCGGGGAATTAAAAAAGGTGCCCCAAACGGGACACCTTCTGATTCGTTTCTTTAGGCTGCGGTTACTAGTCCACTTTTACCAGACGTATGGTATCGGTTCGTGCAACAGGCAGTTTTACAGGAAGAATCATATACATCGAATCGTTTCGTACAATATAATTAGCATCGAAAGTTTCGTACAAGATATTTCCCAGAGTAGCATTAAAGGTGGTTGCGAAAGCAGTAGCATCGCTGGCCTTGCTCACATACGGTCCGCCTTGTAAAGAAATCTCATTGATCTCCACCTCCATTTGACCGGCAGCCGGATTGTCAATCGTTCCTTTTATTCCCGAAGCCAGCGTTAATCCGTCGGCAGTAGCTCCCTGATAGATCTCATCCTGAAAAGTGGTATTGGTAAAGTTAAAAGCCATCTTTTCATAAATGGGTAAACCCGAAAGACTTAATGAAGGATACGCTGCTGATTCCCACTTTCCGTAGTATTCCTTTTGTTCCTCTTTCTTTTCGGATTCGTCATCGTCCTTATTACATGAACTTACCATGGCTGCTAACAGAAATGCCGGCAGCAAACAAACTGACCATTTTACAAATTTTCTCATCGTATCTAAGTATTAAAAATTAAAATGTGCTCCAAACAATACCAGTGTACCAATATCATCCATAAAACCAAACTCTTTTTGAGCTCCCAATACATTTCGGGCATTCATATACAAATTCAGGTTCCGAAGTACATCGTAGCTCACCTTAAAGTTGACGATGGCTTTGGGCTCAATGGTTACATTGCCGTATTTGCTCATAAATTCCTGTTCGGTGTAATAATAGGTATTCAGGTTAAAATGCAACTTATCGAATAGTTGATATTGCAGCATAAATCCTCCATAAAGAGTTGGAGTGGCTGTATTCACGGTGTCAATGCGTGCTTTGGGAAAGTTTTCGGAATGGGTAATCTCGTTATTCATCAGGTAGCTGGTATAGGCATTTTGCAGCATTAACTGAATGGTTTCGTCCTGGGTATAAGGAATAACCTGGGTCAGTTCGGTTTTCTGAACGGTTCCAAAAACTTTAACTACCAAATCTTTGGTGGCTACCCAACTGATAGTTGCCGTAGCGCCGGTTTGTTTCGATTCCAGATCGATATTGCTGAAGGTCATCCGTACCCAGGTACGATCCTGCCTTAACTGGGCACCGTTTAGGTTTACCGAATCGGGATACAACGCGCCGTAATTATTGGCCCGGGTTTGGAACACTTCCAAATCGGCTTGAATCTTTTTGGTGGGTTTCACCCGATAGCCCAATTCCAACATATCCATGGTAAGCAGTTTCAGGTTTTTCTGACCACTGAACAAAATGTATCCCGGATCGGGACGTCCCTCACGATTCCAGAGGTAATTGGCATAGGTATCAACCAAGAAGGGGCTCCGGTTGGCTCTTGAACTCACAATCCGGAAATGGTGCTTATCATTCAGGTTGTAGGAGGCAATGGCCTGATAGGAAAGGTACATGTTATCGTGGGTGCTGTATTTCTCGCCCCGTACAGCCGCAATCAAACGCAGGGCTTTAAACAACTTGTAATCAGCCCGGAGACTCAATGCCGTAGTGGAAAATTCACGTTCCTGGTTTAAAAAACCCTTGGGCTTTCCATCCAGATAGGGGGTGTCGTTGTAACGTGCCAGCTGGTAGCTCACCCCGGGTCGCAAGCTCAGATCGCCCAGGTGCCAGTCGTATTCCACATTCGAATTCAGGTTCAATACATCCACTTTAAAGCCGCTATCGGCGCGAACTATATCCTGCCAGCCATCGAGCAGGCTAATCTGAGCATGCAAATCCTTTACGCTGGCATTGAAATCGGCATACGAGGTTTTAGAAACCCTGCCTGCCAGTGCTGTGGGATTGTCGCCCATGGTAGACGAAAGCACCTCAGAATTTTGATAACCTCCTTTTAGATCAAAATGAATATCGTCGTTCACATCGTAAAACAAATAGGCATTCCCCCCCATTCGTTTTCGCGACAGCCCCGGGTTGGGGAACATATCATGCACATCATCGGTTGCATCAAATACCAGATAGTTCAAATTTCCCGGATCGGGTAAAACAGCCAGTTCATCAGGAGTCAACATGCCTCCTTGGCCATCGTTGGCCTTATGTACATACAATTTATCGGTATTCCGGTCCATGGTCTCAAAATTACCAGTAACCCGGAAACTCAGCTTATCGGTCAGCCCTTTGCCCAATGCCAGGCTGGTAATAGCTGTATTTTGCATTCCTCCCTGTGCATCACCACTCACCTGCAGTTCGTCGCTATCCTGACGTTTGGTAATGATGTTCACCACACCCGATACGGCATTTGGGCCGTACAGGGCACTGGATGGGCCGCGAACCACCTCAATGCGATCTACATCTTCGATGCTCACGGGCAGGGTTTCCCAAAAGGTGCCTCCGTGCACGTAATTATACACCGGCCGGTTATCAATCATCACCAGGGTAATGGAATTTTCGGAATATAGGAACATGTGCCGCGAGGGCAAATTGTCGTTCCCCCGGATGTGTGCATCGAAATTTCCGTTGGTCTTTTCACGCACTATGAAGCCCGGGACCAGGCGCAGGGCTTCTTCGATGGTACGGACTCCTGCAGCGCGCATTTCGTCGTTCGACACTACGGAACTCGATAAAGGCGATTCGAAGCTGGATTCCACCTTCTTCGAGGCCGAAACCAAATCCTTATTCAAAATCATTTCGTAGAGTTCGTCGAGCGATACTCCTACAATTTCGGCGAGTTTTAGCAGATCTTCAAAGGGAAGTTCAAGCAACTGATCGTAGCTAAGTTTCAGTACATCGTCTTTGGTCATGGTATTGATATCCAGCTGCACGGCAGTTTGTGCCATACTGCGCTGTGGCACGGCCAGCTGAATGCATAAGAGCAGCAGCAGTACTCGCAGGGTGTTTTTCAGGTAGTGCATAATCGGGTTGGTTCTGGTTTTCCCATGGGCTGCTTCCCCAGGAACTTGTTGGTATAGTGTATTCATTGTATTCATAGTAATTTGAGTTGTACGATCCATTCTATTCAATAACAATTCCTAATGAAAGGAGCACCGAATTGACTTTCACGCCTTGTTTTTCAATCAGGGCTTTATTTATCTCGAAACTTTGTTTGCCATCCACGTTCACGTAGTTCAAACCCGACAGGGTTTGAGCCATGCCCGGTTTGTCCGTAATCAGCACCACGGATTTACCGGAACATTGTGTAATAATTTCGGGAACTTTCGAGGATTTATTCTCGGGCACATAGAGTATATGGCACATACCTACTTCGGCAGGAGTGCTCACCACTTTAACCTGAATATTCTGAGTGCCTACCGTTTTCTTTCCGGCTATAACGTTCAACTCCTGGGTTATGGCGGAAGCGCCATAGATCCCAATTACAAAATCGCCCTGCTTTCTGGCAGCCGGCCATTCCAGGTATTTCGTAAAATTGTACATAAAAAGTGCTTTAAACTTTGCTTCCTGTGCGAAACCACTCGCCGGTAGCATGCTCATAAAAAGCAGGAAAACAATATACTTTTTCTTCATAGTGAAATGTATTGGTTAGACCACTTCGTGGATTTTACATTTTATTTCTCAATTTTATAAAATAGATTGGACTGAAAATAAAAAAGAAATTAACACAGTTGGAATTTACCCATTTCAAACAAACTGATGCATAGGGCGTAGCAAGTCGTTCACGGTTTTCACCGGATTGAAAGTTTCCAGGGGAACTTCAATGAATACACTGATCCAATCGGCCATGGCTCCATTCCAAAGCCCGGGGAGTTCGAGGGCTTTCAATTCCTTCCCGTCTTTCGATTTTTGGGAAATAAAGCAGGTAGCCGGATCCACAAACTGCAACAAATCAAAAGCCTCGCCTTTGTAATTCTTCAGGGAACAGACCAGATCGACCGGATTGAAATGGGTGGATTGCGTAAAGAGGGTTTGCTGCATCTTATCGTGAGGATCTACCTGCGAAGGTTCAACAATTTGGAGGCTGACATCGCCCAGGCTGTTCGCCGCCCAAAAGGGGCCGCCTCCGGCTTCACCCGTATTTTTAACCACTCCGCACACCCGTATCGGCCGGTCCAGAATACTCATCAGGGTAGCCCGGGCATTTTCCAGATAGGTAAAATCCAGAGGGGTTTCCAACCGGTACTGATAGCGTTCCTCAAGCAACTGCACCACTTTCTCCATGCGTCCGGCACCGGGGGTGTCCTTTTCCAGTTCGTCCTGAAGGGCAAACAACTCCTGACGTAATTCAATCAATTTGCCCGCCAGTATTTTTTTGTAACGAATGGTAGTTTCGGCAAATCGTTCCTGTACCACATTGTCAATATTCTTTATGAATACCATGTCGGCATCCAACTCGTTCAGGTTGTAAATCAAGGCACCATGTCCGCCGGGACGAAAGAGAATCATACCATCGGAATTACGGAAGGGTTGATTCTCGTTGTCGACCGCCACCGTATCGGTTGATGGTTTTTGTTCCGAAAAGGTAATTTCGTAGCGAACTCCCAGTTGCGCCTCGTACATCGGAACTACGCGCTTTAACAGCCGTTCAAAAGCCTGACGGTGTTCGGGGGAAACCGTAAAGTGCAAACGCGCCACACCCTTTCCCGACCGGGCATAATGGGCAGCTTCCTGCAGGTGTTCTTCCACCGGGGTCCGAACCTGTTGCGCATACCGATGAAACGCCAGCAATCCCTTAGGAAGATTGCCATAATTCATACCCTGCTCATACAGCAACATCTTCAGAATGGGCAGGTAATTTTTCGCACGAAGGGCTTCTTCAATGGCTATTCCATCCCGACTGAGGCAACTTTTCAGTTCGTCGTAAAAGGCAAATCGGGAAAGATCACTAAAAAACTGTTCCACCGCTTCGTCGATGCGTTCGTTTCCTTTTTCCAGGCGCCCAATGGCTTCAAACAGGCTCTTAAACATCCGGCTGGCTGCACCGGATGCCGGGGTAAATTTTATACAATTCGGGGTAGTCTGTCGCTCAAAAACGTCCAATAAACGGCTCTCCTCCGCGGCCGACAACACCAGCACCCCATTATCCGGAGTGGCCGCCTTATTCAGCTTGAGAAAGTGCACCCCTTCTTTAAAAAGTTCCAGCTGGCCGGCCACTTGTTCGTGTGTTACTCCTTGTTGCTGAAATTGGTATAGGTCGTTTTCGGTAAAAGATCTAAAGCTCATAGGTTAACTGTATAGGGTTAATACTAGGGTTCTTGGGCCGCCATAATTTCGAAATTCGCAAAAATAAATGCCCTGCCAGGTTCCCAGGTTTAAGCGCCCACGGGTTACAGGAAGGGTAAGAGTGGATCCAATAATACTGGCCTTCAGGTGTGCCGGCATATCATCGCTTCCTTCGAGCGTATGGGCAAAGCGGGAGTAGCCTTCGGGAATTAATTCATCGATAAACGTCCGAAAGTCGCGGCGTACCGATGGATCTGCATTCTCATTCAGGGTAATAGCCGCGGAGGTATGTTTCACCAGGATGTTCAACAAGCCGGCCTCTGGCAACGCCGGCAGGTGCGATACAATTTGGGAGGTAATCAGATGATATCCGCGGGAAATTTGGGATAGTGTAATTTCTTGCTGCCAGATCATAGGTTAATGCCCAATACGGTTTGGTTAAGTTAATTTAGTCATTTTATCCGCGGGCCTGTTGTTTCGGTGCGGAAATAAATTAACAATTTCTACCTTTGAGCCATTACCAACCCGCAACATGGAAAGCTGTGAAGTATAAACCCGTGATATTCTGTATACTTCTTTTTTGGAGTGGCTTCGCCCTGGGTAGTCCCGATGCTCCCTCCCAGAAAAAGCTGATACAGTTAAGCGGATCGCTGCGAAACGATGTGCTCCAACCCTTGAACTTTGCCCATATTCTGGTATTAAGCAGCTACCGGGGGACCATTACCGACCGCGAAGGACAGTTCAGCATTGTGGTGGAAAAAGGCGATTCCATAATGCTGTCGTCCCTGGGCTATAAAAAACGCATACTCGTTATTGGCGATTCCCTTCCCAATAATTTTTTGTATGTCGATTTGTTCTTAGAACGCGACACTTTTATGATTGGCGAGGTGGAAATCTACCCCTGGAAATCGTACGAGGAGTTTAAAAAGGCCTTTCTGAACCTGGAACTGCCTTCAGACGATATGGATCATGCCCGGCAGAATATTGCCCTGCTGCGCACCCAAATCATTCTGGATCAGACCCCCAGTGCACGGGCTAATTTCCAGCACATACTCGACGAGCAATACCGGCAAACCTTCACCCGGGGGCAATACCCCACCTACCAGATTTTAAACCCTTTTGCCTGGGCCGAATTTTTTAAAGCACTCAAACGGGGCGATTTTACTAAATACAGCGAACCCGGCGACAGCTAATTTCTTGCATAATCGCAATATTATCGCCTATTTTGAGTTTTCATCAGCATATGTCTGCACGATATCCGGTAACCCGTTTTGTAGTTTGCCTCCTGGCAGTTACGC
Source organism: Bacteroidota bacterium (assembly GCA_003252385.1). Lineage (GTDB taxonomy): Bacteria > Bacteroidota > Bacteroidia > Bacteroidales > UBA10428 > UBA10428. The sequence goes on along the minus strand of QKEH01000103.1, from coordinate 6,863 downwards.
TCCTGTTGAGCCCCGCCATACTAATGGCGCAAAACCTGGCACGTATTAGCGGCACGGTTCGCAGCGAAACAGGATTGCCCCTGTTTCCGGCGTCCATTGGTATCGAAGGAAAAAGTCTGGGCACGGTTACCAACGAATCGGGCGATTTTTCGCTCTACGTTCCCACCAACGAAACACTCACCCTGGTAGTGTTCTTTTTGGGCTACGAAAACGCTTCCCAAACCCTCCGCCTGGAGTCGGGAGAGCACCGGACACTTACCATCAGCCTGAAGGAGAAGGCCAACCTGATACAGGATGTTGAAGTAAAGGGAATTCAACAACGGGAAAACACGCTGGTACCCATCGACCTGCAATCGATTGACCAGCTGCCCAATGCCAGCGGAAATATCGAAACGCTCATTAAAACCCTGCCGGGTGTAGCCTCCAGTAACGAACTGTCCTCTCAATATTCGGTTCGGGGTGGCAGTTTCGACGAGAACCTGATTTACGTAAACGATATTGAAATCCACCGCCCGCTGCTCATACAGTCGGCTCAGCAGGAAGGCCTCAGCTTTGTGAACCCCGACCTGGTTTCGTCCATTCAGTTTTCGGCCGGAGGTTTCGATGCCGAATATGGCGACAAGCTGTCGTCGGTATTGGATATTCGCTATAAAAAACCCACGGAATTTGCAGGCTCGGCCAGTGCCAGCCTAATGGGCGGGAGTGCCCACTTAGAAGGCAGCAGCAAAAATCATCGTCTTTCCTACCTTACCGGTGTACGGTATAAAACCACCCGTTTCCTGCTGGCCTCACTGGACACCAAAGGCGATTACAACCCGGCATTTACCGATGCACAAAGCTACCTGACCTATAAAATGAACCGTTCCTGGGACATCTCCGTGCTGGCCAATGTGGCTCTCAACACCTTTCAACAGGAGCCGAGCCTGAGGGAAACTTCCTTTGGCAACCTGCAACAGGCTTTTAATTTCCATGTCGATTATCAGGGACAGGAACTCGATCGCTTTAACTCCTATATGGGAGCCCTTACGGTCAACTACCATCCCAACGACCGGCTCAGCCTGAAACTCATAGGTTCCGGCTTTCATTCCCAGGAAGAAATTACCTACGATTTCTGGAAACAATACCGCATTAACAATCTGGCTCAAAGCTCGTCGGGCAACCGCGACAGTCTGATAAATATTGGCATTGGAACCACCCTGGAACATGCCCGCAACTATTTAAATTCCAATATTGTATCTCTGGATCACAAAGGGTTTTACACCACTTCCAACGGCGTTCTGAAATGGGGTGCCGGCATCCAGCAGGAAATGATCGATGACCAGATACGTGAATGGGATCGTATCGACTCAGCAGGCTATGCCCTGGAATTCAACCACAATTACCAATCGGACATTGCCCTAAACAGCTACCGGTTTACCCAATTTATACAATACGGGCACAAGCTGGGAACCTCGCGGGGCGAACTGAAGTTTACTGCCGGAATCCGTTCCCAACACTGGACCTATAACCGGGAATACACCGTAAGCCCCCGAGGCAATATCAGTTTCTCCCCCTACCGTTTCCGTAAAATAACCTGGCACTTGGCCAGCGGCCTGTATCATCAGCCTCCATTTTACAAAGAAATACGAACCAACAGCGGTGAGTTGTATCGCAATAAAAAGGCACAACGGTCGTGGCATGTGGTGAGCGGTATGGACTACAACTTTGCGGCCTGGGGACGCCCCTTTGTATTGAGCAGCGAACTGTACTACAAGCAAATGTCGCGGGTAATTCCTTACCAGGTAGATGATGTCCGGATACAATACCTTCCTCAATACCAGGCCAAAGCCTACGCCACGGGAATCGATTTCCGGGTAAATGGCGAATTTGTACAAGGAGAAGAATCGTGGTTCAGCCTGTCGCTGCTACAAACTCGCGAAGACATCTTTAACGATTACATTGAAAAAAGCGATGGTACGGTGAGTTACCTGGGGTACTACCGGCGCCCCACCGATCAGTGGTTCAATTTTTCCATCTTCTTCCGCGACAACCTGCCCATGAACCCCAACTATAAGGTCTTTCTGCTGGCAACCCTTACCTCGGGATTGCCCTACCCCGGCCCCATCGACAACCAGCCATCGGTGCAATACGAATTGGGGTCGTACCGAAGGGTCGACCTGGGCTTTTCGCGCGTAATTATCAAGGACAACAAAAACCGGCCGGGAACCCGCGAAGTGTGGATCAGCCTGGAAATACTTAACGTTTTGGGAGCCGATAATAAGGTGTCCTACGACTGGGTGCGGACGGTGCAAAGCGATTACGGCCTCAATGCCTATTTTGCCGTACCCAACAAGCTCACCGGACGAGCGTTTAACCTGCGCCTTTCCGCCAGCTTTTAACGGACAAACCAATTGGGGGTAGGACGTTTTTTTTTTGGAATTTTCCACCTAAAACCCCGGCGAGCCGATGCATATCATTGAGGGCTTTTTAGTAACTTTAATCTAAAACCACATACGGACAACACCATGCGAAAAATAGTACTCTTTATAGCTACCAGCCTCGATGGTTTTATTGCCGGAAAAAATGGCGATACCAGCTGGCTCTATTCCGATGGCGATTACGGCTACAAGGCCTTTTACGAGACCATTGACACTACGCTGATGGGATTCAATACCTACCATTACATCCGCCAGTTTCCCTTCCCGTATCCCGATAAAAAGAACTACGTTTTCACCCAAAAAGAACGTTTGAGCGACGACAATCCCGTAGAATTTGTTCGTGGCGATGTGGCGCAGTTCACCCAAAAGTTAAAACAAACCGAGGGTAAAAACATCTGGCTGCTGGGAGGCGGAAAAATCAACTCCATATTACTCACCGCCGGACTCATCGACCAAATGGTGCTCTCCATACATCCCATTGTGCTGGGCGAAGGCCTGAAGCTATTTCAGGATCACAGCATGATGAACAAGCATTTTCGTCTGGTGAACCACGAAATTTTTGATAAAGGGCTGGTTCAGCTTACCTACCAAACGCAATAAATCAGCAGCCGGTCGAAAGCTTTTCACTGATTATCCCTTGTATCAGGCACCACCTGCCTGTTCCAAAGCAGCGTTACCCATGAGAACCTGGCACATTCATAACCACTGTACGATCTACCAGGTTCTGGGAGGTCGCAGCAATGCCTACCTCATAGCCACCGGCAAAGGAAATATTCTCTTCGACACCGGAAAAACCCATGCCCGGAAGCGGCTGTTGCAAAACCTCCACAAACTGCCCATCCCGGCGCACTCCATCGATCTGATTGTGCTGAGCCATACCCACTTTGATCATTGCCAGAATGCCCGTTACCTGCAACAACGCTACCACTGTGCTATTGTAGCCGATGAGGAGGAAAGTACATTTGTTCGTAGCGGTTTTACCCCCATTGCTGCCGGTACCAGCATCGGGTTTCGGCTCTTATCGCGGCTAGCCAATTACCTGCACCTGAAAAGTATGAGCTACCTACCGTTCGACCTACTACCCCGGCAACAAGCCACTGCCCTGCTGCACCAACTCGATGCGCAGCTGCAAATTTTACCCACACGGGGACACACCCAGGGCTCCATTTGCCTGCTCCTGGCCGGACATACTGCCCTGGTGGGTGATACCGTGCTGGGGTATTGGGGCAAAGCCCTGTTCCCACCCTTTGCCGAACATCCCGATTTGGTACTTCATGCCTGGCAGCAACTGTTGGACAGCCCCTGCCATACCTTTCTTCCCGGCCATGGACGTGCTGTATCGCGCACTACCCTGGAGCAAAGCCTGCATAAAATACGAACCAAAATTACCCCGTCATGAGCACTATCCTGATTACCGGAGGCAGCGGCCTGATTGGAAGGGCGTTGAGCAGGACACTGCGCCAAAACGGACACGAGGTGCGCCATTTGAGCCGTGCAGTGTTACCCCGGCATTCCGGGGATGAATATCCCACCTTTCGCTGGGATTACCGTAAAAAATACCTCGACCTACACGCACTGGACAGCCTGGATGTACTGATACACCTGGCCGGAGAGAATATTGGCACCCAACGATGGACTCCCGGGCAGAAGGAACGAATTCGTTCCAGCCGGGTCGATTCAGCTCATTTTCTGTTTGATACCATACAGCAACAACAAATTACGCTGAAAACTTACATCACAGCTTCTGCCACAGGTTGGTACTCCGACCAACCGGAAGATACCCCCCACACCGAAAGTGACCCGCCAGGCTCTGGCTTCCTGGCAGAAGTTTGCTGCGAATGGGAATCGGCTGCCGACCGATTTGAGGCAGTGAGCGTGCGCACAGTGAAGGTTCGCACCGGAGTGGTGCTAACTGCTGCCGGTGGTATGCTGCCTGAATTAATGCGCCTGTTCCGCTATCATCTGGGCGCCGTGCCCGGTAATGGCGGGGCTTGGATCAACTGGATCCATCTGGACGATCTCTGTTCTCTATACACCTACCTGTTGGAGTCGGAACAGCTTTCGGGGATTTTCAATGCAGTGGCCCCGGAACCTGTTACCCAGAGAGAGTGCATGCACCTGTTGGCACAGTACTTCCGCCACAAAATCCTGCTCCCTTACATTCCGTCGCTTGCACTGTATGCCGCATTGGGCCAGCGTGCCCGTTTGATTCTGAAAGGAAGTCGTGTAAGCAGTAATAAAGTGGTATCGAGCGGTTTTAGTTTTAACCATTCCCGTTTCGAAGAGGCACTCAACAACCTGCTGGTTGCCCGCTAACCCTTCATCTGCACAGTGCCAAAATCAACCCCTAAGTCCTTAAAAAGGTATATCTAAAGCCTTCACACTAAAAAACAAAGAGCCCCTCGTGGAGGAGCTCTTTGGTCATACAGCTCTATATTACCTCTTAACGGACAGTCAGTTTTCGAATCACAGTTTGGTCGTTACTGCGAATACTGAGGATGTACATACCGGCAGGAAGTCCGTTTAGTAAAACCTCAGAACCTTCGAGTTGGGTACTCAATACTTCGGTTCCCAACAGGTTGAAGATGGTAACACTGGCCGGATTCGGGAAGATGTTCAAGAGGTTTTCCAGTCGGTAGCCAACGGAATAGTACGCCTCGTTAACCAAGGTAACCGCTTCCGTTTCATGGTTACCAGACGTAACTCTGGCAGGCTCAATTCGAGCCACACCCAACGGTTTGGGGGTATTCAGTTTACAAAAAGAACCTCTGCCTTCGGTTCGTTAATCCCAAATTAATCATTATAAAGTTTAGTGGAATTTCAATAGTCGATCCTTAATAAGTATGGAACATATAGAATATCAATACCATACAAACAAATATGCCGTAATAGCAATATTCTTTTTTGCAAGAAAAATCATCATGGTTAGCCAAAACCTAGCAGAATTGATGATACTTTATCCATATCCTTCAAGTCAGGAGGGCGTTTACTTTATGATCGCAGCGCTTATGAGCTCCTTTCAGTCGGTTCCAATCGATGAAAAAGTAAACAAAAAATCATGAAAAAAAGTAACGCTACATGCTACTTCTAATGAACTATCTACCACATAGACCGCATTTTTTTCAGTCCCCGCTCGAAGATAACTGGTATTTACACTCATACTTGATTTAACAATTGAATTCGCAAGGATCGACTAAATAGTTGACGCCTAAACTATTGCATCTGTTTTCTTCTAAAACGTAATTTGGGTTAATCGATATTGGCGACCTTGTCTTTCCATAGCATTGCTTGATGACTGCCCATTCACGGAAACTTTCAGAACTGCCGTGCTTTAAAATTACAGTCTCACTATCGCTAAGGTATATACGAAAAAAGCCCCTCAAAAGAGGGGCTTTTTGTATCAGGATCCGGTAATTGCTTACTGGATAGAAATTTTACGAACAACAGTTTGGTCGTTGCTGCGGATGTTCAGGATGTAAGTACCTGCAGGCAGTTCGCTTACAGAAACTACTGAACCTTCCAATTTGGTATTCATAACTTCAGCACCTAACAGGTTGAAGATAGAAATGCTGGCGTTTTCAACACCGGTAATGTGCAGCTGGCTGGTAGCGGGGTTCGGGTAAACGCGAACGTTGCTAACCATTGCATCTTCGATACCATTGGTAATGTTGGTGGCAGTAAGAGTCAGTGTTCTGCTCATAGTAGGCATGTTGGTAGAAGTAGCAGTTACATCTACGGTAACAGTTACATCGTCACCCACTTCCACGGGATCAACAAAAGTTACCACACCGGCAGCGTCTACAGATGCTACTGAAGAGTCAGACAGGGTGTAGATTACACTCTGAACGGTAGCATTGGCTGGGTAAACGGTAAGGGTAGTTGCAATGGTGTTGTTTTCACGTGACCATTCGCCCAAATCAGTTTCAGCAGATAATACAATACTGTCTTTTTTAACAGCCACTATATCCAGATTCAAATAGAAGATGTTGTTCTGTACATCTCCATCGCTATTATCAGAAGGCACCCACAAGCGGAAAATAGTGAAATCACCATTGGTCTGATCGGCATCGGTAGTCCAGTCGGCAGGAATAACAATGTTGTTCGGTCGGAAGAAACCTACTTTTTGAGCATCGCCAGCCACAGGGTAAGTATCAGATTGTCTGCGAACATTCATCCAATCGGAACTTAAATTCATCAGATTTTGTTGTACATACTGAGGATTATCCAAGATTCCGTAGTATCCCTTGTTACCGTTAAGAACTACTTCATCTCCTGGTTCGTATTCGCCCATATGTTGCCCGTTGGTCAGGTTAGTAATAGTGGGTTGGTCAGCATAGGCATCAACCGGAGTAAATGTGAAGTTTAACCAGAAGCTGTTGTTATCGCCATGACGTACTGCTCCAATATTCGACCAGCCACTATCGGTCATAAATACAGCAGCGGTAG
>QKEH01000181.1 GCA_003252385.1 Bacteroidota bacterium | reverse complement strand
ACCAACTGAGATCGCGGTTGAAGTAGCTGTAATTGGCCATGAAAGGAAGGTTTGTGTAATTGTGCTGCAAAGATCATTATTTTTGATCGATAATAATAGAAAATTAACACTTTAGCTCGGGAGCTGTGACTCTTCCGTATGTGCTATGTGGAGCTGAGTGAACAGATGGACCGACTGAAGGTGAAGGGCGTATGGCTCACTTGAAATGCTGAAGTACACGTGTTTATCCGCCCTGTGAACTCTTGGCAATCGGGAACAGAGGGATTCTTTGAGACCACAGGAATACCAGTGGTGCGGACGAATCAACAGGGGGGTGCCAGTATTTCCAATCGGTAACGGACCATATCCATAATCAGTTGCTGGGGAAGGGGGTAGTTTATAGGGAATTGTACCGAACCTTTTCCTGTTTTGTAGCCAGCCAGTTCGTGTCCGAATTTCGCAATAACTGCCGGGTGGGGATACATTCCGACATGATGTCTGTAGCCCGCAATCATGATCTGCTGGTCGCGATTACCACCTTTTACCAGAGCAAAGGCAGGTATGCCGTAGTTGATGAGTTCTGTGGCGTTCGGTGCAGCCATCAGGATATATTTGCGCAATTCAACCAGGACTGGTTGTACTGCCGGTACTTGCTTACTCAGATAGGTGGTAAAATCCGGTGGAGGTGGCGTTGCTCTCATTTGAGTGGTTACCTTCGGTTTAAACCGCTACCTGTTGGCAAAAGTTCAATACCGCTTCAGGAAGGCGTACCAGTTTTCCGGTGGATGATTCAATACAAGCCATGCGTGTGGTTCCTTCGGCATACGTCAGTCCTTCGCCATTGGTGAATTGATAAGCCACATCAAAGGAGATACGCGAAGTATTTTGTATGCCGAGTTGAACCAGTACCCTGTCGTTCAGGCCAATGGGGCGTTTGTATTTGCAACTGGCTTCGGCCACCACAAAGTGGACCCCGTGTTGGCGGCAATGCAGGTACTGTTCCATGAGCAGTTTAGTCCGTGCTTCTTCCATGTAGGTAAAGTAAACCGAATTGTTAACATGGTTGTTGGCATCCAGGTCGAAGAAGCGAACCGAGATTTCGTGGGTGTGGGGGTGTTGGGTCATCTTCGTGTTTTTGAGGAAAAGCCCGCAGAAATGGGCTGCGGGCTTTTTAATGGCAGGTATTAGCAGGGAGTGGTCAGCATACGGTCAGGAAACTTTTTCCAAACGCTACAAATTCCTGGTGCTATTGGATGGTAAATTCAATGCCCAGCTTGTCGGCTATTTCCTTCATGTCCTGTGCAATGGCCGGAATGACTGCAATACCATCGCGCAAGATCCTTTCTTCTTTTTCGCGTTCGGGTTCACCGGGAATCATTACCCGTTCCACGCCTTTGGCCGGTTGGGCACTTTTATAGGTTTCGATCCATTTATCCATTTGGGCTTTAAATTCTTCCTTAGGCTGCCAGGAATCAATACGCATGGCACCAAAGAAATGACCGGTTCCGGAACCTACCTGCACCTTGGGCATCGGGAGGAAGGCAACTGATGGCGGGCAGAAAGGCCCAAAGTTGGCTCCTGAGAATACACAGGAAAAAATATCGACCATGGTGCTCAGACAGTAGCCTTTGTGCAGGCCGTGTGCCATGTCGCCGCCCAGGGGCAGCATCGATCCGCCTTCCTTCAGAATGGAGGGGTCGGTACTGGGATTTCCATCTTTATCCTGTACATAGCCTTCGGCAACCATTTCGCCTTTCTTTTCGGCTACGGCCAGTTTGCCCCTCGCAATGGGAGTGGTGGCAAAATCGGCAACGTAAGCAGGGTATTTCCCCGCAGGCACTGCTACGGCAATGGGGTTAGTTCCCATCATCCGACTCACCGATCCGGCAGGAGCCACCAGCGGGTTGGCGTTGGTCATGCTCATACCAATCATGTCTTTTTCCAGCGCCATCATGGCATAGTAGCCGGCAATTCCGTAGTGGTTTGATCCACGGGTCGATACCCAGCCGGTCCCACATTTTTCGGCTTTTTCCATGGCAATTTCCATGGAACGGGTGGCAGCAATCATGCCCACTGCACCATCGCCGTCAACTACGGCCGTACTGGGTGTTTCGTGTACAATGCGAATATTAGGACGGGTATTTATGCGTTGGGCTTCCCAAAGCTGGTAGTAATCTTTAATGCGGATCATTCCGTGTGAGGGCAGTCCGCGCAATTCCGCTGCCAGGAATACCTTGGCGGTTTTTGCGGCATCTTCGGCCGGGCAGCCCATCTTTTCAAATACTTCCTGAGTGAAGTTGAACAGATAATCGTAGGTGTACATAGTGAGTTTTTTAATAAATCCGCCAAATGTAGGAAGGAATGCAGAAAGAAAAAAGATGAAGGGCTAATTATCAAAGAACCTTGGTTATCTGGTTGTATTGCCATTGAGCAATAAGTCCCCCTCTCTCTTATTGCCCTGGAGGAAATGTACAAATCCAATAATTTTTAAACATGGCCTACGTGTTAACAAATTGTTACCTGTCCTGAAATTTAGTACCTCCATTTTTAGGGTTGGTATATGTAATTTGCTATTTTGTGCCCCAATTCGAAATAGGGGTATCCCGTACAAACTTTAACTACACTTTCATGAAATTACCCTTATCTGTTTTCCGAAGCGTATGTCTGAGTGTTATGTTGCTATGCACCTCCTGGTTAACCGCTTTACACGGTCAATCGATCAAAATTAAACACCTGGCAGTATCACCTCATGTGGATGGGAGTTACGATCCTATCTGGGATTCGGCCAACTATCAGCCCCTGGCAACTTTGAATTATGGGACAGTTTCTTCTACAGCTGATTTGAGTGGTAGGTTTAAGGTAGCATGGACAGCCGATACCTTGTTCCTGTTTGCCATGGTGCGCGATAACGAGTGG
>QKEH01000161.1 GCA_003252385.1 Bacteroidota bacterium | reverse complement strand
ATTGCTGACCTGAAGAAACTGGTAGGGGAAAAAGATCAGAAAACCTTGGAAAAGGCTTTGGTTTCCCTGGATGAAGCCGCCAAACTGACGGTTGAAGCCAATGCGCATTATAACGATGCTTTAGCGCTTCAATCCAATTACGAGTTTGATGAAATTACCCTTCAGAAAAAACTGGCCAGTGCCGAGAAAAGGGCTGTTTCCACTCAGATAAAGGCAGATAAGGCCTACTCGTCGGCCTACTCGTCGGTATACGAACTATGTACCCGGATGCTAAAGGGGAACACGGTGAGTTATGGCGAAAACGATGCGTTGCAGTTGTCAGCAGGAACCTTGATGGATCAGGCCCGGGAGAAGAGAAAAGATGCGGCGAATTCAAAAAATCCATACGAACAGGCCGGACTTTTAAATGGCGCTGCTGAGCTCGAAGGAGCAGCCATCGAAATGTTGGTGTCGGCATTGCAAATTCAAACGGGAAATGCACCAGCCGACACTTTTGGAGAAACTCAGATAACAATGGCCGAACCGAATCCAACTCCGGTTACGGACACCCTGAAAGAAGGTCCTGCAACATACGTTGACCTTCCTGAACCGTCCGTAATGGCCGAAGAACTAACGGAAGTGTCAGAAAATGTACCGGTTGCAATTGTGGTCGGCGATATAGAATCCGAAAACACACCTGCTGTCAGTGAGGAGAGTGGCACGATGCCGATACCATACGCCGATACAGAAACTGTGTACCCAAAACAGGTAGATCAAAAAAGTGAAAACCTTGCCGTTAACCAGCATGTTCTGGACAAGTATTCGGCGTATGTAAACGATCCATTGGTGGCGGAGCCGGTAACCTTTACCCGGGCCGGAATCAGTGGCGTGGATGTAGCATCGGTGGACGTGGCACGGGAGATGCTTCAGGGGGGTATTGGCGAGGTAGCTGCTAATGCTACCAGCAGTACTGCACCACTGCCAGCACAGGAGGCAGAAATGCCGCTGCCTGAGGCAGGCACTTCCGCTGAACCACTGGTATCTCTTGCGGAAGCCGGCGAGTCTCCCGGGGAATTTGGAGTAGCGGCACAGGTTGATGCCAACGAACCTAACGTCCAAATGACCGAATCATCAAACTTGGTAGTGGAAGTAAGGCAGGCACCGGAAGCGAAGGAGGAAGAGCTTACCCCTAAAAATGCCGGTTTGGGTCCCGAAACAAAAGTTCGTGAAGCCGTGGATCTGAGTGCTTCTCCCCAATTACGGGGGATAAACTTTAGTGTGCAGCTGGCGGCGAGTAAAATTCCGCTGACCCGGCTGCAGCTGAAGGCCATTTATTCCGGAACAAAAACCGTAACGGTACAGCACGACAATGGGTGGTATATTTATAGCATAACCGGGTTTTGTCTTTTTTCCGAAGCCAACCGGGTAGCGCTGGAATCGGGGGTAAAACAAGCCTGGGTAACGGCTGAGCACGAGGGTAAGTACATACCCTTGACCGAAGCACGCGATCGTACGCGCGTATTGGAAGCCGATGCCGTGCGATACGGTCGGAAGGTGATAGAGGATCGCTTCGGTTTCTATGTGCAGGTGGCCGCATCCAGAGTCCGGCTCAATACTCCCGGCAGTCTTCCCTCCTGCTGCAGCACCATGAGTTGCAGGGAGGTCATTGAGGACGATTGGATCAAGTATCAGATTTTTGCGGGCAACAACCTTGCTGCCGCCCAACAGCTTAAACAAAGTCTTTCGGTCGAATCGTTTATTGTGGTCTACGATCGGGGGGAGAAACAAAAACTAGCACAAGTCATTCCATAATATCTCCATAAATCAAAGGATGTCGCTATGAAAAAAACAAGTAAAATCCGACTGGTACTAATTCTTCTGACAGGAGTTTTACTGGTAAGTTCCTGTGTGTCGCAGCGTAAGGTGCGCCTTATCCAGGAGAAAGTATCCAAGGAAACCCGAACGATATTTGAGAATCCTCGCAGTAGCGGGTACCGTATTCAAACCGGCGACCACCTCTACATTCGGGTGTACAGTGTCGATCCTAAAACCAGTAAATTCTTCCAGGCCGACCTGCCCTACCTGATGAATTCTACCTATCAGTATTTGAATACCTATGTGGTGGATGAGTTTGGTTACGTATCTTTTTCGTTCATTGAGAAACTGTACGTTAAGGGATTGTCGGTGCCTGAGGTACAACAGGCCATTCAAACCCAGCTCGATGAGTACTTTAAAGAGGCTACGGCCTATGTTAAACTGGTTAATTTCCAGGTAGGTGTTCTGGGCGAGGTGCAAAAGCCGGGTAATTTTACCATTGAACAGGATCAGATCACGATTTTCCAAGCCATAGGACTCGCCGAAGGCGTTACCGATTATGGAAACTTTGAGAACGTGAAGCTGGTGCGTCAAACTCAAAGCGGATCGGAAGTGTACCGCCTCGACCTGACCGACAATGCCATACTGGAATCGCCGTACTATTACCTGCAGCCCAACGATATGATTTATATTGAACCCCGGATGGGCAAATCGTGGGCGCTGGAGCAGTTTCCCTATCAGGTGCTGATCAGTATTTTATCGGTTACCGCAGGGTTAACAGCTATATTGCTTAACTAAACAGGTTGTTTATCATGAATGATCGGGAGTTGTTATTACCGGAGGAGACGGGCATTAATCTGAAGAAATGGTTTGGTGTTTTTCTTCACAACTGGCATTGGTTTGTAATAGGGCTCGTTGTGGCAGTGCTTTGGGTTTTGTTGTGGTCTTTGCATACACCCAACCAGTACGAGCTCGAAGCAAAGGTGTTGGTGAATAAGGAGAACAATCCACTGGATAAAGCACAACTCTTCACATCGGCCTTTACCAACGATCCCTATCAACTGGAAAATGAGAAAGGCGTGCTCACTTCTAAGAGCATCACCCGCAATGCCATTCGGAAACTTAATTTTGAGGTAGGGTATTACATTCAACATCGTTTTAAGGAGGTGGAACTTTATAAGGAGAGTCCTTTTGTTGTGGTTCCCGATACCGCGCGGCTCCAGCCCCTGGATGTGGTTTTTCGGGTTCGTGTATTGAGCGATTCCCTGCTGCTGATTGTTGGTGAAGGCAAAGAGGTGCCATTGTACGACTTTTCGCGGCATACAGTCGGAGGTGCTATTCCCGGCTTCCACTTTAGCGATACTGTACGCTTTGGCGAAAAGGCAGGGAATGCCTATTGCCGGTTTACGGTATTGCCGGCGTACGAGAATTTTTCCCATCGAGTGCAGGATGAAACCTTTTTGTTCCGTTTTTTCTCGCAGAAGTCGCTCATAGCCAGGTATCGCGATTTTATGGTCGAAACCGACAGGAGCTCGTCCATTATGCGTATTTCGTTGCGTTGCAGCAATCGCTGCAAGGCTGCCGATTTTATCAATGAACTGGTGAAAGAGTACCTGAACCGGGGCGTGGAGCGCGACAATAAAATTGCACAGGCGACTATTCACTTTATCGACCAGCAACTGGTGGGGCTGGTGGACTCTCTGCAGAATTCGGGTGACCGGCTACAGGATTTTCGTTCGGAAAAAAAAGTACTCGACATTGGGGTGCAGGCTGAAAAAGTGTATACCAAACTGGAAAACCTCGAATCGGAAAAGGCGCATCTGGAAATTAAACTCCGGTATTTTGACTACCTGATCACCAGTTTGAACACCAAAAGCAGCAACGGAGTGGATTGGGTATCGCCGGGTTCTCTGGAAATTAACGATCCGTTGCTCACTACCCTGATAAACGAACTGGCTGCCTTGCATAACGAGCACTCCGATATGCAGTTCAATTCCATAAAGGACAATCCCTATCTGAGTTCGTTGGAACTGAAAATTGACAATACCAGGAAAAAACTGTTGGATGCCGTACAGAATATCGTGGAAGCAACCCGTTTGTCGCTCGATGAACTTCAGCAACGTATCGCCGAAGCAGAGCATACGCTCAACCGATTGCCTCACGATCAGCAACAACTTATTAATATCGAACGGAAGCACAAGCTGAACGACGACCTGTACACGTATTTGCTTACCCGCCGTTCCGAAATGGAAATTTTCAAAGCTTCGAACATACCGGTTAACGAGGTGCTTGATATCGCCGAGGCAGAAGACGCCCGGTTGGTTGCCCCCAATATCCGAATGAACCTGATGTTGGGAATTTGTCTGGGTATATTTATTCCCGGCCTGTTCATCTACTTTCGCGAAAACTTCAACAACCGGATCAGGAGCCGTGAAGATATTAAACAGTACACGAGCCATCCGTTGATTGGCCAGATTATTGGAACCGACCACACCGAATTTCCCGTGGTACTCAGAGAACCCAATTCGGTACTTACCGAATCGTACCGTACCCTGCGCGCCAATATGCAGTTTATTCTGAACGAAAAGCACTCCAATACCATTTTGGTAACCTCGGCGGTGCAAGGGGAGGGAAAGAGTTTTACCGCCATGAACCTGGCATCGGTATATGCATTTTATGGCAAAAAAACCGTACTGGTCGATCTGGACCTGCGTAAGTCGAAGATCCGGCAAAACCTGAATCTCGAATCGGAAACCGGATTAAGCAATTACCTGAGCGATAATTGCGAGCTTGGCGACATTATATCGCGCCCTGCCTCGTTAAACTTCGACCTGATCCTGGCCGGGCCGGTACCCCCCAATCCGTCGGAGCTGATCTCTTCACAGAAGACCATCCGGTTTTTGGACGACCTGAAAAAACAATACGATATCGTTGTGATTGACTCGCCTCCGCTGGGCATTGTTTCCGATGCCCTGCTGATTTATCCGCGGGTGGATGTGACCCTGTTGGTGGTGCGTTACAACTATACATCGTGCGACATCTTTAAAAACCTGATGCAGGATTTGGAAATGCGGGACATCCGCAAGGTTAACCTGATACTCAACGATGTGCAGCGATCCCGAACGCGTTACGGATATGGCTACGGCTATGGGTATGGATATGGCTACGTGAGCGATACCAAGAGGAAACGATGGTTTTGGCAACGGTGGGTAAAAAGCGCCTAATTATCCAGTACATCGAAATGAGGAATGTCGGGAAGGAAACGCACCTGGCGGGTGTCGGGGTGAATGTGGCAGCAAAAATGTTTGAGCCCGTTGGTTACCAGTACATGGTGCGCTTTAATGCTGAGGTTGTAGGCAATTACCTGGTCGAAGGTGTTTTGCGAAATAACTACCGAAGGAGCCTTGCATTCAATAAGCAACACGGGCAGCCCCCTCCGGTTGTACACCAGGGCATCGTAGCGGCGGCTTAAGGTGTTTACTTTTACACCTGCTTCGCTGGAAATCAATGATTTGGGAATGCCACGATCTTCCGTGAGAAAACGAAGTATGTGCTGTCGAACCCACTCTTCCGGAGTCAGGCACAGGGCTTTCTTTCGGTATTCATCGTAAATAAACAGCCTGCCGGTATCGGAACGGGAAATCCGAAAAGGGTACTGCGGAAAATTGAGCGGTTGCATCGGATCGGGCACGGTACAACAGATTGGTGATTTATATCGGATTCAGACATTCCGTCTGAAATGGCCGGCAAATTACTAATTTTTTTTACTTTTAGCCCCTCGGAAACCGTGTTCAATGACCTTCGAAACTATTATCGCTGATTTAAAGCAACGCAAATTTCGTCCCATCTACTTTCTAATGGGCGACGAGCCCTACTACATCGACAAAATCAGCGACTATGTTGCTGCCAATGTGCTTAAGGAAGAGGAAAAGGCGTTTAACCAAACGGTGCTTTACGGTAAAGATGTGGATGCGGCTGCAGTGACCAATGCAGCCAAACGATACCCTATGATGGCTCCCAATCAGGTGATCCTGGTAAAAGAAGCCCAGCATATTCGCAACGTGGAAGATTTGGTGTACTATGCCGGAACGCCTCTGAAATCGACCATTCTGGTAATCTGTTACAAGTATAAGAAAATTGATAAGCGCAAGAAACTCTATAAAGCACTCGAGAAAGAGGGTGTTATTTTTGAATCGAAAAAAATGTACGACGACAAGTTGCCGGCCTGGATCGTACAACACCTTAAAGAAGAGGGGTATAGCATTGCCCCGCCTGCGGCAATGCTGCTATCGGAATCGCTGGGAAACGACCTGTCGAAAATTGAGAACGAACTGCAAAAACTGATTATTACCCTTCCCCAGGGGAAGAAGGCCATTGATGCCGCCCATATCGAACAGAATATTGGGATTAGTAAGGATTTTAACTCGGTGGAACTTCAAAAGGCACTGGTGGAGCGCAATGCACTGAAGGCCTTCCGAATTGTGGATTACTTTGGGCACAATCAAAAAAACCATCCCATCAATATGATTATCGCCTCGATGTACGGATTTTTTAATAAAGTCTTTATGTATGGGATGCTCGAAGATAAGTCGAGCCAGAATGTGGCTGAAAAGCTGAAAGTACATCCGTTCTTTGTGAGTGAGTACCAGAAGGCAGCTCGTGTTTTTCCGCCGGCGAAGAGTTTTCAGATTTTGGGGTGGTTGCGCGAATACGATCTACGAACCAAAGGGGTAGGCAATCTGTCGGCTACCCCGCACGATTTGCTGAAGGAAATGATCTATAAATTTATGACCGTTTAGTGTATGTTAACCTTGTTGATTATTGTTGTTACCTCGGTGGTGTCGGTGCTGGCATTCAACCGCCGTGACCTGTTTTACCGTATGCAGTTTAACCCCTATCAGGTGTTTCACCGCAAACAATACTACCGGATGTTGAGTCATGGGCTGGTGCATGCCGACTGGTGGCACCTGATTGTGAATATGTTTGTACTCTATTTCTTCGGAAGACAAACCGAAGCCATATTAGGAGCACTTGCTGCCCAGGGTATCGTCCGCTTTCCGGTGGTTACTTTTCTGGTGCTCTATTTGGTGGGAATGGTTTTTGCCTCCAGCATCACTCTGGTGAAACATAAAAACAATCACTGGTACAACGCCGTAGGGGCTTCGGGGGCAGTGGCTGCGGTCATGATGTTCTGCGTTTTTTTTGATCCCTGGCGAAAGTTGTACCTCTACGGAATTATTGGCATTCCCGGAATACTCTTTGCCATATTGTATGTAATATATTCACAATACATGTCGCGACGGGGTGGCGACAACATTAACCACGATGCCCATTTGCTGGGTGCGGTTTTTGGTTTTGTTTACCCGTTGTTTATCGATGTGCACCTGATCCGCTATTTCATCTCTCAGCTGTTGTCGGTTATTTCATAAAACATGGCTCAATATATTTGCTATAACGGAAATTTTTTAAACGACAGCGAAACGTGTCTTTCCCACAGGAATCGTGCTTTCTGCTATGGCGATGCTTTTTTTGAAACCATGCGTTGCCTGGGAACCGAACCCTTCTTCTACGAGCGGCATTGGGAACGCATAACCCGGAGCATGAAACAACTGCACATGGAGTGGGGGTCTTCCCTGAGTGCTGAAGGTTTGAAGCAGTACATCGAAAAGTTACTGAATAAGAACCGGATCTTTAAAGGAGCCCGGGTACGCATTACCTTTTTTCGGAATGAGGGAGGACTGTATACCCCACAGGATAACACCATATCCTGGATTATGCAGAGCGATGCACTGGACGCCGAATACTACGAATTGAACAAGCGTGGCCTGCATGTGGATTTGTTCGATGAGGCATTGAAACCCGCGCTTCTCTTGTCGAACCTGAAAACAGCCAATGCGTTGGTTTCGGTATTGGCCGGAATTTACCGGAAGGAACAACAGCTCGATGAGTGTTTGATCTTGAACCAGTACGGTCGCATTGCCGAGAGTTTAAGTTCCAATATTTTTATAGTGAAGGAGAAACAGTTACTTACTCCGCCCCTTACCGAAGGATGCCTGGCAGGGACCATGCGGGCTACCCTTATGGAGTTGGCGAAGCATGCAGGTTATGAGCTAATCCAAATGCCATTAACCGAGAAGCAGCTGTTCGAAGCCGATGAGGTTTTTCTGACCAATGCAGTACAAGGTATTCAATGGGTGGGTGCCTACAAGGATAAACGATACTTTAATTTCGCTGCCCGTAAGTTGATCCAGGAACTCATCGCGAAAGCAAAGCAGGATTCGTCCGCATCGAAGTAGAAACCAATAACAGGCAATCATTCCTAGCACCAGCAGACTTCTATATCTCTGATAGTATGGTTAGCAGGTGTTAGGTCATGAATATGATCCGGGCAATTGATATATCTGTAAAGTTTAGAAAGGATCCCTAGCTGATTGAAAAAGTTTATTATATACACATGTTAGTAGTTTTTAAAACCATTTGGCAGTTTTTTAGAAGGAACCCTTTCTTATTCTATCTTGTAGGTGCCGTAATAGCCTATTGGCCGGTGACCTTTCTGGTGGGCAGCTTACAGTTTGACATGATGGATGTGGTACTTCCCTGGCGCGTATACATGTCCGACTGCCTGCGCGAAGGCATTCTACCGCTTTGGAACCCTTATCAGCAACTGGGCTACCCCATTCATGCCGATTTACAGTACCCGTTGTGGTATCCGGAAATTTTTCTCCTGAGCCATTTTGTACCGTACTCAAACGCTACCCTGCACCTGCTGTTTGTGTTTTATGCAGCCATGGCCGGGTGGGGCATGTACAAGCTGGCACTGGAGTTTTCTGTCCGTCGGGGGTATGCCCTGTTGGTAGGATTGGCTTACATGCTTTCCGGATTGTTCGTAGGCCATGCGCAATCATTGGTTTCCATTCTGGGAGCGGTATGGCTGCCTTGGGTCATGGCCTACTATCTTCGTTTGTTGCAGCCGGGTTTTTCCCTTAAAAGAATTTTGTGGTTCACCTTTTTTCTGTTTCTGATGCTAACCGGTGGGTATCAGGCCGTATCCATCATGTTGTTCTATGTGTTGATGGGTTTTTTCATCCTTCAGGCAGTAGCACTTTTACGCAGAAGGAATTTTCGGGAGTTGCTTCATCTGCTCAAAAAACACGTACTGGTAACCCTTATACTTCTTCCGCTATGTACGGGGATGCTGTTTTCCCTCTACCATGTTTTTCCTTATTTAAGTCGTTTGTCAGGGGTTACCCTGGCGTCGGCTCAGCGTTTGGTGTTTACACCGCAGTGCATGGTTTCGCTATTATGGCCCTTCGCAGCGGTAAAAGAGATGTCTTTCTTTGCTACCGAGGGCAGCTTTACCAACAATTTTATGGGATCTCTCCTGTTGCTGGCAGGTCTGTTAGGGGTATTCCTAAAAGGAAAATCGTACAGACTGAATTATCTGACCGGGGTTGGGCTTGTTTTTCTACTGGCTTCTTTTGGATCGTATACCCCCGTACATGCTTGGTTTTTTTATCATGTACCCTTGATGAATCTTTTTAAGTACCCTGTTTTTTTTCGCTTCTTCTTCACTGTGGCTGTTCTTCTTCTGGCCGGGCATTATTTATCGCGCATGCACCCCGTTGGAATGAAGCAGAAAACATTTCGGGTGGCGCTCTGGGTATTGGCGGGAATCTATTTGGCTGCGTTGGGGTACAGCTGGTTTCGTGTTTGTGGAGGCTCCCTGACGTATTGGAATGACGGGCTTACTTTCTACGAAAAACTGCATAAGGCCGGCATTTGGGAGCAGGTCTTTATTCAAAGCTGTATTCAGTCCCTGATCGTTGCCGCTCTGGGTTTGACAATGGGCATCTCCCGTATTCGGCCCCATTATTTGCTGGCTATGGCAGTTGCTTTGGAATTGGTTGTGGCGGTACAGCTCAATCAGTTTATTACGGTATGCAACAACAAATCGCCCATCACCCTTCGGAACGAACTCAGGAAATATCCAAATGGTTTTCCCAAACCCGACTGGAGTCCTGTTTCGGCCAATTCCGATGGAAATTACAATAATTATGTGCTATGGCGCAATATGGGCAATTTTACCCGGCAGGTTTCAGCCGATGCCTGGACTTCATTCTGGTTTTCGGGGTTTGAGTTTTTATTGGATTCGGTTCCTGAATTGCTGGATTCTTTAAAGACCAATCCGGTGTTGTTTCTGAGTGGGGATGTGCGTTCGGAATCGGCACTGGATACCGGAGGATTTGGAGCGACCACCGTGTATCTGGCCGACAGTCTTTTGGATCGTTTTTCGGATGTGGTTATGGATACAACAGCGCATCAATCGCTGGTACTTTCCTCCTTTATGCCAAACTACATTCGGTGCAATGTGCAATCTGATGCGCCGGTGGCGCTGGTTCTACTGCAAAATAACTATGTGGGGTGGCGGGTTTATGTAGATGGAAAATTGCAGCCCCATTATACGGTGGACAAAACGTTTATTGGGCTGCCACTGCCGGCAGGAAAGCATTCGGTAGCGTATAGTTACAACTTGCCCGATGTACGTTTGGGCTTTTGGGTATCGATGGGGAGTTTTTTGCTGCTTTCCGCAGGCTTGCTGTGGTGGCTCATCAGAAGCCGGAGAGGAAGATGGGGAGCCGGAGTGGGCGTACTCATTGCCGTGCTTGTGTCCCTAGGGCTAAGCACGCTTCGAAAGCAGAAAAGGGAAGCCTGGGAAGAGTGCCAGCAACACGTTCAACAACAGGTGCAACAGTTTAGCGAAGCATCAGCTACAGGCAGAACGTTTTGTCTGGTATCAGCAGCAGACACCTCGGAATTCAGGCATTATGCCCACTCCGGGTGTTTGGTCGCGCAAACCATCCACGATCCGTTGACCTGCGAGCTTATAGAGGGTTGGTATGAGAAACACTACGATACGGTTCGGTATTTCAGAATAAATACGATGGAAAACGAATTGGTTTTGAATTACCTCAAACAAGCTTATCCGGTTATGGAGGTATTGCAACAATCACGCAACGGATCGCAGTATTTGTTCCATACGTCCTCAATGGTTCAGGGTATGGATCAGGCTGAAAGATATCCCCTCCGGTCAGGAACAAGGTATT
>QKEH01000074.1 GCA_003252385.1 Bacteroidota bacterium | reverse complement strand
TCTGTCCGCAGCCATTCTGCCTGCACAGGCCGATTACCTGTTTGAATCGTTGGATTCCGAGCTCCCAATGGAATTGCTCCGGGATATACATCGCGATAGCCAGGGCTACATTTGGGCAGGTTGCAGTGGGATGGGGCTCATCCGTCACAATAGTTATTCAGCTGTACAATATCAGCATCTCGAACACGATTCCAATTCCATATGTAATAGTGTCATAAACTGTATTTATGAAGATTACCTGCAAAATCTTTGGATTGGAACCAACGATGGATTGGCTCGGTACATTCGAGAGTACGATCGGTTTGAGAATTACTTTCCCGGTTCAGACAGCAATGCATTGAGAGGTGAACTGGTCAGTCAACTTCTTGAAGATCAGGACAGCGTATTATGGATAGTTACTTCAGGAGGGATCTGCAGGTATAATCGGCAGCAGGACAATTTCAGCTCGTTTGCCGACATACCAATGAATGATCCCTTGTTTCAATACACGTCCATGGCGCAAGACCTGCAGGGGAGGTATTGGGTCGTGTCTACCCGAAACGGAATTTATGAGTTTGTACCCAGTCGTCGTGCCTTCATACATTACCCTGATCCCAATATTTCCAAAGAAAGTAATGATATTAAAGGGGTCTATATTGATACCTATCAGCAGATATGGATTGGATCCCGGACTAACGGATTGAGTCTGTTTTCGCCATTCGGCGGACTCTTTACCCATTATAACGTGCGGGGAGATGGAAACGGGACCAATGGAGCTCTTGTTTTTGATTTGCTGCAGGTTGGCGATCAGTTGCTTATTGCCGTTGATCAGGGAGGGATCAACCGGTATTCGTTTGCCACGGGCATATTCGAATACATTACCAAGGAGCGGGAGGGCTTTGGCAACATTGCCTCCGACGGCATTTATTCCTTATTTCAGGATCAGGAGGATATAATTTGGGTGGGAACTTCCCGGGGGGGGATGATGTATGCCAATCCCAAGAAACAGCGATTTACTACTTATCGAAAAGAGGATAAAGGGGCAAAAGGCCATTTGCCAAACGATATTATAGGTTGTGTGTATGAAGATTCGGAGGGTTCTATCTGGGTGGGAACCGATGGGGGCGGTTTGAGTGTATTAAATCCCCGGGAAATAAGTTTTGTTAACTATCATAATGTCACCGGTGATCCCACCAGCCTAAGTTCGGACA
The DNA here is from genome assembly GCA_003252385.1 of Bacteroidota bacterium. GTDB lineage: Bacteria > Bacteroidota > Bacteroidia > Bacteroidales > UBA10428 > UBA10428. Next base: position 2,059 of record QKEH01000074.1, on the reverse strand, counting down.
TCATTCGGTCGGTGGATGAGGACAGAGAGGGTAATATGTGGATCGCCACCTATACCGGTGGGGTGAATGTGATGAACCGAAAAACCCGGAAAAACAGGAGAGTGGTTCTGGGAAGTGGTGAAAATTCAACCAATCAGCTGATTTCCAACTTGTTCATTGATAGTAAGGGACGAAGGTGGGTAACGATGCCGTATGGAGCTACGGTACTGTACGATGCTGATTTATCGGTGGCCAGAACCTTTTTTACCGAAGTTTCAGGGTATTCGTTTCGACGTCCATTGGTGTACGAAAGCCCTTCCGGAGCCATCTATCTGGTTAATAATTCAGGGGCTTTTCTCTTTTCCGAATACGATTACAGCGTGCAAAAAATATTGGACGGTGAGGGCTTAATAACCTTTTGTATTACTTCGGACGGACAGGTGTATACCGGCACTTACGAGCATGGGGTATTTCGCTACGATTCCAATTTTAGGCTGGTAAAAAGCTACAACCAGGCGAATGGTTTGTGTTATAATACGGTAAATCTAATTTTGGAAGGAAACGATGGCAATATTTGGGTTTCTACCATGAACGGACTAAGCTGTATCAATCCCCAGACCGATGAAATTACCAATTACTATGCCCTTGATGGATTACAGGGCAACAAGTTTTTTTTTCAATCGGGATGCGCAGCACGTAACGGAACCTTGTATTTTGGGGGAACCAATGGATTAACATCGTTCAATCCCAAGGACATTGTTCAGAATGCGACCCTTGCCGTACCCATCATAGAAGCCATTTATGTTTCGAACCGGAAACTGGAAATCGGAGCACCCGATTCCATTCTGCAAAAGGCTGCTGCTTATACAGACCGGATTGATTTAAACTGGTCGCAAAATGATATTAGCATTCATTTTCTTGCTATTAATTTCACCTATCCACAAAAAAATACTTACCGCTATAAGTTAGAGGGATATGATACTGAATGGATTACTGCAACCTCCAGTACACGTGTGGCAACCTATACCAATTTGGATCCTGGGCATTACATTTTTCATTTACAGGCTTACAATAACGACCACATTTTAAATCCGCAGGAAAAGACCCTCCAAGTGGTCATCCATCCTCCCTTTTGGCAACAACTGTGGTTTTATATACTTATTGGAATCCTTTTTATTGCAGGCATTTATGCCTACACGGTTCGTCGCGAGCAGAAACTGCGAAAAGACAAGCAACTACTTAAAGAAAAAGTGGAGGAGCGCACCCGGTTGATATCGCAGCAAAGTATGAAAATGGCCGAACAAAATACCGAACTGGAAAAACAACGGCAGGACTTATTGGTAAAAACCCGCGAACTGGAAGAAAACAAGGATTTATTGGAAGCCAAAGTGCTGGAACGAACCGAAGCCCTTAAAAGCGCCTTGGAAAGAGCTGAACAGTCGGACGAACTCAAATCGGTATTCTTGACCAATATGAGTCATGAAATACGAACCCCCATGAATGCCATTGTGGGTTTTTCCAACTTATTAAAACGAGAGGAATGTACCCCACTTTCTTCTGATGCGTTTGATTGATGATATTCTGGATTTCTCGCTGATAGAATCGGAACAACTCCAGGTGTATATGGAACCATTTGAACTCAATGAGTTTATAACAAAAATATATGCCACGTATAAAACCGAAGTCAAGGGCAGCCTGGTAGCGGTTCGGCTCCGAAACGAGTTGGAAGAGCTGCATTGCAATATCTATTCCGATGAGGAACGTATCCGACAGATTTTGAATAACCTGCTGAACAATGCCGTTAAATACACCCGGAAAGGTTCTATTGAAATCCGGGTATTCATAGACGATAATAAATTGGGTTTTGCAGTGACCGATACCGGCATAGGCATTGCAGAAGAGGATTTGGATGCGATTTTCAGTCAGTTTGTTAAATTGAAATACAGCCGCGAGCAGGCAGTTGGGGGTATTGGCTTAGGACTGACCATTTCCAAGCGGCTTAGTGAACTGCTTGGTGGTGAATTGGAGGTAGCATCTCAAAAGGGCAAGGGAACCACTTTTACGTTTACCCTTCCGGAAC
>QKEH01000056.1 GCA_003252385.1 Bacteroidota bacterium | reverse complement strand
TCGCCAAATCTCCAACTCTGTTATGCATGTGCCAGGTGCACGAGTATTCATGAAAACTGATGCGGCGCACCAGCAAGTCGAAAACCAGACTGCTCTGCAGAATTTCCCGTAGCACCGACAACTGGAAATCGTTAGGGTAATTGGTTTCAATAAAGGACGATACCGGGCAATCGGAAGCTTGTGCTAAAAAACCTTTAAGAACAAGCAGGAAAACGAACCACTTTTTCATACTGATGTAGTTTTAACGGATTATAGATGGAGTAACTAAAGTTATGCATTTCCCCGAGAGCTATTGATGAAGGCCGCTACTTCACCGCATTGAGTGAAGTAGTGCCTCGTTCAATAAGCCATTCTGGTGGCTTACGGTACTAAGCAACCCCTTTGATAACTCAGTACAATGGAATACGTATCTCCTGTCCGGACATTCCATGGGAGTTAACCCGAACACAAGCAGTCCCAACCTCTTCGCCAGCCTGAATGATCATCAGTGCCCTTCCGCGATAGGTAGTTATGGAATTGGCCTTGTAATACTGGGTATTGGAGCGATTGCCATTGTCCACCCCCAGATTTTTTACAGCCCCTTGCAGTTCAAATTCAATCTTCCGGTTGGTATGGCTTACCGGATTCCCATGGGCATCGAGCAACTGCAAGGCGACATGGGCTACATCGTTGGCGTTGGTATGCAGGAACGAGCGATCCGTTTCAACTTTTAAGGCAACAGGTTCCCCGGCGGTAGTCAGCGAAAAGTATACAGCTTCGCCATTCTTCATGCCTCGGGCAGTAAGGTTCCCCGCCTGATAAGGAAGGAACCATTGGTACTTACGATCGGGAAAATCGGCCAGTTTTTTCAAGCCCAGCGAGGTGGAATTTAGGAACAGTTCCACCTGTTCGCAATTCGAAAGCACTTCTACCAATACCTCCTGTCCAGGTTCATAATTCCAGTGTTCGTTGCGGATGGGACTGTACCATGTGAGTTCATCCCAGGCTTCGGGGGTGGTATTTAACTGGTTTCCCCGTGGCGTGCTCACGTAATTCATACTGTCCTTAAGCTGGGTGTAAATCATGATGTGCGGCGTATCCGTCCAAAGCGATTTAAACATGTGGTAGCCGGTGTTCGGAAAACCAATCTGATCCAACAACCCCACGGGCGAGGTTTTTACCGGCCAGCTGTCGTGCACTTCGCCCATGTGGTCGAAACCCGTCCAGAGGAAAAGCCCCGGCACGAAGGGACGCTCTGCTACGGCTTTCCATTCGTGCCATTGGGGCAGGTTCTCCGTACCCATAACGATTTTGTCGGGATACAACTTCTTGGCATAATCGTACATCACCCTGCGGTAGCTAAAGCCAACTATATCCAAAGCATCGGCATAGCCGGTCTGGAAACTGGCCGAAGGCAAAATGCAATTGGCAATCACCGGCCGTGTACTGTCCAGTGCACGAGTCCATGCGGCCAGAGTTTTTGCCACTTCTTCCACCGGATGCGCCTTCTCGGCAATCCTGCCGTATTCGGCTTTAATTTGCTCCGGCGAGTATGGGGGCGGCGACCAAAAATAGTTCCCATCCCAGTTCATATTGTCGAAGAAGCCGGTGGCGAACCGATTGCTCGGATAGGTCCATTCTATTTCGTTGCCAATACTCCACTGTATGATAGACGGATGGTTGCGATGCGCCAGAACGGTGTTGGTCAGGTCGGATTGAGCCCATTCCCCGAAATGTTCGGCATAACCCCTCGAAAGATAGTCGTCATGCTGTTCCCAGCAGTTGAGCCGTTTGTCCTTAGGGTAGAACCATTCATCGAAAAATTCGTCCTGCACCAGGAAACCCATTTCATCGCAAAGCTGCAGCAATTCTTCCGACCCCGGATTATGAGCCATACGAATGGCATTGCAGCCCATATCTTTCAGTATTTCGAGCCGACGGCGCCAAACCGCCTCGGGAACTGCAGCCCCAACAGCACCTGCCGAATGGTGAAGGCACACCCCTTTAATCTTCATATTGCGTCCGTTAAGGTAAAATCCACTGTCGGGATCGAACCGGAAGGTTCGGATGCCAAAAACGGTCTGAACCCGATCCAGTTCGCGTCCATCCTGCACGATACGAGTTACTGCTTGATATAAATTCGGATCGTCGAGGTTCCACAGCAAGGGGCGTTCCATTTCCACCTGCTGCACTAGCTGGTTCTTGCCGATTGGTATGCTGCCCTGCGAAGAGGTTGCAGCCCCTACCCTGTCGCCCTGTGGATTGAGTATTTCGGTTACGATGGTTACATCCTTTCTGGCCTCGGTCTGGTTCTCCATAGTGATATCCAGTTGCACCGTGGCTTGGGCGGCACTCACCCGGGGCGTGGTAACCCGTACCCCCCAAATGGGAATGTGCACCGGATCGACCTGTATCAGAGTTACCTTACGGTAAATACCCGAACCTGGGTACCAGCGCGAGTCGGCTGTTCGGCTGCGATCTACGCGAACGGCCAGTACATTATCGCCCGTTGGATTTAAATACGGTGTCAGATCGAAATAAAATGGTACGTAACCGTAAGGGCGTTCACCCAATTTGTGTCCATTGATCCAGTATTCCGAGTTGTTGTATACCCCGTCGAAAAGTACGAAGACCTGCTTTTGATTATGAGGTTGGAGGCTGAAATGTTTCCGGTACCAACCTATTCCCCCGGGCAAATATCCGGTACATCCCTCGCCATGAGCCGAATCGAACGGAAATTCCACACTCCAGTCGTGGGGCAGATTGAGCATCCTCCAGGTGGAATCGTCAAATTGTGCCTTACTGGCATGATTGTCGGCCTTGAGGGAAAATTTCCAATTCCGATTGAAATCGGTTTCCCGCACCTGCGCCATAAGAATCGTAGATTTTACCAGCACCAATCCGATCAATACGAAAGTAAATCGCTTGTTTTTTGCATTCATCTTTATCCTGTTTAAGTAAGTTCTGAGGGATCGAATGAGCTTTCCAACCCGTTGTCGACCGCCTATGCAATATTACGGCAACGCACTAAATAATAGCGACTTCCGCCATGCATACAAACTCAACATAACGACTATTCAACTGGTTAATAACTGAACAAGAGGGGCAACTTACCGGGTTTCAGGAGTGTACCCCGCGCAGGGTATCGGCCACTGCCTGAATGGAAGCGATGCAATAGCGGATCTCGTCGGGAGTGAAACCTGCCCCCACATTGAGTTGCAGCATGCGATTGTAAACATCCAGCGTAGGCTGGCAACTTTCGGGGCCATAGACTATGCTTTTTCCCTCGGGGGTGCTGAAAGATGGCCACTGTGGATGGCGGGTACGCTTGTTCAGGACCGATTCCTGGATGGGCAACACCACCGATCCGGAAACCTCCGTAACCGGCAGTTGCCAGGCCTGCAGCGCCTCCAGCCAACGATCCCGGGAAGTTGAATCGGGCAACAGCAGATGGATGTAGGCGCCGGTTTCGCCTTCGGCATCGTCATAATGGCGAAAGGCAATGCCCGAGAGCGCAGCAATGCCCTGGTAAATTACCTTCTTACGCTGACGAAGATCCCGGATCATGGTATCCAGCTTGGGCAGTTGCGCCCGCAACACGGCACCGGTAAACTCGCTCATGCGGTAATTTTCGCCTGGACATTCGGGCATCAGATTCTGGGTCGCGGCCATATCGAATACCCGGTGCAGATAGCCCATATCGTGATAACGGGCGGCCTTGAAAAACAGCTCCTCGGAATGAGTGACCAGCGCACCACCTTCGCCGGCAGTCATGAGTTTATAGATATTGAAACTGTATATACCTATATCGCCCAGGGTTCCTAATTTCTGCCCTTTGTAGGTAGCTCCAGGGCTTTGGGCACAATCTTCCACCACCTGCAGTCTGTAGCGGCGGGCCAGGTCCATCAGCGCATCCATATTACATGAACTCCCCAGCAGGTGTACCACGATAATGGCTTTGGTCCGGGGGCTGATTTTTCGTTCCACATCGGCGGGATCGATATTCAGCGAGGTATCGATATCGGCAAAAACGGGAAGTGCGCCGGCTTGCACCACCGTGGTATAATCGGACCACCAGGTACAGGCGGGCACAATCACCTCATCGCCAGGACCTACCCCCAGTGCTGCCATCGCACAATTGAGTGCCGCCGTACCCGAGGTGACCGCCAGGCAATAGGTGCTGCCCATATAGGTGGTAAATTCCTGCTCAAAAAGTCGTACCTGGGTTGGGGTATGCCCCTTGTACCGGAACGGATAGCGCGATTCCACCACCTGCAACAGCCCTTCCTTTTCCTCTGCTCCATAGTACCTTGGCCCGGTAAAACCGGCAACCACACGCAGTACCTTTTGGGTTTGTTGAACGACCTGACTCCAGCCTTTCTGCAGTCCAAACCCAAGAAAGGTGCCGGCTGCCAGCAACCCGTTGAGGGTGATAAACTTCCGGCGGGGTAACGAATTGGAAGAGGGTAACATAAGGGGTAGTATTTTTACGGCAATGAATATAGCCATTTTTCATCGGGTTGCCCAATACGGAAACTCGTCCCTTCGGATCCGGGCGAAATTCTTCCGGTAACCATTATACCTTTGCTTAACAGGAAGAATATCCAATAAAAAACCAGAGGCCGCTTTTGCTAAGCAACCTCTGGTTAACCTAAATCCAACCAAACCCTACATCAAAACTCTTATGAAAAAACTTTAAACCCTAAACTCAACTCACTATAAACTCACTATATCCTTTAACGATTGAGTAGCCCTGCTGGTTTGGGGGAGTTCTGCGCATTTTTTTGCTTTTTCTACGCGTTTTTCAGGTTCGGTTTTCCGACACGCAACGATCACGTCCAACCAAATGGGTTGCAAGGCCGATGTTCTGCGGTAATTTACCGGTTGCTGCAGCTTCCGGCCAATGGCCTAATGTCATTCTCCCCGACTCCATCCGGGCAGCTCAGGAAGCCGATCCAAAGGCCGGATTTCAATATTCTTATAAAATACCTCCGCCGCTTCGCTCTGAAGTTGCAATTTACCCCTTAGTAAAGGAACTTCGTTACCGTTCTGAATGTACCGCGAACGACACAGTTCCATTACCACCACCCCATTGACAATATGAAAGGCCATATCATCGAAACAAATCAGTTCCAGCGTGTTCCACCGGCCATTTGGCAACTCGGCATTCTGGCTGCGTAAACAATGGAAGCCATTTTGGGTGCCGTACCCAAATGGCAGAAAGGGCTGATTATGGTCGGCAATGGCATTGATGGTTCCTTCTCGGGCAAAGGCTCGGATATCGGTGGCAGATCGGGCCTGAGGCCAATAATCACCCATGTGCCCTTCCATGACCTGAAACTCCTGCGAGAGCATCCAAGTGCGCCAATATTCCACACCAGGTTCGCCAATCGAGTGGTAAAGAAGGCCGGAGTCGCGGCTCTTTTCCTTCCTCGGATCCCATTTTTGCTCACCCCATTTTACCTGAAAACGCAGATGGTAATTGTAGTACGGCTTCTTGCTGATTAGCGCGCCGTAGTATTCGCCACTGATACGCAATATAGTTTCCCCTGCTTCCTGATGGGTGGTAAATACGCAAAAGCTGTCGGCATTGAACCCAACGGGTGGAATAACCCGGCCGGAACTGTCGCAAGGCGGGTCACCATCGTAACGGGGACTGAGCCGGTAACTCAGGTAGCAGTCCCACTGGCTTAAGTCACTGTCCAGAAGCGGCTGCCAGTCCGAAATACCTGGAGTAGTATGGGTACAGCTTGTTTCCAGCACGGCCAACAACCCAAGACCGTGGTAAATGGCAGTTGAAAATCGAGAAAGTTTTTGAAAAATTGACATCACCTGCAAGGTATTGTAGGGTTATGTATACTTCTTCAAAAGTAAAGCAAATAGCGATTCATCTGCAAGTGTTTGCAGTGTATGCCTACAAAATTATGGTGTAGTAATTCCGGCTGCCCTGCGATTATGAAGTACCACCATGAACCATTACTCCGCTGATCGAATAGAAACCTCCATTCAACCCCAAAAAAGAACCCTTTTACCGATAATGGAACCGAAGAAGCAAAAGCATTGGATACCTTTATCCATGAACTACCAACACAACATGATACAAATTCAGACGTAATGAAAAAAGCAAACATCATCTACCACAGCAAACATGGAACCACCCGGGCCTATGCCGAGAATATAGCCTCACTCCTCGGCGAATGGGGCCTGGATGCTCAAGCCCTTTCCATTGGTCAATGCCGGATCCACCATCTGGCCGAAGCCGATTACCTGTTGCTGGGCTGTTGGACCAGCGGCCTGTTTTTCTTTGGGCAACATCCGGATAAAGAATGGCGGCAATTTGCCAAACAACTTCCTGTTGTTTCCGAAGCCAAGGTGGGGTTGTTTACTACCTACAAGCTGGCTACCGGCAGCATGTTTCACGGCATGGCTCAGGCTCTTCATACCAAAGTGAATTCAATTGACCTGAAATTACGCAGTAAGAGTTGTCAGCTTAACGAAGCGCACAAAGCAGCTCTGTTGCAGTTTATTGGTTAGAAACAAAAGGAAAGAACCGAATCCGCGGAAGATTATGAGCTACTTTTACCACATGGCACTTCTACCGCGCAACGAACTATGACCGAACAGCAACAACAAATCATTCATCAATTGGTGGGCTCCTTTAGCGAGAGTCAATTGCAGAACCTGTTGGAAAATCTGGAATATTACCTTCATCCCGACTTTTCGATGTTTGTTCCCATATACCGTTTTTGTGAGTATGCTGTTTCGCCTAATCATGCGCATCCCGCATACTCCTTCATCTATACCATTGAACAAAAAGGTCGCTTACTGGTCAACGGCAAGGAAACCCAAAACCCCTATGGAGCCTGTCTTTGCGCATTTTCGCCCGATGTGGCTCACCAGGAAATTGTCGAAGAAGGTTTCTCAAATTACATTGCCGTATTCGTGTCCAAAGTATTTTTTGAAAATTGCCTGCAAAACCGGGGTATAGAAGAACTCCCGCTGAAAGGACAATTCTTTCCACCCAACGATAACATTTTATTTCTGTTAAAGATGCTGATGCTGGAACACCAGCAGGGAAGTTCCCCTCAGGTTATCGATCACCTCCACCGGCTGCTTGTTCATTTGATTATCGACCATATCACCCGTCCCCGCATGGAGGTATATACCGTGGTCTCCCAAAATAAAATTGATGCGGCCATCAGTTTTATGCACCGTAAGCTGGCCGATAAACTTACGGTTAACGAATTAGCCGAAGTAGCACATACTTCGCCATCGCATTTTACCAAACTGTTTAAGGAATACACCCGGAAAACACCGGTGGAGTACCTGAATTACCTACGTATAGAAAAGGCCAAGCGCCTGTTGAAACACACCGGCATGAACCTGACCGAAATAGCTTTTGACTGCGGGTTTACTTCTTCTTCCTACTTTTCGCATACTTTTATAGAAGCAGTGCGGCTTACACCGGGCGAATACCGGAAACGTTTTCAAACCGGAGAATAGTGCAAACCTATCGTAGGATTTTGAAAGCCACTGCATAGTATTCTCGGTAAACTTGTACCTATAAACTTTTAATCATTTCATTATGGAACCAGAAAGCACGTATCGCAAGATTGTATCGTTTGCCAACCAAAACCCGGCATGCCATGTAGCCACCGCAGAGGGCGACCAACCCCGTGTGCGCGGTATGCTGATGTGGTATGCCGACGAAAGCGGTTTTTACTTTCACACTGCTTCGAGCAAACGCCTGCCCAAACAATTGGAAAAGAACCCTAAAGTGGAAGTGGCCTTTATACGGCAAACCACCGATCCGTCCCAAATGGAAGCCCTTCGTATAAGCGGTGTGGCACAAATTATAAACGACCCCAACCTAGCCGAACGCCTGTTTACCGAGCGTCCCTGGTTGCGCGATTTTGAAAAGATTGCCCCCGATAGCCGGCCGGTAATTTTTCGCATAGCCAATGGCGAGGCCTACTTCTGGAATATGGGTGTGAATATGCGCGAAGATTCCGTAGAACGGGTAAGGATCTGATGGATTTCAGGAACAACATATTCCCGGGCACAAAAACAGCATTGCTCAAGGCAAGCCTTTGTATACTGATATAGATGCTGCCCGTATTTGCACAAGGGTTTGCATGGTATTCCGGAAATTATTTTAAGGAGCTGTTGAATGTTCAGGCAGACGGCGCCCGGGATGAAGCTTTAGATAGTGAAATAAAAAAGACTGTTCGTGGGAACAGTCTTTTTTATTGGGTGGAAGAGCGGGCTCGAACCGCCGACCTCTGGAACCACAATCCAGCGCTCTAACCGACTGAGCTACATCCACCATTTTGGGAGTGCAAATATAATATCATTTTTTATTTTCCTATGATCTTTCGGGAGATTTTTTGCCGGTATTTGGTCTGCAGAATACGCGGCAGTTCCGGTGGCTGTTAAGCCTGCAATCTGCTAATACCCAAAAAACGAACTATCGATCTGCTATTTCAGCTTCCAGCGATCTGGCAAAAAGGCAATCTTCCTCACAACTGGATTTCAACTACAATGCCTTTCCCGGTTCATATCGGTTTTCCCCATTCCCTTTTCATCCTTTTAAAACTCCACTTTCCCAGCATAGATAACGCACCCACACCTGTAAATGGAGGCTATCGGCCCTCCGATGCATAGTCTTCAACCTGAATTTTCTGTTTTTTATACCGTTTTTCCATCTATTAATCAAGATAAATTAACCCAATACCTCTTCCGGCGTACCATTACTCGAATACGAAACAAGGAATTGATCCTATAAAAAATGAAAACACTGCTTGCCACACTAATAGCCCTTGTAACACTGAGTTCTTGCACAAATCGCCGGGTCGTAATTACCGATGCCGAGATTCCTGAAGAAGTTTTCTTCCTGAAAGAAGATATTAAACCTTATTCTGGAACCTGTGTTACCTACTACTACAATACAGAAAACGTAAAGGAAGAAATGCGATTTGTAGATGGAATTCTGCATGGTGCAAGTGTTTCTTATTACCCCGACGGGTCGGTCAAACGTAAAGGCAGCTATAACAACGGAAAGATGGAAGGCAAGTGGGAAAGTTGGTACCCCAACGGCACGCAAAGTTATGTTGCCTGTTTTGCCAACGACAGCTTAAGTGGCAATTATACCGCCTGGTACGACACGGGGGTAATGAAAGAAAAAGGCCACTACGAAAAGAACCTCCGCCAGGGAGAATGGATCCGGTACGACCAGTCTGGCATGATTACACTGCAGGAAGTCCTGAACTAGCAGCTGTCGCATAAAAAGAAACCACTAACCTAGAATACGAAGTATCCCCTGGGGAGGCCGGCCGGCTTCCCCCTTTTTTTTATCATGTCCCGGGTGCAGCGGAAAGTAATCATTTTGCAATCGTGCCATTTCAACTCCCGAAGATACTTTGGAGGGTTCATCTGCCAGTAAAATACTTCCTTACCATCGTCAAGCCCCCCGACAGGGACAGTGCATATATTCAGTACGTTTTGCTGTAGATTCCGCATTAACTTAGGCTTTAGGTGTTGCTATCTCAATTCCCTTTTCTGAGACCGGACAAGACTTCCAAATACCGTCATGTAAAATCATTACCTTGTGAATGTTCAATTCATTCAAAAATTGCGCTGCGTAGGGCATGCCATTGGATATCTCATTCGGAGCATGGCAGTCGGAGTTGATTACAACCGGTATGCCCAGTTCGGCAATACGCGACACTATGGCACGTCCCGGATACAAGTCGGACTGACCGTAGCGATAGTATCCCCGGGTGTTTATTTCTACCATACTTCCGGTTTTCTGTATCAGTTGCAGAGTTTCTTCCACCTGGTTTCTGTACCAGGATTCATTTTCATCGAAGTAGCACCGATTGGTATTGAACATTTTGATTTTATCCAGGTGCCCAATAATCCGGGGCGTTTCCTCGCGAATCATTTGCCGGGTGAGTTCCCAGAACCGTGTGGCCGCCATGCGGAAATTGTTGTGGAAAATCCCTTGCAACCCGGCATCAAATTCCTCCCGGGAGGTGTCAATATTCCAGCGACGGCCATCGTCAAAGGAATCCACAAAATGTATGGAATGAATGCTGTAATCAAGTGGATGCCCATGCAGTAATCGTTTGAGGTGATCCATCTGGCCGGGCAGGTAATCGATTTCGAGCCCCAGATAGAGCTGAATCTGGCGGTGGTACTGTTCTTTTAACTTACAGATCTCCTGAAGATACTGCGCTAAACGGGCATCAGGGATGCACCATTCGGTGGCGAAAGGCACCGAAGCGTGTCCGGAAAATCCGTATGCCACAAATCCCTGTCGGATGGCTTCTTCGACATAGGCTTCGGGTAGCGTCGCTCCATCGCAATACTGAGTGTGGCTGTGATAATTTGCCCAGGAAATCATAGGTGCTTTTTCGGCTAAATTAGGGCATTTCAGCCAATCGGTGCAGTTTGGAATTTACTTTTCTCCAAAACCCATTTGAATAGAACGGTTTAAAACAAACCCGCCCGGAGTAATTCATGGGATGCTACGGCAGTGCTTTTCCTAGTTAGCCACCTGTACAGACAGAGAACCTTCTCCCTCACCTATCATCACGGCAACGGTAATCTTTTCTTTGGTTCCGGTGAGGGTGCCTCCCACCCCAGCCATGTTCACCACCTGGGTTTTGAATCCTTTCTCTTTCAGTTGTTTGTTGTACTTATCCACCGCATCGGCTGATACTCTAGATAATCCCATGGTCCATCCATTGGCTTCATCCGTTTCGCTGCTAACCACGGCGGTAATTTTTCCGAAGGTAAATTCAGGCACCTCCGAAGGAGCTCCGGACGGCCAACTGGCATTTTCCGTACCCACTTTCACGCTTCCTTCTTCGGTTTGAATGGTTACCTGATCCTTATCGTAATCGATATCTACCTTCTCGCCCGTAGCTTGTTTGATGGATTTTTCAATGATTTTCTCTGCCATCTTCTCGCTGGCATTTTTACACGACCATGTAACTCCTGTCAGAATAACCATCGCCGTAAAATAAATCGAAACTCTTTTCATAAAACGTACAATTTGGGTGAATTATGGTTCTAAAGCTACAACTTTTTCGTCCAAAAAAACATACTTTTTCAAACGCAGTATCACCATACAGCACCTTTTCATGCCCCTTTCGGAACCTCTTTTTGCCCGTGTTGTATTTTGTAGGGCTTCACCTTCCAACCGTTCGGTACCGGTTTTAAAAAAAACCGCTATTTTTGCGAAGCAGAATTCTGGCGAATTTCTTGGAACAGGGTTGGTTCCTGCGATTCGAACAAGAAGACAGAGCGCTTGTTTATTCGAGATGAAAGTACACGTAAATTATTATGGTTTGCTAACCGATGCAGCTTCCTGTTCTTCTGAGGTGGTGACGTTGAAGAACGGCAGCACACTCCAAAACCTGCAGGAGCAGCTTCGGGCTAAGTATAGCGAATTTGCCCCCATAACATTGGCTTTTTTTGTGGCTAACAAACGCTGCCCTGCGAATGTACCACTCAAGGAAGGCCAGGTAATAGATTGTATGCCTCCGTTTGCCGGGGGTTAACCTGAATAAAATGTGTCATGTTTATTGAAGGACCTATTTCGGACAGTATATTGGGAGCGGCAACAGCAGTTGCCAAGGAGGGATGTGGCGCGCAGACCATTTTTGTGGGACGCATTCGCCCCGACCGTATGGAGAACCAACAGGTGCAGTGTATTGAGTTCACCAGCCAGACCGCAATTGCGGAACAGGTTACCCGGGAAATTATCGAGGAGGGCAAACAGAAATTTGGTATTATAAGTGCCGAGGTGTGGCACAGTTTGGGTAAAGTATATGTCGGACAGCCCTGTTTCCTGGTAGTAGTACATGGCCACCACCGGAACGAAGCCTACCAGGGACTGGAATATATTGTTAATGAATTTAAGCATCGCAGCCCGGTATTTGGCAAGGAGCTGCTCGAAGACGGAACACATTCATGGAAAAAAAACCGACATTAGGCCATGTTGCTCCGCTGAGCGATTCTTTTGGGCGGGGGCACAATTACCTGCGTCTGTCGCTGACCGATCGCTGTAATTTGCGCTGCAACTATTGTATGCCGCGTCATCCGGTGTTCATGCCCAAATCGAGGCTGCTGACACCCGATCAGATTGCAGTTATTACCGAAACCTTTAAAAATCTGGGCATACAGAAAATACGTTTAACCGGCGGCGAGCCGCTGGTACGGCCCGACTTTCAGGAGATTGTTCAGAGGATCGCCCTTCATAAGGTTCCCCTTCATTTAACCACCAACGCCACCCTGTTGCACAAGCACCTTGATTTGCTCCTTGCACATTTTGCTTCGGTAAATATCAGTTTGGATACCCTTCGGGCCGATCGGTTTATGGACATTGCGCACCGTGGAAAATTTCAAACAACGATCGACAATATTGAACTGGCCATTAACTCGGGTCTGCCGGTTAAAGTAAATATGGTGGTGGTTCGCGATGTCAATCACGATGAAATTCCTGACTTCATCCGACTCACGGAAAAGCATGACATTGAGGTGCGCTTCATAGAGTTTATGCCCTTTAAAGGAAACCAATGGAAATTTGCCCGCAGCTATTCGCAGGATGAAATGCTGCTCGATATCCAAAGGCACTTCCGTTTTCAAAAACTCCCCGAAAAGGAACACGATACCGCCCAGCGCTTTCAGGTAGAGAATGCCCCGGGGCGATTTGGATTTATCAGTACGGTATCGCACCCGTTCTGCAACTCCTGCAACCGACTGCGGATAACAGCCGACGGCCATATTAAAAACTGCCTGTTCAGTACGGGCGAATTTAACCTGAAACCCTACCTTGACGATGCTCAGGAGCTGGAGCAAGCCATCCGGCAGGTAGTAATGCAAAAAGCCGAACGCTACGGCGGCAACGGAGCCATGCACGATCAGAATAATGCCGGCTATCAGCAAAACCGAACCATGACCGCTATTGGGGGATAATTCACCGCAATAAAGTCCGAACCAAACAGAGCATCTCACTTGAGCTCAGATCACCAAAAAGTGCAAATTCAGCACCAAAACCCTGAATACGATCCCTTCAGAAACATTGAGGATTCCTCCCTATCCGCAGCCTGGCATCGGTCTTAACCACTATTGACCCAGGAACTTTCTCCACTACTCGGTAATCTTCCGAAAACTATTGGCTGTAAGTGTTTTTCTGAGCTCTGCAATTTGATTATCTATACGCACCCAATACATTTTACAGTCTCTCCGGAAAAACAGGTATTTTTCGTCCGGCGATAATGTCGGCTGGCATTCAAAACCATCGGTATTGATGGCCTTGCTGAGTTTAACAGGCTGCATCCAGGCAGTATCCGAAGTACGGAAACTGATCCAAATATCATCGTTAATGCTTCCATCGCCCCTTTCAAAAAGCAAATACGTTTCATCCTTCGAAATCCAGGGATGTCGATTTACTTCTGTCTCGGAGTTGATCGCATTACTGAGTTTAATAGGAGTAGTAAACGCACCGTTCTGGTATTCTGACCTGTAAATTCCATTCCATGTTCGTTGGAAATATAATGTAGTATCCATGGTCAGTGTGGCATAAAATTCGACATCCGGGGAGCAGACCGACTCTATTTTAACCGGAGCTTTCCACTCCGGGGTGTCACTTTCAACCATCCAAATGGCATCGGGGAAGGTTTCTCCCGATGCAAACCACACCACTTTGCCATACGGTGCGAAAATGGCTTCCATCTCATAACTGTTGGAAAAATTCTTCTCTTTCGGAGTTGTCCAGACAGTACCGTTGTATGCACTGTAATACAAGCTCGGATTGTCTCCCTTCCATTTGGTAAAAAACAGTTCTTTGCCATTGGGCGAGAAAGAGATGGTGTTATCACAAGCAGACTGGGATAAAACTTCGGGGGCGAAAATTACCGGGGTTTCACCCGGTCTGTTTTGACCCAGATAGGCATTTTCAGTATCCAGAAAAGGAATTTGAGCAGCCATGGTTACGCAATGAGCGATGGCTAACCAGAAAAGTCTGACCTTTTTCATGTAGTTTGATTCTCTATTGTAGTCGTAGGTTTTAAAATTCTGCGGATTGAACCGGAAGAAATAAGATCTTTCATTAACATTTGTATGTCTTTAAATCTCACCGCCCCCGCGTTTGCCACGCGTGGCTCAATTTCAAAAATACAAATTTAAAAGTTTATGTGATACGCGTAGTACAGCCCTCGCACACTATGTGTCAGTACCGGAAAAAAAAGCGGACTTAGAGGCCACGGGTTACTGAAGCCTGGGAACGGTGAAGTTCATTGTTTTACCAGTATATAGAATACAGGCGAAACCAGTACCTGAATAATAATGCATATCCCTGATAAAAAGGCCGCTTACCATGAATCCTCACCACACGGTTCCCACTAAGTCCGCTCGTAGATGCAAAAGGAATAGGCAACCCCTGCCTGTGGGTCATCGTTGATGTCGGTGCGCTCGGTTTCCCTCCACTCGTTGGACGAAAAGACCGGAAAGTAGGCGTCGGCAGTATAGGCGCGGTGTACATGTGTCAGATACATCCGTTGGCACAAAGGCAGCATTTGTTGGTAAACCCGGGCTCCGCCCAGTACAAAAACTTCTTCTTCGTTCTGAACCCGGGCAAGAGCTTCTTCCACCGAAGCAACCATCTCCACATCGGGGTGCAGGGACGCGGGGTTGCTACTGATTACAATATTCCTCCGCTTGGGAAGGGGCTTGCTGTTAATCGACTCGAAGGTTAACCTGCCCATAATTACAGTATGCCCCGAGGTATGTTGGCGAAACCATTTCATGTCGGCAGCAATGTGCCAGAGCAGCTGGTTCTGGAAACCAATTTCGCGGTTTTGTCCGAGGGCGGCTATGGCAGAAAGTATCATAATGCGGAAGGAGTATGGGTGAAAGTTTCTCGAGAAGTATACGTATTCCTCAGGATCTGCTAAACGGCAATATCGCCTTTAATGTGCGGATGCGGGTCGTAATGGCTCAGGGTAAAATCAGTATATTGAAAGTCGAAAATTGAAGTCACCCTCGGATTCAGTTCCATGGTGGGCAGAGTGCGTGGTTCGCGGGAGAGTTGAAGCTTTACCTGCTCCAGATGGTTGGTATAAATATGGGCATCGCCCAGAGTGTGTACAAACTCAAAAGCCTGCAAGCCGGTAGCCTGAGCTACCATCATCAGAAGCAGAGAATACGAAGCAATATTAAAAGGTACGCCCAGAAAAATATCGGCACTCCGCTGGTACAACTGGCACGAAAGCTTGTTGCCGGAAACATAGAACTGAAATAACAAATGACACGGAGGCAGAGCCATTTTATGCAATTCGCCCACATTCCATGCACTGACAATATGCCGGCGTGAATGTGGATTTTCCTTTAATCCCGCAATCAACTGACTGATTTGGTCAATGGTTTCGCCCTCGCTGTTGGTCCACGAGCGCCATTGCTTGCCATATACCGGCCCCAGTTCGCCCCGGGCATCGGCCCACTCATTCCAGATGCGCACTCCGTTCTCCTGCAAATAGGCAACATTGGTTTCCCCTTTCAGGAACCACAGCAATTCGTGAATAATCGATTTCAGGTGCAACTTTTTGGTGGTCAGCAACGGAAAACCATCCTCCAGATTGAAACGCATTTGGTAACCAAAAACGCCTTGGGTACCTGTGCCGGTGCGGTCGGTTCGCAACTCTCCATGGTTCAGTACGTGTTGCA
>QKEH01000076.1 GCA_003252385.1 Bacteroidota bacterium | reverse complement strand
ATTAATTGAAATCCGGGATCGGATTTTGGACACGGCAGATACATTGCTTTTACAACCATTAAAAGGTCAGAAAGAACCGCAGCTGGAACATCTGGATTTAGATCATCGACGGATAATTGAAAGCCATTACAAGATAATATATCGAGTTGTTGGAGAATACATTTACATTACTGATATTTTTGATTCCCGGCAAGATCCGGACAAAATGAAAGGATAACCCCCACAGCCAAAATTAACCAGCTCCTGCACCCCTTCTAAATTTTGCCTGTTCCCCTGCGCCCGCCCTTCTGTGGCTTTCCTCTCCCGACCCTGTTTACAGCACATTGCCCCCGAAAAAAATCGGGGTCAAAGAGCTGTAAAGCCCAAGCGCACAGATAAAACCACCCAAAGCTATATTTTCATAATACGAGTTATGCGAGCAGCCGCAAACCCGCAAATGCCCGACCTGAAAAGGCTGTCAGTATAACAGGTATTATGTCAAATAGCCCCGCGAAGCCCGCCCGCCACGTCTCCGTAACAACCTTTCCGTAAAACCAAAACCTCCGCCACCCTCTTTTCTTTCATCTGAACCCTTAAATTGAACTCCCACCAACCTTGATCGTAACCCCTGCAGTCCGCACCCCACGGCGCGGTGGGCCATTTGCGGGGCTACTTAACATAATGCTATTATACGACCGGTGTTAGGGCTTATTATCCGGCCCGTGGCGGCTCGTATAATGTCGCGTTATGTTAAGGTAGCTTTGGCGTATGTGCGGGCTGTTGAATACTTTCAATTGAAGGAAAAAGTAAATCGACTATCTTGCCAATAATGGGATGTAAGAGGCTGCCATATTACCAAAAATACCTGCGTAGGGAAAAATCTTTTCCAAAGCTGAAGGTCGTATATAAGAGGCGTTTAAGCGAAAAAGTTGGGTACAAGGATAAATACCAATGGGAGCTTATTCATAACCCGGAAACAATACTCTTTAGCGCACTGGAAGAGGAAAGTGAGGGGGAGATAGTAAAGAGACTGATCAGTTCGCGGTCGTTAATTTTGTTTTCCGCCTGTAAGGCTTCCGGGCCAAATACCAATTCCCCGCTCCCCCCCGCTCCGGAGTTTAGCTTCGCTGAGCTCTCACGCAAAGCGTGATTGGTTGTAACGCGGGGCCTCTAATGGACTCAAGCGCAGCGCTTACACGATTGTGGAAGCTTTCGGGGATGAGGCTCCTCTTAAGTATTTACCGACAAAAAACATTCTTTTACCGAATACTCATTTAGTGAGCCGGCGAATCCCGTTACTTTTGTCTTAAAATACAAGGAGTTGTGTTATGGAACAGAATCAAACAAAAAAACGTTTTCTCATCGGATTGGCTATTTTGTGTACCGGAATGGCCTTGTTGTTGAGCAATTTAGGAATCCTCAATTACGAAATTAAACGTTACCTTTTACGCTGGGAAATGGTGCTGATGGTTTTAGGAACCATTTTTATCCTGTCGCACGATAGTAAGGGCCCCGGAATTTTATTGCTTATAATTGGTGGCTCTATTTACCTTCGCGACTTTTTCGACCTGAGCTTTAACTTCTGGCAGTTGTTCTGGCCTGCCATACTTATACTGGCCGGTATTGTGGTTATTTTTCGTCATCGTGTCGATCATGGGCCGCACTGCCCCCGGAACCGCCAGCTTACTGAAGACAGCGAAGATACCATCGACGAGATTGCCGTTTTTGGTGGCGGCGAGAAAAATATAACCTCCCAAAATTTCAGAGGCGGTAAAATACTTTGCCTGTTCGGAGGTTCCTCCATTGACTTGTCGAGAGCCAAATTGGCTGTCGGGAAAAATGTAATTGATATTGTGGCCATTTTTGGAGGCATGAAACTGGTTGTGCCCGATAACTGGAAGGTGCGGATTAATGCCGTATCCATTTTTGGAGGTTTTTCCGATAAACACCGGATGCACATTCCCGATAACGCCACCAATACCGATAACGAGTTAATCATTCGCGGTTTCGTTATCTTTGGAGGAGGAGAGATAAAAAGTTTCTAATCGCAATACTCTAAAAATCCTTAGGTTTCTGTGCTACACCCCATTCTTAATAAACGTACCAATCTGATTACCTATTCGGTAATCTGGTTGTTTGTGGGGTGTCTGAACACGTTTTTCCTGGTGTACCTGCGCCAGTTCGATTGGATCATTGGCATCCTCGAAAGCCTGATTTTTAATGTCATTTTTGCCACTCTGGGGATCGGCATCTGGTATCCGGTGTACTATACCGATATTGAAAAGAACAACATCGTTAATTTTCTTACCAACCACTTGGCATCCAGTTCGCTGGCTGTGGGAATATGGTTATGGGTGTCGTATGTAATCATGTCGTCGGTATTTGCCGATATCAGCGATTATATCACGTATTTGAACACATCCATTCCCTGGCGCGTAGGGTTGGGTTTTATGGTGTATGTGTTGCTGGCCACCAATTACTATTTGCAGGTGTACTACCAGAATTTTAAGGACAAACTGGTTCGCGAATCGGAGTTGAAGGCCTTGGTGAAGGAATCGCAATTGAGTTCGCTCAAATCGCAAATTAATCCGCACTTTCTGTTCAACAGTTTAAACAGCATTAGTGCGTTAACCATGGTGAGTCCTGAAAAGGCACAGGATATGGTTATCAATCTATCCGATTTTCTGCGCTATTCCCTTTCTCAAAAAAACGAAGCGCTGACTACCTTCGACAAGGAATTAAAAAATATTGACCGCTACCTGAGTATTGAAAAAATACGTTTTGGCAAACGCCTGCATGTGGAGCGGGAAATTAACGAACCCTGTTTGCGTTGTTATTTGCCGGGACTTATCCTGCAACCCCTTATGGAAAATGCGGTAAAGTACGGAGTGTACGAAAGTACCGATCAATCCAATATATACATCAGCGCCCGCTGTACCGAAGATGTGCTGGATGTGCACATACGGAACGAATACGATCCGGATTTTCTCACCAAGAAGGGCGAGGGAATTGGTTTGCGCAACGTGTCCAGCCGCATGAAAATACAGTACGGACGCGACGATTTAATTACAATAGAAAAAACCGAGTCGGCTTTCGATGTCCGGTTACTGTTTCCACAACATGTTTAAACCCCTTGGGCTATGGATACCATTAGAGCTATTATTATCGAAGACGAAGAACTGGGAAGACAATTAATACGCAATTACCTTAAGGATCAGGGCGACATTGAGTTGGTCGCCGAATGTGAAAACGGCTTTGAAGGCATAAAAGCCATTCAGGAATATCAACCCGACCTGATCTTTCTGGATATACAAATGCCCAAGCTGAATGGTTTCGAAATGCTGGAAATCCTGGATGAACGACCCGAGATTATCTTTACCACAGCTTATAACCAGTATGCCATTCAGGCTTTTGAGCTGAATGCTATTGATTATCTGCTTAAACCTTTTTCCAAAGATCGCTTATTGGAAGCACTGGAGAAGACCAGGCAACGGATACGAACCAAACAACCCCAGGAACCCAAAATCAGGGAGTTGATTCAGCAACCGCTCGACGAATTGATTGAGCGGGTGGTGGTAAAATCGAACAACCGGATTCATGTAATTCCGGTGGATAAAATCCGGTATGTGGAAGCTCAGGATGAC
Organism: Bacteroidota bacterium; assembly: GCA_003252385.1. GTDB lineage: Bacteria > Bacteroidota > Bacteroidia > Bacteroidales > UBA10428 > UBA10428. Next base: position 7,394 of record QKEH01000076.1, on the reverse strand, counting down.
TATGTGATGATTTATACCCATGAGGGCAAGCACTTAAAACAGGCCACCATGAAATACTTTGAACAGCATCTGGATCCCAAGGATTTTATGCGGGTGCACCGCTCCTACATTATCAGGCTCGATCAGGTGGTGCAGCTGGAACCCTATGGCAAGGACAGTTATGTGGCCAAACTTAAAGACGGGCCTTCGGTGAAGATTAGTAAAAGTGGTTTCAAAACTTTGAAAGATACCTTGAACTTTTAATTTTTCGGCTTCCCTCCGCAAATTCAGCAGTAGATACAGCTGCTTTTTCCCATTTCGCATTGAACAATTTCTTTCCCGATTGTTACTAGTGTTATTATTCCTTAAATTTGAGTAAACCCATTTTTAAGGATCATACAAACCAGTAACGCATTATGATGAACGATTTGTTGGCCGCCCGGTATCAAATGGCAGTATCCCTGGGCTTTCATATAGTGTACGCCGCCATTGGCATGACCATGCCGTATTTTCTTTTTATTGCCGAGTACAAATGGTTAAAAACGGGGAAGGAGGTTTACCTGCAACTGGCCAAAGCCTGGTCGAAAGGAGTGGCCATTTTTTTTGCCATAGGCGCAGTATCAGGCACAGTGTTGTCCTTCGAACTGGGAATGCTTTGGCCAGGTTTTATGAAGCATGCCGGGCCCATTATTGGCATGCCATTTTCCTGGGAAGGCTCTGCCTTTTTTATCGAAGCTATTGCCCTGGGGTTATACCTTTACGGCTGGAAACGGCTCAACCCATGGGTGCATCTGGCCTTTGGATTGGTTATAGGTATAGCCGGGGTATTGTCGGGATTCTTTGTAATTGCAGCCAACGGCTGGATGAACAGCCCCCAAGGTTTCGATTGGATCAACGGGCAGGCCGTTAATATCGATCCGGTTGCTGCAATGTTCAACGATGCCTGGATATCCCAATCGACACACATGGTTATTGCATCTTTTGCAGCCACCGGGTTTGCGGTGGCCGGACTGCATGCCTTCCTGCAACTTCGGGGCAAGTATCCCGAGTTTCATCGGAGTGCCTGCCGCATTGCTTTGAGTATTGGTGCCGTGGCTGCACTGATTATGCCCATTAGCGGCGACCTTTCGGCCAAGAATGTAGCTAAACGCCAGCCGGAAAAACTCGCTGCCATGGAAGCCCTTTTTGAAACCCGTCAAAGTGCACCTCTCTTAATAGGGGGCATTCCGAACGAAGAAACCCAGGAGATCAAAGGAGCTATTGAAATTCCCGGCTTGCTCAGTTTTATGTCGTACGGAAGCTTCGATGCCGAAGTAAAAGGGCTCAATGAATTTCCGGAGGATGAGCGGCCCCCCGTTCTTATTACCCACCTGAGTTTTCAGCTGATGGTTGGCCTGGGTGGGATTATGGCTCTAACAGGGCTGCTTTTTCTGATATTCGTTTGGAAGAAGCCGGAGTGGCTCGATCGAAGCTGGTGGCTGAAACTGCTCTTTATAGCCACCCCGCTGGGTTTTTTGGCTATCGAAGCCGGATGGACGGTTACCGAACTGGGCCGACAACCCTGGATTATCTACCGCATTATGCGGGTTGAAGAAGCAGTTACCCCAATGCCCGGAATTGTATACCCGCTTATTCTGATTAGCGCGGTGTATGCTGTACTTACGTTCCTGTCCTTTTATCTGATGAACCGTCAAATTCGATCTATCCATTTAAACCACCAAAACAAGTAATCCTATGATCTATCTGGCCGTTGTATTTGTTGGCATTTCGCTGCTCCTGTACGTTTTGTTGGGAGGAGCCGATTTTGGAGCCGGTATTATCGAAATAGTTACCGGCAAAAAGGGGATTAACACCATATCCAAAGCTATTGCCCCGGTATGGGAGGCTAACCACATCTGGCTTATTGTTATTATTGTGGTTCTTTTCAATGCTTTCCCTGCAGTGTATTCTACCGTGACCTCGTATTTACATATTCCACTGATGCTGATTTTACTGGGCATTATTTTTCGGGGAACAGCATTTACTTTTAGGTATTACGATCCTTTTCAGGACAAAAGCCATCGGGTATATACCTTTGTTTTTAAGTTGTTTAGTGTCCTAACCCCCTTCTTTCTGGGTTTGGCGTTAGGCGCTGTGATATTGGGACGAATGACCCTTAGCCCTGATGCAACTTTTTACGAATTGTATGTAGCACCCTGGTTGAATTTTTTCTCGCTCACTCTGGGGGTTTTTGTGGTGCTGCTCTTCTCCTTTTTGGCGGCAGTGTACCTTTCGGGTGAGCCGGCAAGCGATGAGGATCGGGAAAGTTACAGGCGGTATGCCAAGCGCCTGCTTCTTGCTCTGGTAGCCGTGGGAGCCCTGGTATTTGGTGCTGCCGAGCTGGCGGGTTTGTCCTTGGTTAAGTTATATGCCTCGTCGTGGATGAGCCTCGCATGTGCAATTTTGGCTACGCTATTCCTGCCCGCTTTCTTTTATGCGATCCATAAAAAAAATACACTACTCAGTAGACTTATTGCCGGAGCTTTAACCGTTTTTATTCTACTCGGTTGGTTTGGTGCCCAGTTTCCGGTGTTGGTGGTACTGCAGGATTCCGAATCGCTCACCATTTACAACACGGTGGCTTCGGATAGTACCTTGTTAATGATGATTGTGGCCTTATTTGGTGGCCTTGCTATAGTAATTCCTTTGCTGGTATATCTATTCAGGGTATATAAATTTTCGGAGGAACCGGGCATCGAAAGCTAAACTAAAGGTTGCTGTTTTCCATTTCATCTGCGGTTATTATTCCGTTCAGAACGGCATAAACGGCCAAACCGGCAATGGTTTTAATGCCGAGTTTGGCCGTAATATTTTTACGGTGCGTTATTACGGTATGGGTGCTGATGTAAAGGGTGTCGCTGATTTCCTTATTGGTCATTCCCAAAGCTACCGTACGCAATACTTCGGTTTCGCGCTCGCTGAGGGTAGTGTTTCCGGAGTATTTGGCTGCGCTTCCCTCCTGAATTCCGTAAATGTTGCGTAGTTGATCCAATATCTGGTTCTCAGATTCGTTCGGGTTAATGGTGTGTTCAAAAATAACTTGCAACTGCTCCGGTATTTGTTCCGCAGTTAGGGCAACAAAACAGTTTCTGGGGTTCTGGTGGTACATCTTTTCCAATCGTACGTACGAATTCCGGGTGAAACATTCCTGGCTGATAAATACCAGTACTTCTTCCTCGTTTTGTTGAAACGAAGGAACCTGTTGCAGCGAGGAATAGGTTTCTATTTTTGGGTCGGGTTGTAATACGTGTATTAGCTGTACAAGCCCCCGTATCGCCAGCGTATTTCGCGAAAGTATGATAGTTTTCGGCAGGGTCATAGTACGTTTTTACGTATTTGATTTTCAATTTTCTGTACCATGGGGAAGAGTACCTTGTCTTCCATGCGGGCATGATCGTTCAGGTCGCGTTCCAGGCGGAAGAGTTCAACCAGCAAACTGTTTGAAAGGGTGTTGTTTTGGCTTGGGGGCAGGTATTTAATGATCAGGTTTTTCAGATCGTACAACTTATCCTCTACATTATCGTGCCGGTCGGCATAGGTTTTTATTGGGTTCTTTTCAATCAATACAACGTGCTGTGGGGTAATGGTTCCTCTGTTTACCGCTTTATCGATGGTGGTGATATAGGGGTAAATGTTATTTTCTTCTTCCTGAATATGTTCAATGAGTTCGGCTTTGTATTGCGCAAAAAATTTCTCGATCAATATAAAGTGTTTTCGTAGCGGGGCATCGGCAGATTCGCTGAGTTGCTGGATCATATTTTCAATTTGGGGCACTTTAAAATCAAGATAAAACCGATGTGATTTCCGGGTGTATTCCAGGATGAGTTCCAAAGGGAAACTTAACAGGCGTTCCTGCGGAAAGTAGTCATGATCATGAAAGGAGTTGATCATCACCAGGAAAAAGTCGGTGTGTATACCTTTCTCCATGCAAAGTTGTTCAACGGTTCGGTCGCCAAAGCCCAATTGAATGTCGAAGCGATTGAGTACCGGAAGCAGCAGGTAATTACGGTGAATAATGTCTGCCAATTTGCTGTGTATCGTAAATTCCATGGTCTTTCAATTTTTCACGGAGATGTCGGTGTGAACAGGTAAAAACAGTGGTTAACAAATTTAAAAATCAAATAACAAGAATAAACTAACTTTAGCGGCTTTGTTGAAGGCTTTAAAACAATACTATTGAAATCGAGACCTGGGCTAGATTCATGGCAGGTTCCATCTAAAATTCTTTATCTTTATCAGTTGGAAACTATCATATACCATCAGCCAAGCATGCCTGAAAACAGGCACTTGTGTACTACTTGTCCAAGTGCGTATTTCATACTTAAATGAATCTATTCATGCTGACTAAGGAAACCCTGTACATGTCCATACTCATTTCCACCATTCTAACAATAGTGTTGGTGGTTTTGTTCCTGATACGCGAGAGCAAGATTCGTGAACGTTCTAAAAAGTTGGAGCGGGATCTGAAAAAACGTCTGTCGGAGATGGGATCCCAACAGCAGGAAATAGACAAACAAAAAAAGGAATTGCACGACCAGATCATTATTTCCGATCAGCAGAATGAACTCATCCATCAGCAAACCATTGAATTGGATAAGCACCGGCACAGTTTGGAAAAAACGGTGGAGCTTCGTACCCGGGAACTTAATATTGCCAAGGAAGAGGCTGAAGCTTCCAGCCGCCTGAAAACCTCTTTCCTCGAAAATATTTCCCACGAGATACGCACCCCCATGAATGCCATTATCGGCTTTTCCTCGTTGCTGACCCTGCCCGATGCAAGCAACCAAGATCGCGTAATGTATTCGCAACGTATTCAGAACAACTGCGATACCCTGCTGTTGTTAATCGACAACATTATTGATATGTCGAAAATGCAGGCGGGACAAATGGTTTTGGTAAAGCGTAAATTTTCCGTGAATGAAATTCTTACGTCCTTGCTGGATGGGATTTTAGAGGAAAAAAAGGCCTTGGAGAAAGAGGAGCTTCAGATTAGTGTTAAATTACCTTCCGATAAAATGGAGTATACCCTGTTTACCGATCCATCGCGATTTAAACAGGTTATGAAAAGCTTGTTGAGCAATGCTTTAAAATATACCGAGAAAGGGGAAATCCGGTTTGGGTTTGAACCATTGTTCAATTCGGAGTACGATAAGGAGCCTTCTCTTTTGCAGTTCTTTGTCGAAGACACAGGCATTGGAATTCTGGAGGAGAATGCCAGTTTTATTTTTGAGAGTTTCAACAAAATTGAGGAGGACAATACAAAATTTTACCGGGGAGCAGGGCTGGGGCTGTTTATCAGCAAAGGCATGGTGGAGCTGATGGGCGGTAAAATCTGGTTTAACAGTAAAGTGAACGAAGGCTCCACCTTCTATTTTACCATTCCCTATATGGAAATTGCCGAGGTGGCGGCAAAAAGAAAACGCAAGGAAAAGCTTCCGCAAAAAGAATCGATAAGTGAGTACGATTGGCGGAATAAAACCATACTGATTGCCGAGGACGAACAGAATAATATCATTTATCTGTCCGAAATTCTACGCCGTACCGGTGCTACTATTTTAGAGGTTAAGAATGGGAAAAAGGCGGTGGAACTGGTGGAAAAGAATATGGATATCTCGCTCATACTGATGGATTTGATGATGCCCGAGATGGATGGTTACGAGGCCACACAACGGATTAAAACCATGCGACCCAAGCTTCCTATAATTGCTCAAACGGCGTATGCCAAAGCGCGCGAAAAAGAAAAAAGCCTCGAAGTGGGTTGCGACGGTTACATATCGAAGCCGTACAATCCCCCCGAACTGCTTCGCCTGTTACAGACCTTTATGGTCGATTGAGGCTGTTATTTGCATGAGGTAACTGAACAGAGCACCATTCGCTTTACCCATTGCCGTTCTTAGTTCTTAATCCTGAAGGCCGTGTTGCGATACCAAGCTCAGGGCTGCCGGGTAACTTTTTGAGTTGGGAGGTTAGAGCGCTTCGCGTGAAATTCCCAGTTCTTCTTCGTGGATCTCATCGCCGTAGGGTTCAATATGAATAACCACATCGAGTACCTCGTTTTCCAAACGATCCTTAATGTGTTGTTCCACAATGTGCGACAATTCATGCGCATGGTGCAGGCTCATGGATCCATCCAGTTCGATGTCGATATTGATCAGTAATTTGTGGCCCGCACGCCGTATGCGCATGCGGTGGGGATTTTTCACTTCCGGAACTTCTTCCACCAGATGGAAAACCCGCTCGTAGATACATTTTTCAATATTTCCATCCATCAGTTCCAAATTGGTTTCGATAAATATTTTAATAGCTACCCACATTACCCACAAGCCTACCAAAAGTGCTACCAATGTATCCAGTAGCGGGAATTTGAACCATTGGGTCAACACCAGCCCTAACAGTACCGATGCTGAAATAATTACATCGCCCTGCATATTTTTGGCATTGGCAATGAGCATTTTGCTGTTCACTTTTTTGCCAACATAAGCCTGGTACCAGGCCAATAGCATTTTTACTACTATCGAAATGAGCACCGCAATGAGAGCCAGCTGGCCCGGCATGGAGGCTTCTTCATGCGAGAACAAACGTTTTACCGTGGAGATGGCCAGTTGCAAACCGGCAAAAAAGATCAGAAAAGCCAGCGCAATGGTAGCATTGGGTTCCGCCTTGCCGTAACCGTATGGGAATTTGATATTGGGTGGACGGGCTATCAGGTAGGCAATTACCAGGGTTAGTACCGAGATGAGCACATCCACACTGGAGTCGACACCATCGGCAACTACCGAAAGGCTGCCGGCTATGCTGCCGGCAATAATTTTAAAAAGCGCCAGAAAAGCATTTCCTCCAATGCCCACCCACGAGGCCAATTTAATTTGTCGGGTACGTTCTGTTGTCATCGTATCTTTAAAACTGGTAGTGCAAAAGTAGGGCAATGTTGTCAATAATTAGCATAAACTTAACATGGGGTGAGACAAGGTTCACTTGGCATAATTAATTTTGTGCTACCAAATTCGAAATATGAAAAATACCACACCCCGGCAGCTGTCCATATTTATCTCCATCATCACCGCTTTTGCAACCGTTGCGGGAGGAAGTGCCATATTGCTGTTTAACGATACCCACTTTTTTGTGCCTGCCATGTTTTTGGGGCTGCTGGTTTTTTTTACCAACTATCTGGTAGTTTTCTATTCGCTGAACGGATTCATTATTCGACGCATCAAACCGATTTACAAAACCATACAGAACATTAGCCGGGCCGAAGAATACACTATGGGCAATATGGACGACCGCGATATTATTCAGGATGTGAAGAACGACGTGATGTTGTGGGCCAAAAAGAAAACCCGCGAAATTTCGCAGCTTCGGGAGCTGGAACGCTACCG
>QKEH01000046.1 GCA_003252385.1 Bacteroidota bacterium | reverse complement strand
TTGGAGCAACACGTTTCATTTTACTTTGATGTCGATTTGGAAGGCAATTTGTGGTCGGCCGGCTACAACGGATTATTTCTTTTTGAACCTCAATTGGACGAAAACCAACCGTATCGCATGATTAACCACTTTACCGTACGCGAAGACGAAGGAACCATTAATAACGATTTTATCCGCAACATGCACATGGATCCTGCCGGCATCCTTTGGTTGGGAACCCATGGATCGGGTTTCTTAAAGTGCAATACCCGTAAAACCACCCTGAGGCATTACCGTAAAACCTCCGAAGCCGGAAGCCTTCCGTCCGACAAAACCTGGACGTTTTATGAAGACCCTCAACAAAACCTTTGGATAGGAACTGAAGGTGGTGGATTGTCGTTGCTCCGAGCCGAAAAGAATAAAAACTACTGGACCGGTTTTGAGAGTTTTAAAGTTTGCCCCGATGGTGAACAGAATGTATTGTACCAAATGCTGAATCTATCGACCAGCAATGTGGCTAATTTTGTATGTGCCGTGGGTTACAATCAGTGCGTGGTGCGAATGCAGCCCGTCAATAATAAAACATGGCAGTATCAGCGGATTCTTCCGGAAATCACCAATCAGGCAATGGTGCTTTGCCAGGACAATAACGGCATGGTTTGGGTGGGGAGCTACGAAGGAGGATTGTCAAAATTTGATCCTAATGACGAAAGTTCCATTATAGTTTACAGGAAGAATAACAGCACCATTCCTTCCAACATTATCCGCAGCATTACCGAGGATTCCAAAAAGCGGTTATGGGTAGGTACCGATAACGGGCTCATGCTGCTCACCCCCGAACAAAAAACAAAGAACGAACTCGAATTCACCCTCTTCGTGAATGATCCAAAAGACAGCCTGAGTATCAGCCACAACTATACCGTGCCCGTATTTGAAAGCTCCAAGGGCGAAATCTGGATAGGGACTTTTGGCGGAGGGCTCAACCTTTACCATGAAGGCGATGCGGACAATAACGGCACATTTACCTCCATACAGGAAAGAGACGGACTGCCCAACAATACTATTAAAAGCATTCAGGAGGATGATGAGGGCAGTTTATGGCTGGGCACCAACCGGGGCCTGACCCGCCTAAGCCAGGATCGCAAACGTATGCGAAATTTCGACATTCACGACGGGTTGCAGGACATGGAATTCACCGACCTGGCCAGTTACCGGCGCAGCGATGGAGAAATGCTCTTTGGAGGAATCAAAGGTTTTAACGCTTTTTATCCCAGCGAAATCACGGAAGACACCATTACCCCAAACGTGGTTTTCAATAAGTTAGAAGTCATGAACAAGACGGTCGATGTTGGTCAGGAGCTAGAAGGCCATGTAATCCTAAGTAAGAACATCAACTACCTGGATGAGATTGAACTGAAATACTCAGAAAATAGCATTACCATCTACTTTGCCGCCATACATTACGCCCTGCCCAGCGGAAATAACTACAAGTACATGCTCGAAGGCTTCGACAAAGACTGGATACGCACTACCTCCGATTCGCGTTTTGCCCGCTATACCAATATAGCTCCCGGCAAATATACCTTTAAGGTTTTAGGAGGAAACAGCCACGGTGTTTGGGCCAAACAGCCAAAAACCATTCGCATCATTGTAGATCCTCCTTATTGGCAAACCTGGTGGTTCCGTATCCTGATATTTATTATAGTAGGGTTATCCGGCTACTACTTCTACAACCGGCAGATGGAGAAGGAAAAACGGGAAAAAGCCATGTTGCAGGAAAAGATTGATGAGAGTATGAAGCAGCTGGAAGGTTCCAAACAGGAAATTGAACAAGCAAAAGCCGAAGTGGAAGGAGCTAAAGAGGCTCTTCGTATCAAGGAACTGGAAGAAGCCGAAATGCGCTTTTTCAACCGGGGGCTGGCCAAGTTTAGCGAAATTCTCGGTCAACACGACGAACTAAATGCCTTGTGCCATTCAATAATCTGCGAACTTTGCGAATACATCGGTGCTCAAATTGGAATGGTGTATCTGGTGCGGGAAAAAGCTCACGAAGAGGAGGATGAAGTATTACGCATTCACGGTGCCTATGGGGGCGCACGAACCGATTCCGAAGTAGTTGAAATTGCTGTAGGTGAAGGAAACGTAGGCACCTGTTTTAAAACCGGACAAGTGATCACGCTCAGTGATGTGCCAAAAGATTATATTAAAATTTCCTCGGGACTGGGTGAAGTAGTTCCCAAGTACATTAGTTTGATTCCTTTGATGCAAAACGAAGAGAAAATCGGGGTAATTGAGGTAGCTTCCTTTGACCGCATCGAAGAGTATCGGATCAACTTCGTTCAAAAACTAGGCGAAAATATCAGCTCCACCATTCTATTGATGCGCGCCATGGGCAAAAACAATCTGATTATTGAAGAAGCCCAGGCACAAGCTGAAGAACTACGAGCCCAGGAAGAAGAAATGCGGCAGAATATTGAAGAACTTATGGCAACCCAGGAAGAGTTTCAGCGCATGCGCCACGATGCCGAAGAAAAACAAAAAGCCCTGGAACAGGAAATTGCGAGTCTTAAAAAGCAGCTGAAAGCTAAGAAATAGTATCTGCAGATTCTTCTAAAATTCGTGTTCATTAAAACTTTCATTCCGATACTGTATCTTTGCAGGAGTGGAAATCAAGACAGAAAGGATGATGAAGATTTCAGTTTCAAAAGAGTTCAGTTGGAGTATGGCTCATATGCTTGCCAACCATGCCGGTAAATGCAAGAACATACACGGGCACACCTACTCCATGCAGGTGGAAATCTACCGCAATGACGAAAATGTAATACACGCACCGGGGAGTACCGACCATGGTATGGTGATGGAGTTTTACGACCTTAAAACTATAATCCAGGAGCTTATTGTGGAGCCACTGGATCACGCCTTTGTATTCTGGTCTGAATCGACCGATCCTTTGGAACATGGTATTGCTGCATTGCTGAAGGAACATCAGCGTAAACTGGTTTCCATTGATTATCGCCCAACCGCCGAAAACCTGGCTGCCGATTTTTACCATCGCATCAACCACCGTTTAAAATCGGAAGGCGTTTCGGTACGGGAGCTGATTCTTTGGGAATCGCCCACCAGTTTTGCACGTATCCGGGAGGAATAACCGCTATGAAAATTCAGGAATTTGAAGACCAACGAATACCCTTGGTTGAACTGTTTCAAAGTATTTCCGGCGAAGGTATTTCGGCTGGCAATGTAGTAACCTTTATCCGGGTGGCTGGCTGCGATCTGCGTTGCAGCTGGTGCGATACCAAGTATGCTTTTTCGGAAGAGGAAAGCGACGTTCAGATGCTGACCCCGGACGAAATCATGGATCGTATTGAAGAATTAGGCAGTACAGAATTGATCTGTACCGGAGGCGAACCTTTGGAAGCCGGCAAAGTAAAACGCTACTTACCCGCCTATCTGGCAGGTAAAGGCTACACCGTGCATATCGAAACCAGCGGAGCCTGTCCGCTATATACCCCCCAGGAGCTTAAAGACTTTCGGGTCGATCGGGACGATCTGTCGTACTGCATGGATGTTAAATGCCCTGGATCCGGCATGCAGGATCGGAACCGGTTGGATTCTATTTTGGAACTGTGTGCCGACGACGAACTGAAATTTGTGGTACGCGACCGGCACGATATGGAATATGCACTCCAGGTCATCCACCGCTACCGCGACCACCTGTCCGAAGAGGATCTGGCACTGAATTTTTCGCCGGTTTTTGAAAGCCTCAAACCGGTGGAAATTGCAGAGTTCCTGAAAGAACACGCTGCCTATTTCGAAGAAAACGACCTGTGGCCCCGTTTGAGCCTGCAACTGCATAAGTACATTTGGCCACCTCACATGCGAGGCGTTTAGCTCTTCTACTTTAACCACTTAACCCGCTTAGAATTCATTTCAGCCACCAGCTTCTCACCAGTGGCTGAAAATGTCTACTCCACAATTTCCAGAATGGGCACCCCCGATGCGGAGTTGGGATACGAAATTTCGAGCAGTGTACTTATTGTAGGAGCAATATCGGTAAGATCGACCGGTCGCTTGATGGAGTTGCGGCCAATTTTCCAACCGTAAAACAGCAAGGGCACCCGGTTGTCGTAACCATAAGCAGGCGCAAACTCCTTGGTAAGAGCAGGCTTTTCGGCCCAACCGCTGGTGAAATTAAGCAGCACATCGCCCGAACGTTTCTGATTGAAACCGTTCTGCATGGTAGCAAACACGCCGTGCGTAAAATTGGTCGATTGCAACGTGGAGGCCGTAACCGTATTGGCTATGCCGCTGAACTGAAGCATCAGGTTGCTCACATCGGCCTGCACCGCTGCCAGATTGAGTTTCGCATCCTCTATCAGGGTGCGGTTCAGGTAAATTTGTTGACCGTGGTACTGTTTTATCCAATTTCCTTTTCCATACACATTGTTCATGTAACTGGTGAGTAAGGATATACTGCTGCTTACATTGAAATACCCCGAAGGAATCTTGTTTTGTGCCATGTATTCCGGCATGTGGGCCACTCCGTGTTCGGCTGTAAAAACCACCAGTACATTTTCCTTGCCCAGGGTACTCTCAACGAATTGCAACAAGTGCGCAATTTCCTGGTCGAGGCGCAACACCATATCTTCCGTTTCCACCGACAAGGGTCCGTAAAGATTGCCAATGTATTCATTGGCCGTAAACGTCAGACTGAGCACATCGGTATAGTTATCCTGCCCCAACCCTTCGCTCACAATGGCCGAGAGAGCAAAATCCTTGGCCAGGTTGTTGCCGTAAGGAGTGTAACGCAAAATTTCGTATTGCTCCTTACGCTTAAATTTTCGCCCCAAATCCTTAATGTTGTACGGAAATACTTTTTGCCCGTACAATCCTTTCTCGTACTCATTGTTATCCAGCTGACTGGCCGAATATTCTTCGATGGGAAGAAGGGGTGTCCATTCCTTTTCCATGTAGATATCGGAGAATTTTTTGGCATTGAACTCCTTCACCCAGTTGGGCAACGAATCCAGGTAGTAATCGCTGGAAATAAAATTTCCGGATTCGCTGTCGTACCAGTATGCTGCATTAGCTGTATGCCCGGTTGAAAATATGGCCGGTGCCGGATCCATAGAAATGCCAATCACCTTGGACTTAAACTGGGTGCTTAATTTAATTTCATCGCTAAAGGTGGTAGTGCTAAGCTGATGCGGCGAAAAACGGCCGGCTTCAAATGCTCCGCCCACCGTGTGCGCCTGATCATCAAACAGATAGTCGACTGGCGCATCCTGCAGGTGATTGAACCACGAATTGGCAACAATGCCATGCTGCGAAGGCATGGTTCCGGTGGCTATGGTGGCACTGCCCACGCCCAAATCCGAAAACAGGTAGTTGTACGAGGTGTTCTCGCAATAGCTGCCCCGGGCAATTAAACGTTTAAATCCATCATCGCCTAATTTATCCCAATACCGGGGTATGTAGTCGTAACGGAACTGACTAACCTGAATCAGTACGATCAAACGGGGTTTTTCGGAAGGTATACGAGCCGTACCTTGCGCCTGACAAGTGAAGGGCAAGCTCACTAGAAAGAAAATCAATGTAAACAACGCGGGTCTCTTTATCATTTTACCATATGGTTTTTAGGGAATATTATTTTGTCCTTTACTGTAAATGTGCTACTAATTCACTCATGTCAAAAAACACTTCGACCTGCTCTCGCTCAAAGGCCTCCCGATTATGAGGATTAACAAAACCCAACACGTGAAAGCCACCATTCCGGGCTGCCAGCACCCCCGACAGACTATCCTCAATCACCACACACTCGTGTGGTTCGAAACCCATACTGCGGGCAGCATGTAAAAAGATGGAAGGATCGGGCTTCCATTTTCCTATGTCGTAACAACTGAATAGATGATCGCCAAATTTATCGATCAGCCGGGTGGATGTTAAGTTGAGTCGTATTTTCTCGACCGGACCGCTGGATGCCACTCCCATTGGTACCTGTATCTGCTCCAAAACCTCCCGGATTCCTTTCACCGGTTTCAGATCGGTTTTAAACAATTCGAAGGTCCGCCGGCGAAATTCCCGTTCAAAATCTTCAGGTAATGCTGCCCCCGTCAGTTCCTCGAAATGCTTCATAATCTGATTAAGCGCCACTCCGGTCAGATGGGTCACTGCATATTCCAGATCGATGGTTGCTCCCAGCGCATTGGCCATTTCCACCAATACCCGATTCGATATTTCTTCACTATCGACCAGCACTCCGTCGCAATCAAATAGTATGCATTTGTATTTCATGTGGTTTGTAATCTTCTATCTGAAAAAATCGTTTAGTGAAGAACGGTCTTTGTTATGTATTCACCAACCAGGCGACTACTGCCCCGGGGAAGTGGTTAATATCAGCCAACCCAGCTTCTACCCGCCATCAGATCGTTCCATAACAAGCACCCGGAATCCATATTAATCAGCCCTACGAATAACTAGGATTTACCTGTTTTAGTACCTGGCTTGCTCAGTAAAACAGTAACCGGAGTCAGGCATACCATGCAACCCTTTGTGGTCCGTTCAATTTCCGGTTTCACCTTCTGGTAAAATCCGAGGAGTTTTTGATGCTCATCTACCATTTCAATTACCACGGGCAGTTTCTCGGTAAGTTCCCAAAACTTGGAGGAACTAATGGTACTGCTGGCACCATAGCCCATCACACCACGTAGTACCGTTACCCCGGCAATTCCATATTCACGGGCCGATTCGACCATAAATTCGAAGAACAATTTAGTTCCCATCCGGTCGGTAGAACTGGCAAAAATTTTTAGCATGCTGCTTTCCGATACGTTCATTTACATCGATTTAGTAAGTGAATAACCCAGGTACACGGCTAAAAACCCCAAAAACAGACTTAAGCCGGTATAGAGTAACAAACTGAAAACCTGCGCACTGCGTAACAGGGAGAGGTTCTCGCCGGCAAAAGACGAAAAGGTGGTAAAGCCCCCGCATAGGCCAATCATGAGAAAAAGCCGGAGTTCGGCACTGATCAGGGTGCTACGTTCTGAAAGGCCAATTAAAAACCCCAGCAACAGGCTTCCGGCCACATTCACCGTAAGGGTACCTATGGGTATAGCCATCCACTCGATATGCTGGTTTAGCCGCGACACCATATAGCGTGCCACGCTTCCCAGAAAACCTCCTAGACCTACCAGTAGAATATTTTTAAACATCATTGCCCGTGGAGACGCCATTTATGTGCCGAACTTACGGAAAACCCGCTTAAAGCAAAACCAAAGTTTTACACATTGAAGCGAATGTGCAGAATATCGCCATCGCCCACCACATAGGTTTTGCCTTCCACCGCCAGTTTCCCTTTGTTTTTACATTCCTGTTCGGAACCCAGGGTAACATAGTCGTTGAATTTCATCACCTCGGCTCGTATGAAGCCCCTTTCAAGGTCGCTGTGAATGGCTCCTGCAGCTTCGGGAGCGGTCATGCCTTTTTTAATGGTCCAGGCACGAATTTCCTTGGGGCCCACGGTAAAAAATGATTGCAAATTCAATAAGCTGTAGGCCGACCGCACCAGCTTGTTCACACCAGGCTCCGCCAGTCCGGCATCTGCGAGAAACACCGCCCGATCGTCCGGATCTTCCAGTTCCGCAATGTCGGCTTCTATTTTTCCGGCAATAACCAGTATTTCAGTTTGCTTACCCGCGAGTGCCGCCTTAACTTTCTCCACGTAAGCATTTCCGCTTACCGCCGATGACTCGTCGACATTACACACATACATAATGGGTTTGCTGGTAAGCAGAAAAAGATCGGTCAGAAATTTACGCTCCCCTTCGTTAAGCTCCATATCGCGAACATTAACAAAATTTTCCAGCTTTTCCTTAACCTGATTGAGCACAGCCAAACCCACCTTGGCGTCCTTATCGCCCGTTTTAGTGAGTTTTTCGTAGCGTTGAATTTTCTTCTCCACCGACTCCAAATCCTTAACCTGCAACTCGAAGTCGAGCGTTTCGATGTCGCGGACCGGATCAACCGAACCATCGACATGCGGAAGATTTTCGTCGTCGAAACAACGCAATACGTGAATCAGGGCATCGGTATTTCGGATATCCCCCAAGAACTTATTACCCACGCCTTCGCCCTGATTAGCTCCCCGGGTTAATCCGGGAATATCCACAATATCTACGGTGGTCGGAATAATTTTCTCTGTGGGTTGACATTTATCCAGTTCGTACAAACGAGGATCGGGAACGGTTACCAACCCAATATTCGATTTGTTAGAGCTGAAGGCAAAACTGCTTGTTTCGCCTTTGGTATTCGAAATACAGTTGAACAGGGTAGTTTTACCCACGTTCGCAATACCAATAATTCCGCACTGAAGAGCCATAATAATTTTATCTTTACAATTCAGCCGCAAAAATACACTTTATCCGGCTGATATCACCCCAACCTCGCAATACTTTTACCTTCCCCGGAAGTTGCGGCTTTACAATTTAAAGCTTCGTTTAAAAAAGACTTTTCCCAATACAGGCGCTGCCCATTTTTATTTTTATCTTACTTCTCCAAATACGGAAAGCCCAAAAGCTTCCGTTACCTAAATAAAATGCATCCATGTATTTTCTGAAACATATCGCCGTAACCCTGCTATTTATTCTGCCCGGTGTCCTAACCGAAGCACAAACCACACCTCCCAAACGAGAACCACCCAACACCCGCATTCTCTTTATTTTCGATGCGTCGCAAAGCATGATGGCCATGTGGGAGAGTGACCGGAAAATACACATCGCCCGACAAACGCTGATTACTATTATCGACAGCCTGGAGCATCTGGACAATGTGCAGATGGCACTGCGCATTTACGGTCACCAGAAACCCGTCCCCCCTCAGGACTGCAGCGACACTCGACTGGAGGTGCCCTTTGCCAAGGGCAATGCAGCTCGTATTCGCCAGGAGCTTCGATTTATCAACCCCAAAGGCACCACTCCTATCGCCAATTCGCTACGTGCCGGCGCCCGCGATTTCCCGGAGGATTGCAGCAATTGCCGAAATATCATCATCCTTATTACCGATGGCATTGAAGCCTGCGATGGCGACCCCTGCGAGGTTTCGTACGAACTGCAGAAACAGGGCATTATCCTGAAACCCTTTGTGATAGGCATCGGTATTGATGAAGGCTTTCGAAAAACTTTTGAATGTATAGGCCACTACTACAATGCAGCCGATGAGGAGCGTTTTGCCGAAGTAATGGAAGTGGTTATCTCGCAAGCCCTGAATTCTACCACCGCCCAGGTTAATCTGCTGGACATTAATGGAAACCCAACAGAAACCGATGTAAACATGACGTTCTACGACTATTTTTCTGGAAAAATCATGTACAATTTCATGCATACCATCAACAACCGGGGCGTTCCCGATACCTTGGTACTTGACCACCTGGTTACCTATAAAATGCGCGTACACACCATACCACCGGTAGATGTAGACAGTTTCAAGGTACATATTGGCAAACATACTCTCATCGCAGCCGACTGCCCGCAGGGCACCCTGGAAGTGCGCGTTGAAGGGAGTAACCAATACCGTGGGCTGCAATACATTGTTCGCGAGGCCGGTAAGATGAACACACTGAACATTCAGGAAGTAAACAAGCAGGAGAAATACCTAGTAGGAAAGTACGACTTGGAAATTCCGATTCTGCCGCGCCTGTATGTTAACGATGTTAAGATAAACCAGAGTACGGTAACCACTGTAACCATTCCCCGCCCTGGCATTCTAAACCTTATTAAAGCCGCATCGGGATACGGAAGTATCTATAAAAAAATCAGCAAAAACAACGAAGAATGGGTCTGCAACCTGGATCCGAATGTTAAAAATGAGACTTTAATCTTGCAGCCCGGAAGTTACCGGGTAGTTTTCCGGGCTCAGAATGCCCGTAATATTTTGTATACCATCAACAAAAGCTTCGATATCCGATCGGGCAGCAGTGTGGCGGTGAACTTGTATTAGTCATAGGTTTTCTCAGGGGTGGTTTGAAAAATATCCCGCCGGCAGGTCAGGATTCACGCACCGGTAAATTCACCGCCTAATTTGGAAGCTTACCGATTACCTTTTTACTTTCAGATAGCTACCCGGTAATTTTACCTGAAAGTTAATCTGTAATGGTATGAAAGTCGTCAACATTCTTCTCCTGGTTGTGTTAGTGTCTTCCTGCGAAATCAAATACCGCGACAGTATTTCGGGCAATGGCCATGTAACTGACCGGATGCTGAACCTTCAACCATTTACCACCCTTATCCTACCCGAACACTTCGGCCTGGTTCTTATTCCGGCCGACACGCAAAAATTGGTTTTGCATGCCGATGAAAACCTGCTGGATGTCATTCAAATCAATCCATCAGTAAAAAGTTTGGAACTGGTTACCACAAAGCGTATTCGAATGGCGCGTGCCCGTGAAGTCTGGCTCTATGGTTCAGGAGCAACTAAAATACGATGTGGCCCGGGAAGCACCATACAATGTAGCGATTCAGTTTCCCTGCACTCGTTACACATTATTGCGGGAATGCACAGCGATATCCGGCTCCACGGACTTTTTGACAGCTTGACGCTACAAATTGGCCCCGGCAGTTTAGCTGAGCTACAAGGAAACACTGACTATCTGGTGATCTCCGCCTATGGAGGAAGCAATGTGTTTGGCTATAAACTAAAAGCATCGAATGCTGCCATTACAGCCGTTAGTGGATCGAAGGTTCAAACTACTATTACCGGAAATGCCCGGTTCTCTACCAGCAGTTTTGCAAAAATATTTTATACAGGGAAGCCGGTACTTCAGGAATGTACCCAAAAGGGTCTGTCAGCTATTCGATTTGTTGCAGTTACTCCTTGAAAACAAGGAGTTTGGAATAGAAAAACTAGGGTATTTACATCTTGCCACTAAGTTGTATCTTTGTGTTCATGGAGTATCCGAGAGACCAAATGGAATTTGAAAAGATTTTTAGCAATGAGGAGAATTGCACAAAATACCTACTTGAAGTAAAATGGCCTTCAGGGTAT
>QKEH01000068.1 GCA_003252385.1 Bacteroidota bacterium | reverse complement strand
GCAAACCGGGTATCGAAAGGTAGAATTACCAGGTTGTCAATGCCGGTGGCTTCGAGGCGGAGAATCTTTTCATCCAGAGTATTGAGCATCCGCAGGGTGTCCGCATCCTTATTCAGCACAATGCGTGGATGAGGCCAAAAGGTGATCAGGGTCGATTCGCCGTTCAGTTCAAAGGCTTTAAGTTTGAGTTTTTCGATGATAGCCTGATGCGCCAGGTGCACTCCGTCGAAAATTCCGATGGTGGCAACGGGTCGTTTAATGGCAATGGAATATATATTTTTAAAAACTCTCATGGTACGCGTAAATCCGCTGCTTGTTTTCAAGCAGCGCAAAAGTAACTATTAAATTACGAATATGTAGTTAACACCAGGTATCAAAACATGTTCGACCGGGTCAGCCTGTGGAATCAATCTGATAACTAGGAGGGATAAGTAAAACTGTCCGGACAGAACATGTATGCAAGGCTGGAACAACCAGGTAGTTAACGCCTGTCAGAGAACGATTAACGTGAGAGCTTTTGCACGCTGGAAAAATTTAGGCAGATTGAAAGGGTTTTTGGAGGAAGTTATAAAATAAGTTCCGAACTTATTAAGGAGATTTCCGGATATTGGCAATAGGAAACGTTTTTTGCCGCCGGCTGCGGCAAGTAACTGCCCATTATCCTTAGGATCTTATGCCCATGGCGCATGAAAAAAAGGAGCTACATTGGAGGTTTTTTACTGCTGTTTCCGCTACACCTGGTGCTGGGGCAGGCTGATTCCGTTTGGTCGGACACCTTGCTTTTAGAGGGACAACTATCCGTATGGATGAATGGCAATACCGTTTCGGATTTGGGACTTTGGACAGGAGGCAGCTATATCCCCCGGGTAAGCTATGCACTTCAGCGCCCAGGCAAGGGTCTGGTTGATTTTCAGGCATCGGCGCAGCTAAACGGTCTGGCGGGTTTTCATGCTACCGACAGTATCTGGTCCGACGGAAAGTTGAAACCCTACCGTCTTTGGGCTCGGTACGCATCCGATCAACTGGAATTCCGGGTTGGATTACAAAAGATCAATTTTGGATCGGCCGCGATGCTTCGACCGCTGATGTGGTTCGACCGGGTGGATCCGCGCGACCCCCTGCGGCTTACCGATGGGGTTTGGGGAGCGTTGCTACGATACTACTTTCTGAATAATGCCACCATTTGGCTTTGGGGTTTGTATGGAAACAAAGATACCAAGGGCTGGGAGACGATTCGCTCGAACAAGCGTGAGCCGGAGCTGGGAGCGCGTGTTCAGGTGCCCATTCCCTTTGGAGAGGGAGGGTTGAGTTACCATCATCGAACGGTCGACACCCGGAAGAGTGGTTTGCCCATACCCTCGAATGGTTGGGTTCCTGAAGACCGACTGGGTATCGATCTGCGGTTCGACTGGATTTTGGGTAACTGGCTGGAAGCTTCCTGGATCCGAAAGGATCGGAATATGGGGATGTTTAGCAACCAGGAACTGCTTAACCTTGGCGCTGACTGCACCTTCCCGGTGGGCGAGGGGCTTTATGCGGTATTCGAACAGCTCCTGGCTGCCTACGATGTGGATGCTTTCGACTTAGAAAAACCGCTGAGCTTTTCGCTTCTTTCGCTGATGTATCCGGTATCGCTGTTCGATCGACTGAATGCCATCGTGTATTACGATTGGACGAACCGGGATTCATACCATTTTGTGAGCTGGCAGCACGATTTTAACCGGGTCAACCTGTTTCTGATGGTTTATTGGAATCCGGAAACGTATTCCATTCCCACCCAGGTGTCCGGAGTAAATTTGTTGGCCGGCAAGGGAGTGCAGGTAATGGGGGTGTGGTATCACTAACTGGTGAAATCGGCGAAACCGGGGAAGCGGGAGACACCGTGGATGCGAACAAACCGGTTATTCCGGGGATATGGCAGGCACGAATAGCATCTTTCGGCGGAAAGGAACCGGAATTTAACAGGGAAGAAAACAATTCAAATACATACATCATGGAACCATACGCCATCATTCAAATTAACGGATTGGTTAAGCGATTTCCCATTGGGAAAGGCGAGTTTACGGCTTTGAACCGCATAGACCTTTCGTTTGGGAAGGGGGAGTTTTCGGGTTTGGTGGGGCCCAGCGGCTCCGGAAAAACCACGCTGCTGAATATTATTGGGTCGCTGGATACACCTTCGGAGGGGACGGCCACGGTATTGGAACAGAATGTGGGTGCGCTCACGGCAAAGAAGGCGGCAGTACTCCGGCGGCAGCAGATGGGCTTCATCTTTCAGACTTACAACCTGCTGCCCGTGTACACGGTATTCGAAAACGTTGAATTTCCCCTACTGCTGCTTAACCTGCGAACGGCCGAACGGTACAAGGCTGTTATGGATGCGTTGGATTGGGTGGGGCTTACCGACAAGGTAAAATCGCGTCCGGCACAGCTCTCGGGAGGCGAATGCCAGCGCGTGGCCATTGCCCGGGCTATGGTGAAAAAACCCATATTGGTGCTGGCCGATGAACCTACAGCAAACCTGGACTCCGATAATTCGCACCACATTTTGCAAACCATGGAGAAACTGAACCGGGAACTGCAAACCACCTTCATTTTCGCCACACACGACGAAAAAGTAATTCGCTACCTGAAACGGAAAATTGTACTAAAAGACGGTCGCGTATCTTCGGATGAATGGGTAACTAACCAAAGGGAGGGTTGAAGATGGTAGCATTTAAACTGGCCTATCGGAACCTGATAGGAGCCGGGTTACGTACCTGGCTGAATGTATTTGTTCTGTCTTTTATCTACATACTGATCATCTGGCATTACGGAATTCTGGATGGATGGAACTATCAGGCGCAAAAGGATTTAACCGCCTGGCAGGTAGGAGGAGGTCAGTATTGGCACGAAAAGTACGATCCGTACGATCCGTTCACCCTGGAAGAAAGTCATGCC
>QKEH01000142.1 GCA_003252385.1 Bacteroidota bacterium | reverse complement strand
TTTAGCAACAGTCAGGTTGGCCCACTCAGCAGGTATTTCAACCTGGGTTACGTTTCCACCACGATCAACAGCCAGGTTGTTCATGTTTACAATGTCTTCCCCTTTTTTGCCGAACGACTTTTTGATGGCTTTCTTCATTTCACCAACTGCCAGTTCGTAAGGAATTACGTTGGCAATTTTAAAGAAGGCCGATTGCATAATGGTATTGGTACGGTTGCCCAAGCCAATTTCTTCTGCAATCATGGTAGCGTTGATGATGTACATCTTGATGGAGTTCACTGCCAGGTATTTTTTAACGGAATCCGGCAGGTTTTTCTTGGTTTCTTCCGCATCCCAGATACTGTTAAGCAGGAAAGTACCTCCTTTTTTCAATCCTTTCAGTACGTCGTAACGCTCCAGGTAAGAGGGTACGTGGCAGGCTACAAAGTCGGGGGTGTTTACCAGGTAGGACGAAAGAATTGGGCTGTCGCCAAAACGCAGGTGCGAAGTAGTAACACCACCTGATTTTTTCGAGTCGTATGCGAAATAAGCCTGGGCGTATTTGTCGGTGGTGTCTCCGATAATTTTGATGGAATTTTTATTTGCACCCACTGTACCGTCGGAACCTAAGCCGTAAAATTTAGCTTCGAAAGTACCTTCGCTGGCTAGGCTGATTTCTTCTTTCAGCGGCAGTGAGGTGAAGGTTACGTCGTCGACAATACCCAGTGTAAAGCGATGTTTGGGCTCTTTTTGGGCCATGTTTTCATACACGGTGATAATTTGAACGGGAGTGGTGTCCTTGGAGCTTAATCCGTAGCGACCGGCAATAATTTGAGGCGCATTGGCTTTTCCGTAGAACACTTCGCAAATGTCAAGGTACAATGGATCGCCGTTAGCACCGGGTTCTTTGGTGCGGTCGAGTACGGTGATACGTTTAACCGATTTGGGCAGTACGTTCAGCAGGTATTTGGCCGAGAACGGACGGTACAAATGAACGGAAATAAGACCCACTTTCTGACCTTGTTTTGCCAGATAGTCGATGGTTTCTTTGATGGTAGTGGTTACTGAACCCATGGCAACGATGATCTGTTCGGCATCGCTGGCACCGTAATAGGTAAATGGGTGGTACACACGGCTAGTAATTTTACCCATTTGCTGCATGTAGTCCTCTACCATGTCGGGAATGGCATCGTAAAACGGATTGGCTGCTTCGCGCGACTGGAAGTAAACATCGGGGTTTTGAGCGGTACCGCGGGTTACCGGATGTTCCGGGCTCAAGGCACGATTACGGAATTCCTGCAGCGCTTTGGTATCAATCAAAGTGGCAATGGACTCGGTAGTCGGGGCTTCCACTTTTTGGATCTCGTGCGAGGTGCGGAAACCATCGAAGAAGTGAAGGAATGGAACCCTCGATTTAATGGCTGCCAGGTGAGCTACGGCGGCAATGTCCATAATTTCCTGAACACTACCGGTAGCTAGCATGGCAAAACCGGTGTGCCGGGTGCTCATTACGTCGCTGTGATCACCAAAGATCGAAAGAGCCTGAGCAGCCAAGCTACGCGCCGATACGTGGAATACGCCCGGAAGTAATTCGCCGGCAATTTTGTACATGTTCGGAATCATCAGGAGCAAACCCTGCGAAGCCGTGTAGGTGGTGGTAAGTGCCCCCGACTGCAACGATCCGTGAACAGCACCTGCTGCACCGGCTTCCGATTGCATTTCGGTTACTTTAACCGTTTCACCAAAAATATTCTTCTTGCCATTAGCTGACCATTCGTCGATGTATTCAGCCATGGTCGAAGAAGGGGTTATGGGGTAAATGGCTGCAACTTCGCTAAACATATAGGCTATGTGCGAGGCAGCGTAGTTCCCATCACAAGTAATAAAATTTTTCTTATTGGACATACTAATACGCTTATAATTAACACTTTATATGATGATTCAAAAAATAGAGAACAAAATTAATAATTTCGGCACTCATTATTTGATGTTGTAGAACATTTAGCGCTTATTCAGTTTGATTTCAAATAAGATGCATGGAATGTCAGGTTTAACAACAAGCTTGAGGGATGATCTGAGTTTTGATGGGGGGGCACTTGGTGGTATGGGTTTTTGAAGTTACAAAAAAGTCGGAGTTCATTATTGATGATTTTTGTCATTCATCATCAGGGGCTTAAAACAGAAAAGGGTTTCATCGCTGAAGCCCTTTCTGTATTAGTTTTGCCTATTCTCCGTTCATGGAGATCAGGAATTCTTCGTTGCTTTCTGTTTTGGCCAGTCGATCGCGTAAGAATTCCATGGCCTCTACCGAGTTCATATCGGTTAGGTATTTACGCAGAATCCAGATTTTGTTCAGCATATTCTTATCCAACAGGAGGTCTTCGCGACGGGTGCTGGAGGCAGTAATGTCAACCGATGGGTAGATACGGCGGTTGGATAACTTCCGGTCGAGTTGCAATTCCATGTTTCCGGTACCTTTAAATTCTTCGAAGATCACTTCGTCCATTTTTGATCCGGTTTCGGTAAGGGCGGTGGCAATAATGGTTAAGGAACCGCCATTTTCGATATTCCTGGCTGCACCGAAGAAACGTTTGGGTTTATGCAGGGCATTGGCATCGACCCCGCCGGAGAGTACCTTGCCGGAAGCAGGTGCCACGGTATTGTAGGCGCGTGCCAGGCGGGTAATGGAATCAAGCAGAATTACCACGTCGTGTCCACACTCTACCATGCGTTTGGCTTTCTCCAATACAATATTCGAAACGCGCACGTGGCGTTCGGCAGGTTCGTCGAAGGTGGAAGATACTACTTCACCTTTTACATTACGAGCCATATCGGTTACCTCTTCCGGGCGTTCGTCAATAAGCAGGATGATGAGGTATACTTCGGGATGATGGGCTGCAATGGCATTGGCAATATCCTGCAGAAGGATCGTTTTACCGGTTTTGGGCTGGGCAACGATCAGACCGCGTTGACCTTTTCCAATGGGAGCAAACATATCAATGACACGTGCCGACATGTTTCCTTTTTCGCCCGGGCGAATCAATGTGAATTTTTCTTCGGGGAACAGGGGGGTCAGATAATCGAAAGGTACGCGATCGCGAATGTAACCTGGGTCGCGACCATTAATTTCTTCTACCTTAATCAAGGGGAAATATTTTTCGCCTTCTTTCGGGGGGCGAATGGTTCCGATAACGGTATCGCCGGTTTTAAGACCAAAAAGCTTAATTTGCGATTGCGACACGTAAATGTCATCGGGAGAGTTCAGGTAGTTGTAGTCGGCGGAACGCAGGAAACCATACCCGTCGGGCATTATTTCCAACACTCCGGAGCTGCTGATAATGCCGTCAAAGTCCACCGGTTTTTCCGTTTTCCGCTCTTCGGCGAAACGAATTTTAATTTCGTTCTTGGTGGTAAATTCTTTAGAAGGGTGCCCCTTGTGTTGTTCTTTGTTGTGTTGTTCTTTGTTGGAATCCTTTTGTTGTTCCCTGGGCTGGAAGGTTTTGCTTTCGGGCCGGGGTTCTTCCTTGTTGAATTTGATTTTAATGGTGTTGTTCTCGGAAGGTTCTTTAATGGATGCCTCCACTTCTGCTACGACTTCCCGAACCCGATCGTTATCACGGCGTTGGTGCGGGGTTTGTTCTCTAGCTCCTTCAGCTCCTTCAGCTCCTTTAGCTCTTTCAGCTCCTTCAGCTCTTTCAGCTCTTTCAGCTCCTTCTGCTTTATCAAGTCGTTTGCGTCGAAGTCGGGATTTGAAGGACGATTCGGAGGGATTGCCTTCGTTTTTATTGGATCCTTCCTGTTGGGGTGGATTGTTGGGTTGTGCTTTCTTTTCCGGGGAGGTTTTCTTGCTTTCCGTTGCCGAAATGGCTTGCTGGTCGAGTATCTTATAAACCAGGTCTTGCTTGCGTAATGCCTCAACCTTTTTAATATTCAGTTCTTTGGCAATTTCTTTCAACTCAGAAACCAACTTCTTATTCAATTCAAGAATGTCGTAC
This sequence comes from Bacteroidota bacterium, assembly GCA_003252385.1. GTDB lineage: Bacteria > Bacteroidota > Bacteroidia > Bacteroidales > UBA10428 > UBA10428. Next base: position 7,341 of record QKEH01000142.1, on the reverse strand, counting down.
ATAAAAAAATATAATAGGAAATTTTATAAAATTACAGATTAGTTTAACGTAACTAACGGTATCGTAATATTGAAGGGATTATGTGTTCGGGTAATAAGTCCTTTTGCCGATTCGAAAAGGCAGTACAATGATAGGGAATAAAGGAGAATATCCAAAATATTCGGCAAAATTATTTTCCTGTCCTGTAAAAGAAATAGAAATTTTACTACTTTTAAGCTAGTTAACAGCTGCTTTAGCACTCTGAATATTAGGACGATCGACAGTATGTCTTCCGGTTCTCCTAAAGGTGCCTGAGGGTAAGGATCTAACCTGAATATGCTTTTACATCATGCGACAACTTAAGATCATTAAGCAGGTAACCAACCGCGATACTCCTTCGCTGGACAAATATTTACACGAAATTGGTAAGGAGGAGTTGATTTCTGCAGATCAGGAAGTGGAACTGGCACGCCGTATCAAAAATGGCGATCAGGCGGCTTTGGATAAACTGATCAAGGCCAATCTGCGTTTTGTGGTTTCTGTATCGAAACAGTATCAAAATCAAGGTCTTACCTTGCCGGATTTAATTAATGAAGGGAATCTGGGACTTATTAAAGCGGCGCAACGTTTCGATGAAACCCGGGGATTTAAATTTATTTCTTATGCGGTATGGTGGATCCGGCAATCAATTTTGCAGGCTCTTGCCGAACAGGCTCGGATTGTACGGTTACCTCTCAATAAGATTGGTTCCATCAATAAAATTAACCGCACTTTTTCCGATCTGGAACAGGAATTTGAACGAGAACCGTCCATACAGGAAATAGCGGCCGTACTCGAAATGGCTCCCGATGAGGTGAAGGAGGCGTTGAAGAGTTCGGGCAGGCATGTGTCGATGGATGCCCCAATCACCCAGGATGAAGAAGGAACCCTATACGATGTAATGCTCAGTAAGGATACTCCTCCGCCCGATAAAGGACTACTGACGGACTCGCTCTGCAAAGAGATAGAAAGGGCTCTTTCCACACTTTCGTATCGCGAGGCCAGTATCATCCGTTTGTATTTTGGTTTGGGAGGCAAGCATGCTCACACCCTGGAAGAAATAGGAGAGGAGTTTAGCCTGACCCGCGAGCGGGTACGCCAAATTAAGGAGAAGGCTATTAAAAGGCTGAAAAATGCTACCCGTTGCCGCAACCTTAAAGCCTATCTGGGATAAGCACAGGTTTGATTTTTTGGGTAGTAGTTGTTTTACATCCTCCTGAAAGTAGTTGTTCAGAAAAGAAGTTTTCGTTTCCTGGCTGTCAGGATGGCCGCTCATCCGGTAGGGTTTATTTGTCTTCCAGTTTTTTAAATGTGGACATAGGGTGGCGGTTGCCACGTAACTTTTTCAGGTTCAATTTAATGTATCCAATTAAAATAGGCGATTGCGCATAAACCACAATCTTATTCTTATCATTGGTTGCCCAAACGGTCATGTCTTCACCTTCGTGGAACATTTCGCCCTCAATGAGTAAAACGCTGAACTTTATGCAATTGAATGTGCCTATTCCTTTGAGTTTGATATCCTCAATTCCCAAATAACGGAAATAGATGGGGTACATGTGTTTGTCAAGAACCACGTCGATAGGGATGGTGTCACCTACCTGGTGTTTGGAGAAATCGATATTTCGGGCATACAATAAGGAGCTCATAATGTCGTAAGTGCAGGGGGTCATAGGGAGCGTATCATGGGACACCGGATGATCGTTGGTTTTATTTTCGATGTAGATGGCTTCTTTATCGAAATTGTAGCGGTATTTTTCTACCTGTCGATAGCCCCCTTCCTGAATATTACGACCCGATTCAAAGGGTTTCAGGGTTTGTTTGTCCACAACGGTGCTAAATACATCGCGCACTTTAAAAATCCAGTCCCAACTTTTATATGTGGTGCCAACGGCATTAAATGCATAGGCAGGTTTCTGATTGTACGTGGTATCTTTAATGGTGAATTTAACCTCGCCCACTTCGGTCCATATCACGAACCAGTCGTAGGAAAGTACATAGGTTATTTCTTCGCCCGCTTTAAAGGAGGTGTTGGTGGATGTGCACCCGGTGGCGCTTTGTAAGGGTAGTGCCTCAACAAGAAGAAGGGCGAATAGTGCAAAATTTCGGAGAGTTTGAAAGGTCATAAGTTCCCGGTATTCGATCTGCTCAAAAATAGGCAATAATTAAGCCATATTTTCAGGATACCATAAAAAAAGAGTGAGGCTGAGGGAGGTACAATGGCTAGTCAGGCGGGTTGGGGGAGGCACGAAAGTTTTCTCTGCCATCCGGTTGGGATTGCAGGAAATCAGGTTTCAAAAAAATTGAACTTAAAGTCCAGGATGGATTCGTAGTATTCACCACGTTCCATAATGTCGTCATCGCCTTCTTCGTAATACCAGTTGATGGTGAGCTTTTTTCCTTTTTTTGAGATGTCGACCAAGGCTCGTAAAATATGAAGAATCGCCTTGGATGACCCGCTATTGAAGTATTCCAGAACAATGTCCAGGGTGGTTACCTCGTTGGCTTCCTGGCAGTAGAAATACGTCCATTCAAAGAGCTGGTCGTAAAAAAGTGTTGGATCTTCAGGTATGGAACGCCCGCTAATCTTCAACCGGCCATCGGCATTGAAGCTTACTTCCGGAGTTTTTTTTGTACTTTCAATTAGCAGGTTGTTCATGTAATACTGAAGTTTGCCACGAATGGGACTTAAAAATACAATAAATTCGAATTAATCCGATACCGGATAATTAACAAAAACCCGAGGTATCAATTTTCGTAAAGAGAGTGAAAGCAGGGAGAACCTATGGAAAAACGGTCGTTGGGCAGCCATGATGCGGATGTGTTACCATCGATATTTAGGGCATTAACCTTTTCAGCACATTATCACGGTTTCAAAAACGTAAGGGTGCTGATGGAATACCGTACATTAACCATCCCATAGAGGTGGCCCATCACCTGATCCATTTTATGAATCCCTGCCAACCGCATATTATAATAGCAGCTCTCTTGCACGATACGCTTGAAGATACCGAAGCTACCGGGGCTGATATTATGAACGCTTTTGGAAAAGAGGTCTTGCAGCTTATTCTGGAAGTTACCGACGATATGACCTTGCCATCTGAACGGCGAAAGCAGTTGCAGGTAGCTCGGGCCGGAAATCTGTCGCCAGAGGCACAAGCCTTGAAATTGGCCGATAAAACCTGTAATATCAGAGATCTGCTAACCACTCGGATAGCGTGGATCCGGGAGCGGAAAATACAGTACGTTCGGTGGGCGAAAAAGGTGGTGGGGCAGTTTCGAAATTCGGAACCGGTTTTGTTGGAAGAATTTAATTGCACCGTTAGTCGAGCCTCCGTGCAATTGAATTTTGTTGTGTAATGGACTGAAAAGTGGAATGTTATTGATTGTTACAGCCTTTTCGGAAGGCGTTTTCGATGGAATGTGTGCCGCTAATTTCAGAATATATGTACTTTTGAAGTTTCAAATCGTTTCCGAGTATGAACCGTCATATTGCTCCCTCGATTTTAGCTGCCGACTTTACCCGTCTGGGTGAGGCCGTTGCCACAATTAATAACAGTAAGGCCAGTTGGTTACACTGCGATATTATGGATGGTGTTTTTGTGCCGAATGTTTCGTTTGGTATGCCGGTATTGGAAGCGGTACATAACATTTCAACCAAACCTCTGGATGTACATTTGATGATTGTGGAGCCGGAACGTTATATTGATCGGTTCTGTGCTTTGGGAGCCGATGTGCTCACGCTGCACCAGGAGGCCAGCAGGCACCTGCACAGAGCCGTGCACCAGATTAAAGAAAACGGGGTTAAGGCGGGTATATCGCTTAATCCGGCCACGCCGGTGAGTACTCTGGCGGACATTGTTCAGGATCTCGACCTGGTGCTCATTATGAGCGTAAACCCGGGTTTTGGCGGGCAGAAGTTTATCGAACGCAGCTATCAGCGCATTGCAGAACTTAAGGAGCTTATAGAGAAAACGCATTCGAAGGCTTTAATCGAAGTGGACGGAGGGGTTAATCTCGAAAATGCTGCTTCGCTGTTTGCTGCAGGTGCCGATGTACTGGTGGCCGGTACTTCGGTATTCCACACCTCCGATCCGGCATATACCATTGAGCAGCTTTTAAAAGCATAAAGCCTATTTATTGGTCCATCTCAAATAGTGTTACGGATTAATTTCCCGGGCTATTTTTGCGGGTTATTTTATAGGTGAGAAAGGTGCGGCTTCATGGTAATTTTTTATAAATTTGCAGTGCATTACGGGGCTGATTTTGGTTTTGACAGCAAGACAAATCGGTGAGTAAGCATGCCGGGTTCACGCACATTTCCCGTTAATCAGTGGTGCACACTTTTTAGTTGGCGAATCTTCATTTGCGCTTGCTGCTTAGTCGAAGTATAGTAGATTAACATCTTTCCGGCATTAGATGCTGGAACAAGCTGTTCCGCCAAAACCCTTCTCTGCGGTTTTGGAGTTCGGGGCACACGTGAGTCAGAGATAGTTGGGCAGATGTCTCTAAAGCCCAGCGAAATTTAAGAGGATAAGCTTCCGCTCGGTTGTCTGTAGCCAGGCTGTAGTCGAAAACCAAGTACAGAATAAGCATGTAGAAAGCTTACAGATTGCTTGTTTGGACCCGGGTTCGACTCCCGGCAGCTCCACTTTGCTCTTGAACTTCAAGGGTCAAAAAGCCCCCCCCCAAGGGCTTTTTTTATTGACTTTCATGGCTGTGTTCTATTAAGCGTATTCCAAAGCGAGAATTCTTTAAATATCGACCAAGCACTTATTGACAAGGTGATCAGAGTGGCAGAGGCCTTAGATGGGACAACCGCTTTTTCTAGTAATCCCTGAACCGCATACCAATTGAGATAGTTCTGTAACTACTTTGTCGACACTCCATTGAATTTACCGATCCACTGTTTCAGATCGCTTGCAATATAATTTACATGTGAACGTGGTAATTATCCCGTTTGTATTCTTTCGCTGATGCTTTGATAGTGTGGTGCTCTATATTCGCAGATTTTGCATAAGCGGTATAGCTTCGATGCGCATCGGTGCACAGAACTAAACCTTTTTCTCCAATTTACCGTCTAGCACCTTCTTTATATCTTTGACGCTAATTCGCCCTCTCTTTGCTACACGCAAATGTTTATTCCCTTTGCGGTCACTACTAACTATTACAGCTACTTTTTCATCGCTAATGCCCCTGCTCTTGGGTTCATGGATTCCTTTTCCCCTTTTCTTCCTAAAGCTCGCTCACCCATATTTGAATGAGTGAAAAATATGTCATCGCTCTCACAGATACCTGAAAGAAGTACTTCATCCTGTTGTTTATTAAATGCTGACAGGATTTTATGCCGCCAGTCAAAAGAAGTCTGGATACATACTCCGGTAAGTTCTGCGCATTTACGGATGGAGTGTCCCGCGATGAAGTATGGGATGTAGCTTTTAAATTTTTCTCGTTTCTTTAGGTGGGCTGTGGCACTACCTGTATTAGCCCGGAAATTCCTTTTACATTCTTTGCATACGAATCGCTGAGCACCTTTAACAACTCCATTCTTCTTTATCGACGTTCCTAAGCAGTGAGGACAGGCAAGTACAGTGCTTTTCCTGTTCTTTAACTCCAGGGTGTTAAGATCGAAATCAATTTCATCAATCAATCTAATTACTTGATTGTAAAGAATCTGCCTCTCAGTCTCGGATAGGGAAGCAATACGGGTTTGTAGCAGTTTCATGTCCATGGAATAAAGATACTCATATATAGAATATTTATTGTAGAACATAGCCTTAGAATATTATTTATTTCAGATACCAAAACCAATAGGTTCTTTATGTTCCGGATTTGTGTTGAGAATATGAACTTAACCCTGCATGGATTATGAATTAGCTAAAATAGATTCGTTAATTGAAAATTATTTGTCGCCAATTTCACCTGCCCAAGAACAAGAGATATTGGATAAGACGGACTCAGTTGTCAATGAGATTGAGATTGAAACCAACGATTTAAAAAATCCTTTGGAGAGCATATGTTCAGCCTGAAAAACTATAAACAGGTGGAACGCTACATCCAACGCCATCAAACGTGCCTGATGAGGTTGTGTGATTCCTTGATTCATCAGATTTCCCCGGAAAAGTTTGGCAGGAATAACAGTCCTGAAAAGATTCAATCTTTAGCAGAACTCCAATACTATTTCTATGCACAACTGGAACAAATCCTTTCCTTCATTGAAACCTATTTTGGAAAATACTTTAACCAAGAGGAATTAATTCCGAGTTCCTACCGGATTATTGGCCAACTGGAATTCAGGGAGAAGATTTCTAATCTGAAAATCCAGGAGAACTGCGAAGTATTAAAAATTGCAAGGTATCCCATTGATGAATTTTTCACTCAAAACCAAAATATTTCTTTCAAGCAGCTCATCTATCTAAAGGAGTTATATAAGGAGGTAATTTCAAAATGTTCCGGTTGCAAAGAACAAAAAGCCGATTGCAAGCTGAGTTGCAGCCTTGTTTATAGTCTCTATTATAGGTCAGGTTGATAAGGCTTACCATTGCCGATGCCCGTTTTATTCCGATACAATTCAGTTGTAACCGGTTCATGCTTCCTTCAATAAACCCAAACACATGTTCGACCCTTGCCCTAGTTTTTGATTTTTTACGGTTTGATTCTTTTTGTGCCTCTGTCAATGGGTTGTTGCGAGTGCCCTTCTCATGGATTTTATTGTTCATCCGATACCGCTTTATTGTTTTTTCTTGTTTCTCGCCACCATATGCACTGTCTGCCCAAATATCACAACCTCTGTCTTTATCCTTGTCAAGCAAGCCTTCAAATGCCTGATAATCAGGCGCCGAGGCATCAGTATTCAATTGGGTATCGATAAATTTGTGCTTGTTGCGATATCTTTTTGTCGCTTTTTATTGGGTTTTTCGTCCCATGATCTTGGAGCTGTGCCATTTTCTTTGATATGCTTGTTTTCTTCCCTGCTGTTGCGTTGGCGTGGCATTTCAACAAAACTGGCATCTATTATTTTCCCTTCATCTACAATTAGGCCGTTTTCTTCAAGTTTATCATGGAACACCGCAAATAGCTTTGTGTCTGACTATCACTCAGATTATAATATCGTTGAAGTACCAATATCTTGAACATCAACAAGGGAGGGTAAGGCTTTGCACTCGAATTGCTCTTACTTTCCTTGTTTTCAAGCCCTTGCAGTACAGGGAAGAACAATTCCCAGTTTATTGTTGCATTCAATTTTTCCAAAGGATCGCCATGTCTACTGATTTTCTCCAAACGAAATTCTTCCCCAAATAAGTGGTTTGTTCCTGTTTCTTT
>QKEH01000073.1 GCA_003252385.1 Bacteroidota bacterium | reverse complement strand
TAAGGTCTTTAATTTCGTGTCGGAAATCTTGAATAACCTTCTCAATGGTGAGTGCTTCGTTATAACAGGGAATCAGCAGGGCAATTTCCATTAGGGGCGGTTTTAATAAAATGGATCAAACAAAATAAATGAAAAAAAGTTAAAGCAGAGGAGAATTGGAAGGTATTGTCGGTATAGCGCCTTGTGTTATTTGACCAACAACCGAAACGGGCTGTTAAAGCAAAGAATTCGTACGATGTAGGAAATTTCGAATACCTGAAAATGTGTTATATTTGAGCATCCTATACAAAAAACCAACCTGCTGCATGTTTACTCCTGACCTACTCTTAAATAAGTTCAACTCTTGGTTGAATCAAAAAACACGACTTGTACCTTCCGCTTATTTACACTGGATATTGGGAGTTCTTGTTGTAGTCATTGCCGTGTTGACTGGTCTGTTTACTGGTTGGGCAGCAGAAGGGAGCATGAAAGATCAGGACTCCTTTGGATTACTGGCTCGGCATTTTGCGGATTACAACAATTTCGACGGGAGTGTTCGCCGTGGCCCACTGTATCCCTTCACTCTTGGCTTACTTTTCCGTTGGTTTGGGGCATCCAATTTCACAGTTATCGGTTTTCAAAGTGGGTTGCTGGCGGTTCTGGCGTTGTTAACTTATGTATTATCGAAAAAGTTGTATGGTTCGTGGAAACTTGCCCTGATAACCGGATTGGTGGTGGCTCTGCATCCCATGTGTGTGGTTTATGTTTCGAAAATTTTGGTTGAACTGCTTTTTGCTCCTCTGGTATTATTAATGATCTGGTTTGCTTACCGCTCGTTGGTTCACGATGGGTTATTGAACCCTGTTTTGGCTGGTTTCTTTGCAGGGATGGCCGCCCTGTGTAAAGCGGTTACCCTGTTGTATCCGCTATTCTTTGCATGTGGTACTCTGGTTTTTTATTTGCTTCGTATTCCACAATTTCGTAATCTCAGCAGAGGCACTTTGGTACGTTTGTTTCTTATCCCTAATCTGTTCCTGTTAATCACCATTTCCCCTTGGACCCTGCGTAACTATCACCTCACGGGAGAGCTAATTCCAGTCTCAAAGGGAGTGGGGTATGAATTCCTGCGGGGCGAGTTTATGTCCCGGGAAAACGGCTATTTGTTGCAAAACACCAACGACGAGGTTTGGGCTAAGTTTCAGATGGAGTATATGCGTATTGTCGAGGAATATGATTGTTTGGATGATGAAAAGCAAACCCGGGTGTTGGATTCCCTGATGAAGGCATTTATTATTGAAGAACCTGGACAGTTTGCCCTGCATATTACCAAACAGCTCCCCACCTTCTGGTATCGGGGCGAAAACTTTAAAAAATCGATGTTTTACCTGGTTTTGGCCGTGGTGAGTTTGGGCTTATTTCTGTTAGGATTCGTAAAAACATTTCGTGAGAACATCTTTGGTTTTAGTGTGCTAATGTCCATCATTTATTTCAATCTGCTGTATGCCTCCATCTTAGCCATTGCTCGTTACAGTATGCCGGTATATCCGCCAATGCTTCTATTAGGTCTGTATGGCTTGTACCGGATCTTGAGGAGCCAAATCGGGGTAATAAAATGATCTACACTTACTAATTCCTATACGCATGAAGAAAGCCATTTTTTCCGGTATGCTTCTTGGAATATTGCTTTTGGGTAGTTGCGGGCTCAATTCACAAAACAAAATTGATATGCAAAACTTTGAACAACACATTACCACACTTAGGGGGAAGAAGGTATTCTTTGGCCACCAGTCGGTTGGGCAAAACCTGATGGAGGGCTTAATTGCGCTGAACGAATCGGTGGATGCGAAGCTCAATATACAGTTAACCCGCGATTCATCGGCGTTTATAACTCCTGTTTTTGCTCATGATGCCATTGGGATCAATCGAGATCCTTGGTCGAAGGTGAATGACTTTTGCGATCTGATGGAAGGTGAACTGGGCGGAATGGTGGACATAGCCCTTTTTAAGTTCTGCTATGTGGATTTAAAACGTAAAACTGACATCGACAGTCTTTTCAATCATTACGAAAAGCGGGTGGCAGTTATTCAGGCAAAACATCCCCGGTTGAAAATAGTACATATTACTACGCCGGTTAAGGTGTTCCCAAAAAACTGGAAAGACAAGCTGTCGGTATACATGGGAAAAGATCACAGTTTTTATCTCAACAAATACAATCGCTTGTTGCGGGATCGTTACGGTGCCGATGGAGTGTTCGATTTGGCAAAGCTGGAGGCAACTGCTCCAAATGGTTCGGTAAATCAAAAGAAAGGCAATTACTATTTGATAAATGCGTATACCAACGATGGGGGTCATTTAAAGCCTGAAGCGGCCCGCTTTCTCGCTGCCAAACTGGTGGAGAAGTTGGCTGCCCAATAGATGCACTATGAATAGAAATGTTTTAAGAACAGGTGCAGTACTCCTAATCGGAATCCTGCTCTGCACGGAATGCCGTAAAGAACAGCAGAGCCAACTTGACAGCCCCTCCTCAGACAGCTCAGATACCGGGGGAATTCTTCCTGAAACCCCGGGGGATACTTTCCCGTTTCCACCGCCTCTTGAAACGGAGGATCTGGCTTTTCCCGGGGCAGATGGATTTGGGCGTTACACCCACGGAGGCAGGGGGGGCATTGTATACTATGTTACCACCTTGGACGATGATAATTCCCCAGGATCGCTTCGTTACGGATTGGAACGGTTGAGCGGCCCCCGCAATATTCTCTTCAAAGTAAGCGGACAAATACGTCTTACCCTTCAGCAGGAATCGGCCAATATTATTATTCGTAACCCCTATGTAACCGTTGCCGGACAAACTGCTCCGGGCGACGGAGTAGTGATCACTCATGGTTGTGTTCTGATATATACCCATGATGTTATTATTAGACACTTGCGATGCCGCCCCGGGGATGATCCTGACGGAACCCCGCCTTCCGGTCGCGATGCCTTATCTATTGCCGGGCAAAACATTATTATCGATCATTTTACAGGTAGCTGGGCACTGGATGAAAACGTTGGAATCATGACAACTACTCAATACCTGACCATACAAAACAGCCTTTTTGCCGAATGCCTCTATAACAGTATCCACCCCGATGGACCACATAGCCGCGGTATGTTGTTTCAGGAAGGGGTGAATCATATTTCCATATTGACCAACTTGTTTGCCCATAATCACATGCGCAACCCCCTGATTACCGGCAACGATTTCTCAATAGATGTAGTAAACAACCTGGTATACAATTGGGGGGGTATTGACGGTTACGGAACTCATTTTTCCGACTCCGAAGGAAAAGGGCGTTGTGGGGATATCAATGTATATAAAAACTACTACAAAGCCGGGGGCAACAGCAACGAAGACCCCTTATTTCGAAGGGGTAATTTTCAGTTGATACCGGATGCCTCCTCCATTTATATGGATTCCAACTGGGTAAGCTACACTCAAGGTGCCGGCTGGGCTAAGGAATTAAGTCCGTATTATGATGAGCTGCTTGCCGGGAGGCCATATTTGATAAATCAATGGGAACGTGCTGTGGAAGTGACCAATGTGCTGGAGGTGGATGAGATCGAAGCGTATGTTCTGGCACATGCCGGATGCCGGGTTCCAGTTCTCGATGGAACCGACCTTCGTATTTTGGATGATGTGGTTCATGGCACGGGCAGCCTGATCAACTCCCCTTCGGAGGTGGGCGGTTATGAAACCTATTCGGCTGGAACTGCTGCTACCGATACCGATCAGGATGGGATTCCTGATGCCTGGGAAACGCAGCACGGTTTGAACCCTAACCAAGCCGGTGATGGGAACGATACCGTCCTCTATTACACTAATTTAGAATGCTATTTGAACGAACTCGCCACCTCCTATCAAAACCGGTAGCAGGCAGCGCCGGCGGTGAGCGCTGCATTGCGCCAAAACGTAGTACGTGGTTGAACCTAACCTCAACGAACTCATGAAAACACAAATCCGCCAAGGGCGCGAAGAGGATCTGCCCCAGGTGGCAGCTTGTTTGAAATACACGGTGGATAAAGCCCGCTGGCTCTTTAGTAATCAGGGTCAAGGTCGGCCAATGAGTTTGCTGGTGCTGGTTACCGAAGAAGAAGAGGTGCTAGGGCTGATTGGTTATACCCGATCCACCTATCGGTATGGAGCCACCAGCCTGACCGGAGTTATTCCGATGTCGTGGTACATATCGCCCAGGTACCGTGGATTAGCCGGCCCCCAGCTGCTTACCAAAACCATGCCGCTGGCTGATTTTGGTTTCGCCATTGGTGGCTCGCATGTGGCGCAGCAAACCTACAAAATTGCCAAACTGAATTGCTGTTCGAACACTTACACCTACTATAAGCTGCAACGCCCCTTGAAGTACCTGCAATCGGGAGACGATAAACTGGTGCATACGCTCAAAAAAGCGGTTTTTTGCCTGCCCAGCTGGCTGAAAGGACGAACACCCCGGGTGGCATCCGAATTGATTGTTACTGATTTCAATGGCGAAGTGCCGGAAGTCAACCCCCTGGCTGCCGGTGTTCTGTACCAACCGGAAACCACCATCCGCATCCACTGGTTGCAGCAAACCCCCGATGTTCGTGCAATGCTCAAAAGCATTTGGCTCAACGATCGGCTTATTGGAACATTGATACTCTACATTGCCGAATTCAATGGAGCCAAACGCGGACGTATTGTTCATATTCCCTACGTGGGTAACGACCAAAACAACTGGCTCTTCTTATTGCACTATTGCGAAGAAATTTTATACGACGAGGGTTGTTCCTTAATTTCTGTGATGGCTAATAATCTCCACTTTCGTAAGGCATTGGATACCGCCGGCTATAGGCTGTCGCACACTCAAAATAAACCCTTGTTTCTTCGCGACCCGGAGGGCCGGTTGGATGGTTTGTGCTTTGAGCAGGCTCACCTTACCTATTACGAATCGGACAAGGCTTATCGGTCGATCTAGTCAGATAACGATACGTGCAAAATTGTAAAAAGCTTTCGATACCGGATTCATGTTATCGCTCTGCTCGGATTGGTCATGCATTGCTCTGCGAGCCGGCTCTGTGGCGAGGCTGTATTGTTTCAACCTCGCCAGGCACTTTGATCGCTGGGGCAGATGCGCCATTTGGAGTTTCCAGTTTTAGAGGCTATTCGTTTCCGGTTTGCGGATGGAAAAGATCGTAGGCTTTTTCGATAAAGCCCCAGCCCAGGTTGGACAAAGTTGCTTCGGTGGCCATGAGAATGATTACATCGTGTCGGGAAATTTCTTCACTCAAATCCAATTGGCTGGTTTCCACTGGGCAGGTGTGACTTTCAGGAAATACCAAATGGTTGTAAAACCAAAAATGACTGTTTTGGAAAGCCTGGGTGAACCCAAAATCATAGATGCCCCAGTAAAAGCTATCAGAAATAACCAGCAGACTGGGCCGGGTTTTATTCGTGTCCGATTCGAACCGGATATTGGGATAGGCCATATCGTACGATTTAAAATGCCGCAGTATATTTAGTCCGTTTCCAATATCGTAATCGCCGCCTCGGGGTTGGTGCAGCTCAATTTCGGTCCAATAGGCGTTGGGCATGTCAATATGGCGTTTATGTTCCATGTACCGGATGAGCGAATCGGCTACCAGGCACATGCCGTAGTAGCTCCAGTGAATACCAAATTGGCCAAAGAGTGGATAGGGCGAAACATATTTTTGATTTACAAAGTACCGGTTAAAGTCGATATGATCTACATGTAGTGCTTCGGCCAGTTGCGCATGAGTTTCGTAGTTAGAAGTATCTTTTTGGCGAGTGTATTTCGCTGGGAAATATTCGGGGAAAAAAGAGGCTTTTCCAGCTGCAAAAACCACAATCAGATTTTTATTTCGTACCCAAAGAGAATCCTGGATAGTTTTTAGTTGCTTCATTCGGCGATAAATTCGGTCGTAACCCTCATAATCGAGTCCGCAGTATGCCTGCAGGTAACTTTCTTCAAAAAGGTAGTTTTCTTTTCCGGTAAGTACATTATTGGCTTTTGCTTTTCTAAACAGGGTATAGGCAATCTGGTTGTTGAGCCGAACCAAGAAGTTGCGAAAGCCGAATTTGTCGTTCAGGTATTTTTCCTGTATTTCCTGATAATTACCTGAAAACCAATCCTGGGGGTTGAGGTATGCCCGGGTGGGTTCTGTAATGGCACCTCCCAGGGGTTTCAGTTCTATCAAATGGTATTTGACCTGAATGATGGGGAGTGCCAATACCGCCAGCAATATCAGCAGCAGCAGCTTGGGGACGGGCAGGGGTGAGTGCTTCATGGTTAAAATCGAAAATAGATGAATGGATTGAATCCAAAGGCTGTAATCGAACTGATGCATAAAATCAGCAGGCTAAGGCTAAGCATAAATACCCCGAAATGTTTAGAGGAACTGTAGCGGTCGAAATAGATATAATTCTGCAGTTGGTTTCCCCATTTACTGCAGGTAACAAAGGAAAAGAACAGAGCCAGAGCCATATAGGAAAGGAATTCCGGATCGAAGGTTTTATCGGGCCATTCAAACCGGAAGGCGAACATGCGTTGCAGATAAAGAAGTGCCTGAGGTAGGTTTTCTACCCTAAAGAACACCCATCCAAGTACTACCAGGAGAAAGGTGATAAGAGTACTGGGAATGCGCCCTATGCGATCGTACACTTTGGATAGAAAGCTGCGCTCCAGGACAAGCAAAAGGCCGTGGTAGGCTCCCCAGATCAAAAAATTCCTCGAAGCACCGTGCCACAGTCCCGAAGCCAGAAATACCAGCCAAAGATTAAAATACAGCCGACGTTTGGTTTTTACGCGGTTACCTCCCAGGGGGATGTATAGATAGTTCTTCATCCAGGCTCCCAGGGTCATGTGCCAACGCCGCCAGAACTCGGTAATGCTTCGCGAAATGTAAGGGTTGTTAAAGTTTTCGGGAAAGACAAAGCCCAACATTCGCCCTAGTCCAATAGCCATATCGGAGTATCCGGAAAAATCGAAATAAATTTGAAAGGTGTAGGCTAAAATGCCGATCCACGCGGTGGACGTATCCAAAAGGGCGAAATCGGTGCTGAAAATGCGGTCGGCTTGCAGTCCCATCTGGTTAGCCAGGAGCACCTTCTTGGATAGGCCCAGTACGAAACGGTAAAACCCTCTCATCCTAATGTCGTTGGACTCGTTTTGCGTTCGGTCCATGATTTGATCGGCCAAATCGTGGTATCTGATAATGGGGCCGGCTATTAATTTAGGAAACAGGATAATATAAAGCTGATAGTCCCAAAAATTGCGTAATGGTTTATGCACACCGCGATATACATCCATTACATAAGTTAGGGTTTCGAAGGTATAAAAGGAGATGCCGATGGGCAGGGCCAACTCGAGCCATGGAATCGGCTGAAAACCGGTAGTCGTGAGTACGGAATTGATGGAATCGATAAAGAAATTGGAGTACTTAAAATAGACTAACAATCCCAGGTTAATGGAAACGGAAATAGAGAGCAATAGCTTACGCTGCAAAGGGTTGGGCGATTTCCACATGAACTGTACCAGGTAGAAATCGACGAGTGTAGTGCCCAACAAAACAAAAATAAATTTAGGGGCCCCCCAGCTGTAGAAAAAGATGCTGAAGAAAAGCAACACCCAGTTCTTGTATTTGGGGTGAGCAAAGTAATATGTAATAAGTAATGCCGGAAGGAAGAAAAGTAGGAAAACAATACTGCTAAATACCATGCTGAGAGTTTAAGCTTTTTTCAGATCGGGGTCTGACGGTTTGTATGCAAAATAAAAAACAAATTTGGATTTAGAAAGGGAAGGCTGCAATTCAAGGAATAAAGGTGAACCTATATGACTAAACAGGTTCTAGGTGGATCACATTTTTTTGGGGTACCTAAGATCATAAAGAGGTTATTAGAATAAGACCCGAAAGAATAGATATAAAACAGATTGACAGAATAAAAACCTAGCCCACTTTGCATGACGAGGGATACCGAAGTTTGCCAACCCAGAGGACGGTATTGATTTGGAAGTTAGCTGCCTTATTCCTCCGTTAATGCAACAGCAGCCAAAGCTGTGTGGTGAAAAAAGTAACGAAGAAGCCCATGAAGATGGGCAGGAAGGTGGCAACCAGCGTCCAACGAGCACTTTTGGTTTCCCGATAGATGGTCATTATGGTGGTGGAACAGGGGTTGTGCAACAAACTGAACAACATTAGGTTTACCCCCGTGAGCAGTGTCCAGCCGCCCGCGTGGAGTACCTGGGCGGTATCGGTAACATTGTCCAGTTCGAACAATACCCCCGACCCCGATCCAATTCCGGCTATCTTGGAACTTAGCACGGTAAGCATCAGTACGGTGGGAATCACTATTTCGTTAGCCGGAATGGCAATCAGATAGGCCAAAAGAATGACCCCGTTCAAACCGAAAAGCAGGGCAAAGGGATTGGCCCATTCGATAAAATATTCGGCCAGACTCAGATCGTTAATTTGGACATTGGCTACCAGCCAGATAATGGTTCCGGCCGGAACGGCAAAAACTACAGCGCGCCACAACACGATCAGGGTACGGTCGATCAGCGAGGAATATAAGGTTTGCAGGATACGTGGTGGCCGGTAGGGTGGCAGCTCCAGGCTGAACGACGAGGCTTCTCCTTTAAGAACCGAATTGCTCAAGCCCCACGATACCACCAGGCTGAAGAAAATGCCAACCAGCGCAATCGCCACTACAGCACCTGCAGAAACCATACCTGCAAGGCGAGCTGGAACCAGACCGCCAATGAATATGGTGGCAATGAGTATTTGGGTAGGCCACCGTCCGTTACAGAGCGAGAAATTGTTGGTGATGATAGCAATTAAACGTTCCCGGGGACTGTCGATAACCCGGGCAGCTACTACCCCGGCTGCATTGCAACCAAAACCCATGCTCATGGTTAGTGCCTGTTTGCCGTGTGCCCCGGCTTTCCGGAACAGATTGTCCATATTGAAGGCTACTCGGGGAAGATAGCCTAAATCTTCGAGAAGGGTAAAAATAGGAAAGAAGATAGCCATGGGAGGCAACATAACCGCAATCACCCATGCCATTGCCAGATAGGCACCATCGATCAATACTCCGCTCAACCACCAGGGAAGGTTTAGTGATACGGCTAAGTCTTTCAGCAGGGGATGCAGGGTGTCGATGAGCAGAGAGGCTAAAAGACCAGAGGGATAATTTGCTCCGGCTACGGTTAACCAGAATACCACTGCCAACAATAAAAACATAAGTGGAAAGCCGAGCCATCTGCTGGTCACTATTTTATCTACCTTCATGTCGAAGCTGTAGGCTTCCTTTTTACCCTGCTGTTTCACCGTTTTTTGGGCAATACGCGATGCGTCTTCGTAGATGGATTCGATAATGGAATCGTGGAAATCGGTGCCCAGCTCCCAACGAGCCGCATTTGCCGCAGCAAGTATCTCTTCGCCTTTGGATTTTGAGGGGGTATTCTGCATGGTTGTGATCCCTAGTTGTCGATGGATAAATCTTCTTCGTGCAAGTTGCCAATTTCGCCGCTGCGAATGGCTTCTATTATGCTGTTGTCGCCTTCGAGCAGGCGCATGGCTACCCAATTTACATTGGGCAGGTTGGGGTAGGTTTTCCGGATTTTTTCCGACAGGTTTTCAATGGCCCGGTTCAATTTTGGAGATCGGCTTTTTATTTTTGGAGGTTTGCAATGGTAGTGTCCGATAGCTACGGCTTCGATGGCCTGCAGCAGTTCTTCCATGCCCTGCTTCCGGCGGGCAGAGGCTGGTATCACCGGAATTCCCAGTTCCTTCGACAGGGTACGCGTGTCGATTTCAAGCTGGTTTCTTTTGGCCTCATCCATCAGATTTACACAAAGAACCGCCCTGTCGGTAAGTTCGAGTATCTGAAGCACCAAGTTCAGGTTGCGTTCCAACCGCGTGGCATCTACTACAATCACCGTGACATCGGGCTGTCCGAACAGGATAAAATCACGGGCCACCTCTTCATCGGTGCTGGTAGAAAGCAGGGAATAGGTGCCGGGCAAATCCACCACTTTGTATCTTTTTTCGTTGTAAATAAAACCACCTTCGGCACGCGATACGGTTTTTCCCGGCCAGTTGCCAGTGTGCTGGCGAAGCCCGGTGAGGTTGTTAAATACCGTGCTTTTTCCCGTATTGGGGTTACCGGCCATGGCCAGTACGTAATCTACGTTTTCCAGATCCACCCCCAGTCGAATCAGGTTGGCTTTATTATGCGCCGGACAGTTGGCGCAGTTATCGGGTGTGTTCATGATACTTTATCTTTGCGGTGGATAAAAACCAGATCGGCGTGCTGTTTTCGTATGCCGATAGTGGTTCCTAAAATCCGGTAACCGACCGGGTCGCCCGATGCGCTTTTCATTACAGCCGAAATACGGCCACCGGGAACAATGCCCAAATCCATCAAACGCCTTCGTTGTTGTCCGCGACAGTTTGGCGAAATGCCCACAATTTCGGCTTGTTCACCCATGCCGAGCGAAGACAACAGGTCGTGTTTCGGGGTTTGAGGTTCGGCTGAGGGTGTTTTTTCAACTGTGATATAACTAGCAAATACGGGGGTTAAAACACATTCGTCGCCGTTAGCTACAAAGGTTATTTTTTTGTCGGTAACATCGGTAACATACACCTGCATGCCGGGATACAGGCCCAACACAACCAACTGTTCGTAGATGCTTCGGGGTTCGTCCTCCAAATGAACAATGTGTCCCATATCGCCTTTATCAAGGGCTGTTAACGGAATGCCCATCGATTTGGGCAGTCGTCCATCGGCAGTTGGAATGGGATCGCCGTGCGGATCGAATACCGGGTTTCCCATTTCAGCAGCCAGTTTTTCGGTTTCTTCATCGGTAACCAGGTGTTCAATTCGGCAGGCTTCGTTGTGCCAGTCGGCAGGAGCCAGGCTGGTTTGGTCGGCCAGATAGCGTTCCCAGATGCGGTGTATGCGCACAATGCGCAGGGCGTACGATCGTCCGGTATCGGTCAGCGCAACCGTTTGGTTGCCAACAGTAACCAGTTCCAGTTCGGTTAAACGGTTAACCA